>DMYQ01000102.1:0-7828 GCA_003482555.1 Janthinobacterium sp. | reverse complement strand
ATGGAGCAAGAGCAAGAGCGCGGCATCACGATCACCTCGGCCGCCACCACCGCCTTCTGGAAAGGCATGGCCGGCAATTTCCTGGAGCACCGCATCAACATCATCGACACGCCCGGCCACGTTGACTTCACGATCGAGGTGGAGCGCTCGATGCGCGTGCTCGACGGCGCCGTGATGGTGTACGACGCCGTCGGCGGAGTGCAGCCGCAGTCGGAAACCGTGTGGCGCCAGGCCAACAAATACGGCGTGCCGCGCATCGCCTTCATCAACAAGATGGACCGGGTCGGCGCCGATTTCCTGCGCGTGCGCCAGCAGATTGGCGACCGCCTGAAGGGCACGGCGGTGCCGATCCAGCTGCCGCTGGGTGCGGAAGACCATTTCCTGGGCGTCATCGACCTGGTCAAGATGCGCGCCATCACCTGGGACGATGCCAGCCAGGGCGTGCAGTTTTCCTACCTCGACATCCCGGCCGAATTGTTGCCGCTGGCCCAGGAGTGGCGCGAAAAGATGGTCGAGCAAGCCGCCGAGGGGACGCTTGAATTGACCGAGAAATACCTGAATGGCGAGCCGCTGAGCGAGGCCGAGATCAAGCAGGGTTTGCGCCTGCGCACGATCAGGAATGAAATCGTGCCCATGCTGTGCGGCAGCGCCTTCAAGAACAAGGGCGTGCAGGCGATGCTCGACGCCGTCATCGAATACCTGCCTTCGCCGCAGGAAGTGCCGCCCATCGTCGGACACGACGAGCACGACCGCGAAATCGAGCGCCATCCGGCCGACGACGAGCATTTTTCGGCGCTGGCCTTCAAGATCATGACCGACCCCTTCGTCGGCCAACTGACTTTTTTCCGCGTCTATTCGGGCGTCGTCATTTCCGGCGACATGGTGTACAACCCGACCAAGAGCCAGAAGGAAAGGCTGGGGCGCATCTTGCAAATGCACGCCAACGAGCGCAAGGAAATCAAGGAAGTCTATGCCGGCGACATCGCCGCCGCCGTCGGGCTGAAGGCGGTGACCACGGGCGACACCCTGTGCGCGCCCGAGCACATCATCGTGCTGGAAAAAATGATCTTCCCGGAACCGGTGATTTCCCAGGCGGTGGAACCGAAAACCAAGCCCGACCAGGAAAAGATGGGCATCGCCCTGAACCGCCTGGCCCAGGAAGATCCCTCCTTCCGCGTTCACACGGATGAAGAATCGGGCCAGACCATCATGTCCGGCATGGGCGAGTTGCACCTGGAAATCCTGGTCGACCGCATGCGGCGCGAATTCGGGGTCGAGGCCAACGTCGGCAAACCCCAGGTGGCTTACCGTGAAACCATCGGTCGCGCCGTCGACGACGTGGAAGGAAAGTTCGTCAAACAGTCGGGCGGACGGGGCCAGTACGGCCACGTCGTCCTCAAGCTCGAGCCGCTCGAGCCGGGCACGGGCTACCAATTCGTCGACGCCGTCAAAGGCGGCGTGGTGCCGCGCGAATTCATCCCCGCCGTCGACAAGGGGATCCAGGAAACGCTGAAATCGGGCGTGCTGGCCGGCTACCCCGTGGTCGATGTCAAGGTGACCCTGACCTTCGGCTCTTACCACGACGTCGATTCGAACGAAAACGCCTTCCGCATGGCCGGCTCGATCGCCTTCAAGGAAGGCATGCGGCGCGCCAGCCCCATCCTGCTGGAGCCGATGATGCAAGTCGAAGTGGAAACGCCGGAAGACTTCATGGGCAATGTGATGGGCGACTTGACGGCCCGGCGCGGCATGGTGCAGGGCGTCGACGACATCCCGGGCGGCGCCGGGCGCATCGTGCGCGCGCTGGTGCCGCTCGCTGAAATGTTCGGCTATTCGACCACCCTGCGTTCGCTGACCCAGGGCCGGGCCACCTACACCATGGAATTCAAACACTACGCGGGGGTGCCGAAACACGTGCTCGACCAGGTGGCGGCGCCGGCCCGCTCCCGCTAACCCACCTTTGTGCAACATTGGGGTCAGGTCTCGCATTGTCGGTTTTCTGTCAAAAACCGACAATGCGAGACCTGACCCCATCGGTATGACCCCAGCGGTGAGGGCTTAATTCGCCAGGTTTTTGGCGATGATGGCGTCGGCCATGCTTTCCGCTTGCGCCACCGGCTGGGTCAGGGCCGCCGTCGAGTAGACGGCCACGGCGGGGGCGGCGCCGCCCAGGGTGGCGCCGCCTTGGCTGATGTCGATCGTGACCGTGGTCGACAGGCCGATGCGCAGCGGATGCCGGGCCAGCTCTTGCGGGTCGAGGGCGATGCGCACCGGCACCCGTTGCACCACCTTGATCCAGTTGCCGGTCGCGTTTTGCGCCGGCAGCAGCGAGAAGGCGCTGCCAGTGCCGGCCGACATGCCCTGCACGGTGCCGTGGTAGATCACCTTGTCGCCGTAGATGTCGGCTTCCACGCGGGCGCTTTGGCCGACGCGGATGTTGGTGAGCTCGGATTCCTTGAAGTTGGCGTCGATCCACAATTGATCCAGCGGCACGATGGACATCAGGGCCGTGCCAGGCGTGACGTGGGCGCCGAGTTGCACGCTGCGCTTGGCGACGTAACCGCTGACCGGCGCCAGCACGGCGTTGCGGCGCAGGGCCAGCCAGGCTTGCACCACGTCGGCCTTGGCGGCCAGCACGCTCGGATGGCTGGCGACGCCGACCCCGGCGACGCCGGAGCGGGTCGCGTCGGCTTGCTTGAGGGCGACGCCCAGGGCGGCGCCGGCGTCGGCCACGGCTTGCCTGGCGTGGGCGATGTCTTCGCCCGACAGGGTGTGGTCGGCTGCCAGCGGCGCCCGCCGCGCCAGGTCGTCTTGCGCGCTTTTCAAGCTCAGCTTGCGCTGCTCCACCGTGGCATCGTACTGGGCCACGCTGGCATAGCGTTCCCGCTCTTGCCGCACGACTCCGCCCAGGCGCGCCTCGGCCTGGTTCAGCGCCAGGGCGGCGTCGGTCGGGTCGAGCTTGATGAGCAGGGCGCCAGCCTTGACCAACTGGGTCTCGTCGGCGCGGATTTCCTGCACGTTGCCGCTGACCTGGGACGACAGCATCACCAGGTTGCCGCCCACATAGGCATTGTCGGTTTGCTGCCGCTTCGACAGCACCAGTTGATAGTAGGCGCCCCAGCCCAGGCCGCCGACGATGAAGAGGACGGTGATCGCGATGAGCACGGTCTGGCGTTTTTTTGCATTTGGATTTGCTGCGCTTGTCATGGTGTGTGTTCCGTATTATTTGGTGGACTGGGCCAGGTTGGCGTCGGCCTGGTAGCCGCCGCCCAGCGCCCGTATCAACGTCACTTCGGCGCCGAACTGGGCGCTTTGCAATTGCAGAGCGCCGTCGCGCTGCTTGAGCACGGCGATTTCAGCGCTCAAGGTGGTGCTGCGGTCGGCCAAGCCTTGCTTGAAGCGGGCTTGCGCGCTACCCAGCAGGGCGGCGCTGGCCTGTTGCGCCGTGCTTTGCTGGACGATCTGCCCTTCGATGCCTTGCAATTCCACTCCGGCCTGCGCCACTTCGCGCACCACGGTGAAGACGCTCTGGTTGTAGTCGGCGATCGCCTCGTTGCGTTCCTGGCGGGCCTGGCCCAGGCGCGCTTCCAGGCGCCCGCTGTCGAACAGTGGCAACGACAAGGCCGGCCCGATGAACAGGGTGCGGCTGCCGCTTTCCAGCAGCTTGCCCAGCTTGACGGCGTCGAGCCCGAAGGAGGCGCTCAAGTCGATGTCTGGATAGAAGGCGGCCCGGGCCGCCTCGATGCGGTTCAGCGAGGCTTCGATGCGCCAGCGCGCCGCTTGCAGATCGGGCCGGCGCGCCAGCAATTCCATGCCCAGCCTGGTCGGCAGCGCGTGCGCCACGGCGGTGCCGGCGCGCGCCCGCAAGTCGACAAGAGCGCCCCCGTTGGCGCCCAGCAGCGCGCGCAAGGCTTCGCGCTCGCGCCCAGCCTGGGTTTCCAGCAGCGCCGCTTGCTGGCGCAGGGCGCTGGCATCACCTTCGGCCTGGCGCTGTGCGTCGATCGTCGCCAGGCCGTGGGCGATGCGCTTGACCTTGTCGGCTACCAGGGCATCTTGCAATTGCGTCAATTGGCGCAGGTTCGCCAGCCGTGCCCAGTTGCCTTGCAGGGCGAAGTAGCGCAGCGCAACTTCGGCCGTCAAGGCTTGCTCGGCCATCGCGTAGTCGGCGCGGCGGGCATTGACTTCGCCCAGGCTGGCGGCGATCTGGGCGCGCCGCTTGCCCCACCAGTCGAGATCGTAGTGGGCATCCAGCTTGACCGTCTCTTCGCTGTAGTAACTGCCGCCTATCGGTTCGGGAAACAAGCCATTGCCGGAATAGCGCTGGCGGTTCGCCTGCGCGTCGAGATTGAGGCCGGAGTCGCCCGCGGCGCGGTCGACGGCCAATGCCGACCGCGCCGCCCCTATGCGCGCCGCCGCAGTCGCCAGCGATGGGCCGGCGGTCAGGGCGCGCTCCATCAGCGCGTCCAGCTGGACGTCGCCGTACTGGCGCCACCAGCGGGCCGCCGGCCAGCCCTCGGCCGCCAGGTGGATGCCGGCCGCCAGTTGTGCCCGTGCCAAGTCTTGCCGCGGCAAAGAGTCGGTCTCGGGCGGCACGCTGGCGCAACCGGCCAGAGCGGCGCACAGGGCGCCCAGCGCCAGCCATCGGGGTAATTGGGGATTGCGCACTGGGGCCTCCGTCTCGCGTCTTGTTCGTGTGGACATTCGTGTGGATCGTATTGGTGGGTGCATGGTCATTCCATGGCGGCGTGGTCGATGGCGACCGGCGCCCCCGCTTTCGGCGGTTTGATCAGGATCAGCAGCGGTAGAACCAGCAGGGTCAGCAGCAACATCATCCAAAAGTCGTCCAGGTAGGCGATCATCGCGGCCTGGCGCGTGACTTCGATGTTGAGCGCGGCCAGGCCGGCGCTGGTGGCCGGGCTGAACATGGAAGAAATACCGGCCTCGGCCAGGACCGGGTTGGCGATGGTGATTTTTTCGGCCAGGGAAGCGTGCATGATTTGGGTGTTGCGCACCAGCAGGGTCTGCACCAGGGCAATGCCGATGCTGCTGCCGATGTTGCGGACCAGGCTATAGATCGCCGTGCCTTCGGCGCGCATGGCCGGCGACAGGGTGGCGAAAGTGGCCGCGCTCAGGGGCACGAACACCAGTCCCAGGCCGACGCCCTGGATGGCGCCGGACCAGATCACGTCGGCCGGCACCAGGGTCAGGGTGAATTGGCACATTTGCCACAGCGAAAACGCGGTGATGGCAAAGCCCACCCCGAGCAGCACGCGGGTATCGATGCGGCCCGTCAAGCGGCCCACCAGCAGCATGCCCATCATCGTGCCGAGGCCGCCCGGCGCCGTCACCAGGCCGGCGATCGCGGCCGGATAACCCATCAGCCCCTGCAGCATGGACGGGGTCAGGGCGCGGGTGGCGAACAACACCAGGCCGACGATGAAGATGAACAGCAATCCGGTGACGTAATTGGAGTTTTTCAGCAAGCGGTAATCGAAAAACGATTGCCCGGCCGGGCGCAGCGCCGTGTGGGCGATGAAATAGCACAGGCTCAGCGCCAGCACGATCGCTTCGATCCAGGTTTCGCCGGAGCCGAACCAGTCGTTTTGCTCGCCGCGGTCGAGCAGCATTTGCAGCGCGCCTATCGCCAGGCTGAGGGTGGCGAAACCGAACATATCGAAGCGCATGCGGCGCACGGGCGCATCCTTGCGAATGTATTTCCAGATGCCGTAAAAGGCGAGCGAGCCGATCGGCACGTTGATGAAGAAGACCCAGCGCCAGCTGTAACTGTCGGTCAGCCAGCCGCCCAGGGTAGGGCCGAGGATGGGGCCGACCATCACGCCCATGCCCCAGATGGCCATGGCGGAGCCGTGTTTTTCGCGCGGGTTGATATCGAGCAGCACGGCCTGCGAGAGCGGCACCAGGGCCGCGCCGAAGACGCCCTGCAACAGGCGCGCGGCGACGATTTGCGCCAGCGAGCCGGCCAGGCCGCAGAGCACCGAGGCCATCACGAAGCCGGCCACGGAGACCAGGAAGGTGCGCTTTTGGCCGAAGCGGTCGCACAGCCAGCCGGTCAGCGGGGTGGCGATGGCGGCGGCGACGATGAAGGAAGTGAGCACCCAGGTGATCTGGTCTTGCGAGGCCGACAGGCTGCCCTGCATGTGCGGCAAGGCGACGTTGGCGATGGTGCCGTCGAGGGCCTGGATGATGGTGGCGAGCATGATCGAGACGGTGATCATGCGCCGGTTCAGCGCCGGTTCCGGGCTGACGGCGTCAGCCCTGCTCACAGCGCGCGTTCCGTGTCCAGCAGCAGGCTTTCCAGCAACTCGGTGGCCAGGCGCAGGCGCTCGGCGTCGACGTCGCGCAACAGCTCCAGGCGAAAGGCGTCGGCGGCGGCCTTGACCTTCGCATTGATGTCCTGGCCGGCTGCGGTCAGCACCACCAGCTTGACGCGGCGATCCGTTTCCGACGGCTGGCGCAGCACGAACCCGGCTTTCACCAGGCGGTCTATCATCGACACCATGGTCGGGTCTTCCACGCCGAGCTGGTGCGCCAGTTCCGTCTGCGAGGGCGACCGCTCCGACTTGGCGATGGTGGCAATGGCCATCCAGCCGGCCTGGCCCACGCCCAAATCCTTCAGACGTCGGTCCAGCGCCTGGCGCCAGGCGCGCGCGGTCTTGTGCAGGGCCGCCGAAAAGCGTTCTTCGATCGTGAGCATGGTGAGTATCCTAATGGTTAGCCATCTAACTATTAGTGTAGCACGCCGCAAATCAAGGTGGCAAGTCGGGATGGGCCTTATACTTGGCGCTCGATGAGGTACGACTTTTTTAACTCGGGAGACTGAATATGAATGAGACAAGTGGCAAGGCCGGCGACTCGGCCGAATTCGTCATCAGCCACGCATTCGAAGCGCCGCGCGAGCTCGTTTATCGGGCTTGGACGGAAGCGGAGCGGCTGGCGCAGTGGTGGGGGCCGGGCGGATTCACCCTGGACGTACTGGAACTGGACGTGCGTCCGGGTGGTATTTTTCACTACGGAATGCGTTCGCCGCACGGCCTTGAAATGTGGGGCAAGTCCACTTACCGCGAGATCGCGCCGCCGGAACGCATCGTCTCGCTGTTGTGCTTTGCCGACCGGCAGGGCAATCCCGTGCGCCATCCGATGAGTGCGACATGGCCGCTGGAAACGCTGAACACGATGACCCTGGTCGAAACGGACGGCAAGACCATGCTGACCTTGCGTTCCACGCCCCATGACGCGAACGAACTGGAAACGAACACCTTCCGCGAAGGCCATGCCAGCATGGTGCAGGGTTTCGGCTGCACCTTCGAGCAACTGGCCGCCTACCTGGCGCGCGCCTGAGGGCGGGACCGCCGGCGCCTCAGTGCGGCCCCAGGCCCAGCGCCTTGCGTATGACGGGTAGAATCAGGCGCCATGCCGGCGAACTGGCGGCCACTTCGTCATAGTGGCTGGCGCCTGGCAGTATCAGCACCTCGGCGCTGTCGCCGGCGGCGCGGGCGCGGGCCGCGTAATCGTGGGCGGCGCGCGGCGGCGACACGGTGTCGAATTCGCCCGTGATCAAGACCGTCACGCTGCCGTTCGGCATCAGTTCGGCGCCGCTGGTGTCGGCGTAGACGTCCGGCCGCGCCGCGCTCGGGGCGCCCGTCAGGCTGGCCACGTCGCAGTCGCAACTGGACTTGATCAAGGCTTTTTCGTGGCGCAGGTCGGCCAAGCCGCCCAGGCTGACGATGTGGCGGATAGTCAGATGGCGGGCCTGGAACAGGGGGCTGGTCGCCGGCAGACGGGCGCGGCCGGCAATCCATTGCACCAG
>DMYQ01000103.1:7251-7804 GCA_003482555.1 Janthinobacterium sp. | reverse complement strand
AAGCGCGTGACGTCTAAGCGCGCGATGCCGCCGGATGGGCGATCGTGCGGTCGCCATAACTGCGCAACACTTGCGCGATGACAACCTGGTAGCCGCTCAGCCATTCGCTGTAGCGGCGCTTCGCCTCGCGGTGGCTGGGATGCTCGATGAGCTCGTTCAAGCCCCGCTCCGACTCCCAATAATACACGTTGGCAATGCGTCCCGTCTTGGGGTCTTCCCAAGCCTCCTCGCCCAGGTAGCCCGTGGTTTCCTTGGCCGCTGCGGCGATCAGGGCGTCGAGGCGGTGAAAGTCGGCGTCGAATTGCCGGGTGTCGAAGATGAAGGTCGCGCTATACATGCTGTCCTTGGTCGATCGATGAAATAATCCGGCATGGATGGCCAGGAGCATCAGTCATGAATCCCATTCATAATCTGATATCAATTTCATCATCTTACCACCATACACCAAGCGCGCCACAGTGGACACATGAGAGCAAGGAATATCACCATGAATATCGAGAGCAGCGCTTCGCCGCCATCCTAGCAAGGTTCGGCCGACTATTTCACCGGCGCG
>DMYQ01000103.1:4758-7058 GCA_003482555.1 Janthinobacterium sp. | reverse complement strand
CACCGTAAAAAAAATCCGGCCAATGACCGGATTTTTCACTACAGACAACGGGTTTTTAGAAGCGGTAACCCAGGCCCACGCCCACCATCAGGGGATCGACCTTGACGCTGCTGATCGCGGTGCCGCCAACGAGGACGTCGCTGCGGATTTGCGCTTTTTTCACGTCCAGGTTCAGCGACCAGTTTTTATCGAGTTTGTAGTCGACGCCGGCCTGCACCACCAAGCCCCAGCTACTGTGCTCCAGAGTGGCGGCACCACCCAGCAATTCGACTTTCGAGATAGTCGTGTAGTTGACGCCGGCGCCGATGTAAGGATTGAATTGCGCGGCCGGCAGGAAATGGTATTGCGCCAGCAGGGACGGCGGCAAATGCTTGAAGGTACCGATGTTGTTGCCGTCGAGCATGACATCATGTTTTTGCGGGTAGGTCAATACCAGTTCGGCCGACACGTTCGGCGTAAAGAAGTAGGAGACATCGACTTCCGGTATCGTTTTGCTGCTAACAGTCAAGCGATCGGACGCGCCTACGCCACCGATGGGATCCGATTTGTTCGCGGGATCCAGATGCACCACGCGGGCGCGGACCAGCCAAGGGCTTTCTTGCGCCATCGTTTGACCGGAAAACAAACCCAGTGCCGCCAAAACCATCACTGTTGCAGTTGCTGACTTCTTCATTCTATTTCCCTCATCATGTCGTTAAGTAAGGCCATGAAGTCTAATGTTGCGGTGCGGAAAAAAGTTTGATCCATATCAAAACTTCGAATATAAAACGATTCAATTGCGTTTTCGCAAGGCTGGCCAGGAAAATATGGCGTAGCGAAGGCGCGTGCCGCCCATGGCGATCAGGCTGCTGCCGCCGGCCGAATTTCGGCGCATTGCCGCTGCCGGAAAATCCCAGTGCGCTTTGCGTCCAGTTCCAACCCAGGTGCACGCCGACCGGCAGCGCCAGGCTACCGCTGCGCAGGTAGCAATAGCCCAGCATCAGGCTGGCCAGGAAAATATTGAGCAAGCCGAAGACCATGGTCAGCCCGCTCATGCCCGGGTTCAGCGTGTGCACCTGGGCGAACAGGAAGGCGAAGATAGCTCCCCGTCTTTTTGGAAGCTCCCTTCGCTTGAAATCGACGTCCTGTTTGAGCTGCATCTAGCTGTTGAGGAAAGCCCTAAACTTCCCGCCTTCCCGCCTGCCTACTGATAAAGGCGGCGCCGTTCGGGCCGGTCTCGTCGATTCTTCAAACCTGGAGCAACTATGCAAACGCAAATCACCGAATGGAGCGGCGCCCTGATGACGTCGTTGGCGGCGGCAATGGCCCTGCTTTTTTCCGGCTTGCCCAAAATACTGGGCTTCGCCATCATTATCATCGTCGGCTGGCTGGTCGCGGCGGTGCTTCAGCGCGCCTTGGTGGCCATCTTGCGCACCATCAAATTCAACGACATGGCGCAGCACTCCGGGTTTGCCGGCTTCGTGCAAAAAATGGGGAGCGAGGCCGACGCCGCCGGCATGATAGGCCTCGTCGCCAAATGGTTCGTGCGCCTGGTGGCCCTGGTGGTCGCATTTGACGCGCTCGGCCTTCCCGCCGTTTCCGATATATTGCGGCAACTCTTGCTGTGGTTGCCGAACGTGGTGGTCGCCCTCGTCGTGTTGGTCATCGCCGGTGTGGCGGCAAAAGCCCTTGCCGGCATCGTGCGGGGCGCCGCCGCCGAAACCGACTTGCAAAAGCCGGAGTTGCTGGCCAAAGTGGCCGCCACCCTGGTCTGGGCTTTCGGCATCGTCGTGGCCGTGAACCAGATCGGTGTCGCCACCACCCTGGTCAACACCCTGTTCATGGCGGTGGTGGGCGCCATGGCGCTGGCGCTGGGGCTGGCATTCGGCCTGGGCGGTCGCGAAACGGCCTCGCGCATCGTGCGCGACTGGTACAGCCGCAGCCGCCGGGTATCGGGGCAGGTCGACCAGGTTCTCGGGGCGGCCGAAGCGACGGGCATGGCCCAAAACGATGCGGTCTGGCCGGCAAACGACAGGCGCACCGCGCAACGCCGAAGCTCCGGGCAGCCGGTCTAGCCCGGCATCGAGCGCCGCCTATCGACGGACGCCGCGACCGATAGGCGGCCGGCGTTTGGTTCAAGGGCAGCCCGTAGCGGGCATATTGACAGGCGCCGCCAGTCCCTCCATTCCACGGGCCGCGGACTGGCACGTACCGCTCTTGTTCGATGCATTACCTTGCCATGCCCACGACTTACCTTGCCCCGCCTTGCCTTGCACCCACGTCCGGCATCCCGTGACAGGGGCGCCTTCCGGTCCAATATA
>DMYQ01000103.1:1860-4682 GCA_003482555.1 Janthinobacterium sp. | reverse complement strand
CGCCTTCCGGTCCAATATATGAATGTATTTTTTCAATAATGACAAAACGCTAGTTTTTCCGCGTCAAATCCATGGACAATGCCAAGTATTGCAAGCCTACGCGCGCACTCATAAAGGTAATGACCATGCAGAATACCCCGATGAATTTCGTCCAGACGGAAGCGCCGAAAAAAATGGCGGCGCACGCCTACACGGCGCCGAGCTCGTCCGAGCCGCCCGGCAAAGCCAAGCCCATCGCCGTTTTTGTTTGCCATGGCATGGGCGAACAAGTGCCGTTCGAATCCATCGACGACGTCTCGCGCATCGTGCGCAAGCATATCCAGGAAACGGACCCTTCGCCGGCCGGACAGGCGGCGCTGGTGTCGACCCGCGTGGTCGAGGCGGGTGCGCTGCAAATGGCGCGGGCGGAACTCCATTACACGGACGCCGACGGCGGCGCCCGTGAAATCCATATCTACGAAAGCTATTGGGCGCCGCTGACGGCCGGCAAAGTCAGCATCAAGGAAGTCTTCCGCTTCCTGCTGGCCGCCGGCTTCGGCGGCATGGACAGGTCCTTCCAACTTTTCAACCGCTACATGTTCAACGCCCTGCAATATCTCGATGCGCCGGGGTATCGTCGCGTTTTCCTGTTTGTTCTATTGCTCACAGTGCTGGCGTCACTCGGTTTCATGAGCGCCATCGTCGTCAGCGTGGGAGCGGCCCGCACCCTGACCCGGGGCATGAGCAACTGGCCCAGCGCCAGCCTGGTGACCGACCTCAGTTGCGACCTTGGCGTGTACGGCGCCGTCGCGCTGGCGCTGGCCCTGGCCTATGCGCTGGCCTGGTATTTGCAGCGGGCCAACAAGCAAGAAGCCACCGACCGCTCGGGCTCCGTCCTCAACAAGCTGATTCTCGGCTTGCTGGCCCTGTGCGTCGTGGCGACGATAGGCACGGCCGCCCTCATGGCCTATCACTTGCTGGTGCACCAGGCGAGCAATACCTTCATCGGCTGGCACGGGCGCGTTGCCGATTTTCTGTCCGACGAAAAGAGTCTGTCCTCGTCCTTGCTGGTGATCGCCATCTGGGCCTTGGTGCTGCTGCTCAATGATAAGACGCGGGCATTTTTTGTGACCTATCTGGGCGACGTGCTGGCCTATATTTCACCGCACAAGGCCAGCAAATTTTACGACACCCGGCAAGCCATCCAGCAGAGCGCGAAAGATGCGGCCAGCGCCGTGTATGGCCTGAACCAAAACGGGGGGCGCGCCTACGATCAAATCATCGTCATGGGGCATTCGCTCGGTTCGGTAATCGTCTACGACGCCCTGAACGCGCTGCTGCTCGACGACATACTGGGCGCCGGCCTCGACGTGCGTGGACGCACCAGCCATTTGATCACCTTCGGCTCGCCGCTTGACAAGACCGCCTTCATCTTCCGCGAACAACAGCACGCCTCGCTGGTGCGCGAAGCCCTGTCGGCCACCATGCAGCCCTTGATCCTCGACTACGCGAACCGGGCCCGGCTACGCTGGGTGAATCTGTGGTCGATTCGCGACCCCATCAGCGGCAGCCTGGAGTATTACGACGCGGAGCCGAAAAACCGCCCCGCCGGGGTCAAGTCCGTTGAAAATTATCATGACTCGTATGCCAACATTCCCCTGTTCGCGCACACCATGTACTGGCAAAGTCCGGCCTTGCGGGCCGCGCTGGGAGCCGCCATCGACGGCAAGGACTGCAAGCGGGCAATCCTGGAAAGCGGCTTTGCGACGAGCACAGCCAGCTAAGGCGGCCGGGCCATCGCGGCGGCACTAATGTGAAAAAGGGGCGCTCGATTTGCGCACCACCAGCGCCGGGCGCAGCAACTCGCGGCGCAGTGGCGCATCCAGGCGCCGGATACGCTCGACCAGTACCCGCGCCGTCAGGGCACCCATCTCTTGTTTCGGTTGGGCGATCGTCGTCAAAGGGGGATTGCTGTAGGCCGCCAGCGCGATATCGTCGTAGCCGACCACGGATAGTTGCGCGGGAATGCGCACGCCAGCCTCGCTGGCCGCGCAAATGCCGCCGATGGCCATCAAATCGTTGCTGGCGAACACGGCCGACGGCCGCTCCCGCAGCGCCAGCAATTGCTGGAAGGCCGCATAACCGCCCGCGCTGGTGAAGTCGCTGTGCACCAGCAAGTTCATGCGGAATTTGACGCCGCCCTCGCGCAGCGCGCGCAGGTAGCCGGAGACGCGGTCCCGGCTCGGCAGCAAGTCTTTCGGCCCGGACACGCAGGCGATCGCGCGGTGTCCCAGTTCGAGCAGATACCGGGTGGCCAGATATCCACCCAGTTCGTGATCCGACTCGATGAAATCGGCCGCCACGCCAGCGATTTCCCTATCCACCAGCACCTTGGGAATCTGGTCGCCGGCCAGGAAGCGGGTCAGTTCGCGATCCGAACCGGACGACACCAGTATCAAGCCGTCGATGCGTTTTTCCATCAATACCCGGATATACGCGACTTGCTTGCTGGCGTCATCGTAGGAATTGCACAGGATGATGTTGTAACCGAGCTTGAAGCAGGCATCTTCGATACCGCGGATCACCTCGGCGAAATACGGATTGGAATTGTTCGGCACCATCATGCCGATGGTTTGCGTGCGATCGTTCTTCAGGCTGCGCGCCACCGCGCTGGGCACGTAGCGCAAGTCCTGGATCACGGCCAGCACGCGCTCGCGCACGTCGGCGCTGACCACGCGCGTGTTGTTGATGACGTGCGATACCGTGGTCGTCGAGACGCCCGATTGTTCCGCCACCTGTTTCATTGTTGCCATGAGGTCCGCCTTTCTAGTGTAGTGTTGCGC
>DMYQ01000103.1:1141-1716 GCA_003482555.1 Janthinobacterium sp. | reverse complement strand
ATAAAAATAGCGGATTTTTCGCCGAGACAAGGAAAAAACCGCAGCAATACCGGGGTATTGCGAGGATTTTTGACGCAGTATCGGTGGAAAAGACGCATTTTTATGTCGCAAGAAGAGCGCAGCACTACACTAGCGCCGGATTATGCCGCAGGAAAGGCGGTAAATGGAAGACAAGCTCAAAACACCACACCGGCGATCAAAATAATGTTGGCATAAGGCGTGAACTGGCCGGTGCGCACGATGGCGCGGGCCGATGCCGTCAGCGCCTTGAATTGCTCGTGCGATAGCTGGCCCACGGCAACGCCGGGCATGAGGGCGGCGACGGCCGCCGCGATGTCGGGACTGGCCAGCGCCGTTTCCTGCGCCATCAGCGCCTGTTCCACCTGCATTTCGCTGAGCACGACGCGCAGGGTGTCGGCGAAGCCGGGAATGTTCCTGGTCAGGGCCAGGTCGATGCAGGGCGTCCCGGGTGGCACCGGCAAGCCGGCGTCGCCGATCACCAGCATGTCGCCATGACCCAGGCCGGCGATCACGCGCGACAGTTCGCCGTGCAACAAAGGGGTTTTTTTCATATG
>DMYQ01000103.1:0-949 GCA_003482555.1 Janthinobacterium sp. | reverse complement strand
AGCACGCTCATGCCGCGCCCCAGGCCGACCGCGAAGGCGCCCACGAAGGTGTCGCCGGCCGCCGTCGTGTCGACGACCTCGACCGGCACCGCCGCGATCATGCGGCTGGCGGCGCCGCGCCCGGCGATGAACACGCCGTGCCCGCCCATCGTCAGCAATACCGCGCCGACGCCGAAGGACAGCAATCGGGTCGCCGCCAGCCGGGCCGAGCCGCGATCCCTGACCTCGATGCCGCTCAATTGCGACGCTTCGGTTTCATTGACGATCAGGTAGTCGACCAGGGCCAGCAAGTCCATGCCCAGGGTTTGCATGGGCGCCGGATTGAAAATCACCGGCACCCCGCCCTGGTGGGCGATTTCGATGGCGCGCACCACGGCGGCCAGCGGCGTTTCCAGCTGACACACCAGCAAGTTGGCGTTCAAGATGGCCGGCGCCGCCGCGTCCACGTCGGCCACCGACAGCACCATGTTGGCGCCGGACGCCACCACGATGCTATTGTGGCCGGCGTCGTCGACCAGGATGGCGGCCACCCCGGTCGCCACGCCCGCCAGCGTCCCCAGATGAAAGACGTCGACGCCGTCGTCCAGCAGACGCTGGCGCAATTCGGCGCCGAAGGCATCGTCGCCGAGGCGACCGATCAGGCTGACCCGGGCGCCCTGGCGCGCCGCCGCCACGGCCTGGTTGGCGCCCTTGCCGCCGGCGATCTGGTGAAATTCCCGGCCCTGGATGGTTTCGCCCACGGCCGGCATGCGCGGCGTGCGCAGCACCAGGTCCATGTTGACGCTGCCGACGATGGCGATGTGGATGTCGGGCCCCTTCATGCCGCGCTTTTCGCCAGCATGCGGTTGCGGTACATGTCGACGATCACGGCGACGACGATCACGGTGCCGGTGATGATGCGCTTGGCCGGGTCGCTGGCGCCGATCTGCGCCAGCCCCGCTTCCAGCAC
>DMYQ01000260.1:12620-47395 GCA_003482555.1 Janthinobacterium sp. | reverse complement strand
GTCCGGTTCTTAGGGGGCGGCGGCGCAGCAATGCGCCGCTGACTACCCGGCGATGGCGAAGGCTACGAGACCATCGGCATCCTGGTCGGTCAGGGCGCCACGGCCCAGTTCCGAAGCGGCGTGGTCAGCGTCCTCGACAAGGAACACGACCTGGCCCAGTTGCGCCTGAGCGGCGTGCCCCTGCCGGCCCTGCGATTGGGCGACTCCGGCACAGTAATGGAGGGACAATCGATGGCGTTCACCGGCTTCCCCCTCGGCATGGTGCTGGGCTTGCACCACGTCACGCACCGGGCCACCGTGTCGGCCATTACCCCCGTCATCATTCCAACGATCAACGCCCAGAAACTCGACGTCAAACTGCTCAAACAGCTGCAAAAACCCGTCTACGGCGTCTTTCAGCTGGACGCCACGGCCTATCCGGGCAGTAGCGGCAGCCCCTTGTACGATCCCGAAACGGGACTGGTGTATGGCGTCATCAATATGGTCTACGTGAAAGGTTACAAGGAAGCGGCGCTGACGGCGCCCAGCGGCATCACTTACGCCATTCCCGGTAATTTCATCGCCGCGCCGCGCCCGCGGTAAAAGCGGCAGTGGCGAAGGAGGCCGCCGCGCTTCAGCCGCGGCCCTCCTTGAGCCTCTGCGTGATACCCGGCTCATCCCAGGTGGGAAAAAAATACGGGTAAAACGACCGTTCGCTCCCATGCTGTTCCATCAGTCCCCCGTATTTGCGGATTTGCTCGCCCATATAGGCCAGATCGAGGCGCAGCAGAACGGCCGGCGCCCCCACCCGCGTGCATGGGCGCTCGCCGCCGAAGTCGCGAAAGCCCAGCATGCGCTTGTAAAATGTCACGTGGCGCGGATTGACTTCGATCACGTAATCGCTGTAGCCGTGGATATTGTGAGCGTAAATATAGGAAATGTGGATCAGGGCCGCGAAGACCCGCTTGGTCACGCCCTTGTCGATGGCCAGACGCGAAGGCTCACACAGCCGCCGTCCCTGGGCGCGCAAATCCTCCAGCTTGTCGTGAAAGTTTTCGTCGGCCGGCAAGCCGGCCGCGTCGTCCAGGCACAGGGTCATGGTGCCGACGGTGGCGCCGCCCGTCTCGGCGAACAGGGTGATCTTGTTCAGGGCGTGGCTGGCGCCTGGATCGACCGAGTAACCGCGCCAGCCATACATTTTTTTGATCAGTAAGCTGGCCGCTTCGCGCCGTCCCAGCGAGTTGGCCATGCGGATGTGAAAGCGCTGCTGATCGATGGTGTGGTCGAACGCGGGGTCGATCGCGCCTTCGCCCACGACAAGATCGCTCATTTCGCTGGCCGTATCAAACGAAATGATAGGTTGGTCATCCTGGCTCATCTTTTCCTCACATGGTTTGATGGCAGACCGCCTTGCAAGACGAGCTGAACCCAATGCCTTGTGACAAGAAAAAACAAAGAGAAGTTCCCGCCTTTTTTAAATTATTTCGGCTGGCGGCGACGGGCACATGCCAAAAAACACATGATTATTTTGCAGATTACAATATTTCACATATAAAAAATGCCATATCACTTGTTTTATATGACAAAAATCAGACCAATGGTAAGTGTTTCTCTGAACTCAAAAAAAACTCTCCGGTATCAGCAAGACATCGCCGGGCCGCATCGAGACGTTCGCCGAGATATCTCCATCCTTGAGCAGATCGTCCAGGCGCACTCCCAGCTTTTGCTGCTTGCCATTTTTCACCCGGATGATGCTGGCCTTGTTTCCTGCCGCAAAATCGGTGACGCCGCCGACGGCGATCAGCACGTCCATCAGCGACATGCCGAGACGGTAAGGCAGGGCTTGCGGCTTGGCCGCTTCGCCGATGACGCGGATCTGCTCCGAGTACGGCCCGGCGAAGCTGGTGACGATGACGGTCACCACCGGTTGCTGGATGAATTTCCCCAAAGCCTTTTCTATATCGCGCGCCAACTGGGTGGAAGTCTTGCCGCTGGCCGGCAAATCTTCCACCAGCGGCGTGGTGATTTTGCCGTCCGGCCTGACGGCGACCGTCAGCGACACTTCAGGGTTGCGCCAGACGATGATGTTGACGGTGTCGCCCGGGCCGACCAGATAGTCGCCGCTGGGCGGCGGCTCTTCCGGTGCCGGCGCCTCGCGCCGGGTGGCGCAGCCAGACAGCAGGCCATACAGGATGGATGCGGCGAATATCTTGCGGCGGTGCTGGTTCATGAACGCCTCTTTTCAAGAAATGGAAAATGCGCGGCGCGACTGGCGCCGGCCAGCGCTTATTCCATCATATTTAAAAAACGGGATCTTGTGAATTAAGATTCGCAATATTCGCATGATTATCAACAGGATACAATTCCTCTTTGACATGAATCAACAAGCTCCCATATTGAAACGTATTCCGTGGTGGCCCAGCCATATAATCCACCTGATTGAAATATCAATGCAATCCGCGCCGCATGGCTGATTCTAGGGAGACTGGAGCATGGAGGAGCTGATCGACCAACTACTGGCCAGTCTCAAGGGAATCTGGAAATACCGTTGGCATGCCGCGCTGGCGGCCTGGCTGATCGCCATTCTCGGCTGGATCAGGGTCATTACCTTGCCGGACGACTATCAAACGTCGGCGCGCGTCTTCGTCGATACTCAAAGCGTCCTCAAACCCTTGCTGGCGGGCATGACCAGCATGCCGAATATCGAGCAACAGGTATCGATCATGAGCCGCACCCTGCTCAGTCGCCCGAATGTGGAACGGGTCATGCGCATGGTCGACTTGGATCTGGACGCGAAGACCGCGCGCGAACACGAAATGCAACTCGACGACTTGATGAGCAAGATCAAAATCGGCAGCACCAATACCTTCGATATTTATACCATCACCTATAACAATAAAAATCCGAAGATAGTCAGGGATGTCGTGCAATCGCTGTTGACAATTTTTGTGGAAGGCAGTTTCAAGGGAAAAAAAGGAGAATCACAAAAGGCCGTGCAATTTATCGATGAGCAAATCAAGAATTACGAAGACAAACTCAGTTCCGCGGAAAATCTGGTCAAGGAATTCAAAATAAAAAATAATATGCTGCTGCCGCGCCAGGGCATCGATTATGGCAGCCAGTTATCGATGTCGTCCGACAGCCTGAATAACGCCAAGCTGGAATTGCTCGAAGCGGAACAAGCCCGCAATGCCATCAAGAGCCAGATTTCCGGCGACGAGCCGGTGCTCGACCTGGAACCGAACGCCGCCGCCATCGACAATCCGGAAATCGATGGCCGCATCGCGGCCCTGAACAAGAATCTCGATTCGCTGCGCATGCAATATACCGAATTGCATCCCGATATCATTGCCGCCAAGCATCTGGTGGCCCAGCTGGAAGAGCGCAAGATCGCCGAGAGCAAATTGAAGTCCAGCAATCCCGATCCCGGCAAAAACTACAGTCCCATGTTGCAGCAATTGAAGGTCGCGCTCACGGAAGCGGACGCCAAGGTGGCCTCCATCAAGGCGCGGGTGCAGGAATACAGCGCCAGGAATGAACGCCTGATTGCGCAGAGCAACGCGGTGCCGGAAGTGGAGTCGCAACTGGCCCAACTCAACCGCGACTACCTGATCAACAAGGACAATTACGAAAAGCTGATCGGGCGCCGCGAAGCGGCCAAGTTATCCGGCGACCTGAGTTCCACGACGGAAATGATGACCTTCAAGATCATCGATCCGCCCACCGTGCCGCTGACACCCATCGGGCCCAACCGGCCCCTGCTATTCAGCGCCGTCATGGCCGGCGCCATCCTGGCCGGTATCGCCGCCGCCCTCTTGATCAGCCAGATCCGTCCAACCTTTCTCAGCCCCGGCGAATTGCGCGAAGCGACCGGATTGACGGTGCTGGGCACGGTTTCCATGAGCTGGACGGATGCCCAGAAAATCAAGCGCAGGCGGGGGCAATATGGTTTCGGCGCCTGCGTGCTGGGCCTCTTCCTGGTGTATGGCGCGGTGATGGCGCTGACCCTGATCAAGTACTAGAGCACGCGAACTGGAGCACGAGAACCACAGCACACGCCGACCGGCGCATGGCGGCCACAGGCACAATCATTGCGAGAGGTGACAGGTGAGCACAGAACACCCCCCCGGGCCGACGCCCGCCATGGCCGCCGACGCCGCCCCGACTCAGGCGCCGGGCAAGCACTGCGAAATCAATCTGGACCGGCTGCGGCAACTGGGCATGGTGACCCATGACGGCGGGCGCACCTCGGTGGCCGAGGATTTCCGCATCATCAAGCGGCCGCTGTTGCGCAGCGCG
Source organism: Janthinobacterium sp. (assembly GCA_003482555.1). Taxonomy (GTDB): domain Bacteria; phylum Pseudomonadota; class Gammaproteobacteria; order Burkholderiales; family Burkholderiaceae_D; genus Janthinobacterium. The sequence continues at coordinate 43,117 of DMYQ01000260.1, read as the reverse complement.
CACGGCGCCGGCGCCGCCGCCATCCGGCACGGCAATCTGATCGTCGTCACCAGCGCCCTGCCCGGCGAGGGAAAAACCTATTGCGCCGTGAATTTGGCCATGAGCATCGCCATGGAAATGGATATCACGGTCTTGCTGGTCGACGCCGACGTGGCCCGGCCCTCGGTGCTCAAGGTGCTGGGCCTGGGCCCGGCACCGGGCTTGATGGATATCCTGCTGAACGACGAACTGGAATTGTCGGACGTGATTCTCAAGACCAATGTCGCCACCCTGAGCATCTTGCCGGCCGGACGCAGCAACAAGCACGCCACCGAATTGCTGGCCAGCCGCACCATGAGCAGCCTGCTCGACGAAATCGCCGACCGTTACGCCGACCGCATCGTCATCTTCGATTCTCCGCCTCTGCTCATGACGAGCGAGGCGAGCGTGCTGGCGTCCCAGATGGGCCAAGTGGTCATGGTGGTCGAATCGGAAACCACCACCCAGCACGCGGTCAAGGAAGCCTTGCGCCAGATCGACGGTTGCGCCCACGTCCACTTGATCTATAACAAGACCAAGTCCTTCCCCGGGGGCGATTACTATGGTTATTATGATTAGATTGTGGCGGATACACCGTTTCCGCCCGCTCGCCACGGCCATCGTCGTGGTGCTGGTGCTACCCGGCCGCGACACGGCGGCGGCGGACTGGAGCGTCGTGCCGGCGCTGCGCCTGCGCGAAAGCTACTCCGACAATGTGTCGCTGGCGCCGCCGGCCCAGGCGACGGGCGACTTCATCAGCGAAATCGCGCCATCCATCTCCATCCTCGGGAATGGGCCGCGGCTCAAGCTGAACCTGGCCTTTACCGTGCAAAAGCTGATCTATCAGCGCCAGCCCGACGTCAGCGAACACCAATTGCAAGCCACGGCCAACGCGGCGCTGCTGGAAGACTGGCTCTTCGTCGACTTGCACGACAGCATAGCCCAGCGCAATGTATCGGCCTTCGGCCCGCAAGCCCTCGACAACATCCCCCGCGCCGGCAACCGGAGCACGGTGTCCGCCGACAGCGTCAGTCCGTATATGCTGCACCACTTTCGCGGCCTGGCCACGGCCGAGATGCGCTATACGCACAGCGCCGTCAGCAGCGACGACGGCGTGCTGTCGGCCAAGACCGATGGCTACCTGCTCAAACTGAGCGGCGACACCCGGGGCCACGGCTGGAACTGGGGCGCCAGCGTGGAACGGAGCACGACCAAGGATCCCCGCCTCGACGATGTGCGCATGAGCCGTGCCGCGCTGACCTTGAATGTCCCCCTGTCAAGCAAGCTGGCCCTGTTCGGCAGCGTCGGCCGCGAAAACCAGGGCTATGTCTCGGCCACGCAAACCGAGCCGTCCGGGCGCTACTGGTCGCTGGGCACGGGCTGGTATCCTTCCACGCGCACCAGCGTCGTCGTCAGCGGCGGCAAACGTTTCTTCGGTAACACTTATTCGTTCGACGCCAGCCACCGCGGCCGCCACACCACCTGGTCGCTGGGCTACAGCGAAGACATCACCAGCACCCCGGGCCAATTCACGCACCTGTCCGGCGGCGACACGGCCAATCTGCTGAACCAGTTGTGGAGCACCAGCATTCCCGACCCCCTGCTGCGGCAACAGCAGGTCGATGCCTTCCTGCGCTTTTCGCAACTGCTGGGCCCCGACGTCGGCGCCGTCAACTATTTCAGCCATAGTTACTATCTGCAAAAGCAACTGAGCCTGAATATGCTGGCCGGCATGCACAAGAGCACGCTGCTGCTGGGTCTGACCAGCACCCGGCGCACGGCACAGACCAGTAGCGCCATCGACAGCGTGCTATTGCCGGCGACCACCCTGGGCCTGGATGATCGCACCCGGCAAACCGGCTTGAACGTCGCCTGGAACTGGCGCATGTCGGCGCGCGACAGTTTCGCCGCCAGCGCCGCCTATTCCACCGTCAACTCGCTCACGCTCGCGCGCAAGGACACGAACCTGGTCTACAGCGCCAGCCTGAACCACACCTTCCAGCCCAAGATCAGCGGCGAGATCGACGTGCGCCGGGTGCGCCACGGCAGCACGGCTGCCGACGGCTATCGCGAAAACGCGGTCGGCGCCACCCTCGTTTTTCGCTTTTGACGGAGTCCGCGATGCTAGAGCCAACCCCGCCCCATATCCTGTGTGTGGTCGCCGCCCGCCCCAACCTGATGAAAATGGCGCCCATCCTGGCCGCGCTGGAACGCTTGAGCCCGCCCGTCAGGCTGACCTTGCTGCACACGGGCCAGCACTACGATGCCGCCATGAACAGCCAATACTTTGCCGCGCTCGGCATGGCCGCGCCCGACATCAACCTCGAGGTCGGCTCCGGCAGCCACGCCGCCCAGACGGCGCAAGTGATGCTGCGCTTCGCGCCGGTGCTGGAAGCGGAGCGGCCGGACGCCGTGCTGGTGGTGGGCGACGTCAACTCGACCCTGGCTTGCGCCCTGGTGGCGGCGAAGATGGGGATCGCCGTGATCCACGTCGAAGCGGGCTTGCGCAGCTACGACCGGGCCATGCCGGAAGAAATCAACCGCGTGCTGACCGACCAGTTGTCGACGCTATTATTTACCAGCGAAGCGGGGGCGCGCGCCAATCTGCTGCGCGAAGGCATCGCCGAGGCCAGCATCCACTTTGCCGGCAATGTCATGATCGACTCGCTGCAGCGCCAGTTGCCGCACGCGGTGCCGCTGGCGCACACGCTGGAACGCCACGGACTGGGCGCCGCGCCGGCCCGGCACGCGCTGCTGACCCTGCACCGCCCCGCCAACGTCGACGATCCCGTGCGCCTGCGCGCGCTGCTTGAGACGGTCGCCGCCATCGCCGCCCGCCTGCCGCTGCTGTTTCCCGTGCACCCGCGCACGCAAGCGATGCTGGAACGCTTCGAACTGTGCGACTTGCTGCGCCGGCCCGGCCTGCTGCCCCTGCCGCCCATGGGTTACCTGGAAATGCTGGGCCTGATGAAAGACGCGGCCCTGGTGCTCACCGATTCCGGTGGCGTCCAGGAAGAAACGACGGCGCTGGGGGTGCCCTGCCTGACCTTGCGCGAGAACACCGAACGCCCCATCACCGTCACGGAAGGCAGTAACACCGTGGCCGGCCACGAGCCGGCGCGCATCCTGGCCCTGTGCGAGGATATCCTGCTCCACGGTGGCAAGCGCGGCAAGATTCCGCGCCTGTGGGACGGCCACGCCGCCGGGCGCATCGCCGCCAGCGTCGGCGCCTGGCTGGGCGGGCGCGCGCCATGAGCACGCCCGCCCCCGCCACCATCCGCAACGCCCTGACCATCGACGTCGAAGACTATTTCCAGGTATCGGCCTTCGCCTGCCACATCGCGCGTGCCGACTGGCCCCTCATCGAATGCCGGGTCGAGCGCAATATCGAGCGCATCCTGGCCCTGCTGGCCGCGGCCGGCATCCACGCCACCTTTTTCACCCTGGGCTGGATCGCCGAGCGCTACCCGGCCATGGTGCGGCGCATCGTCGAGAACGGCCACGAACTGGCCAGCCACGGCTACGGCCACCAGCGCGTGTCGAGCCAGAGCATGGCCGAATTCGCCCGCGACGTGACTTTCAGCAAGGAACTCCTGGAACAGATTTCCGGGTGCGAAGTGCTCGGTTATCGCGCCCCCAGCTTTTCCATCGGGGCCGCCAACCTGTGGGCGCTCGACACCCTGCTGGCGGCCGGTTACCGTTACAGTTCCAGCATCTATCCGATCCGCCACGACCACTACGGCATGCCGGACGCGCCCCGCTTCGCCAGTTATCCGAACGGCGCTCGCGGCGTGCTGGAGCTGCCCATCAGCACCGTGCGCCTGTGGCGGCGCAACCTGCCGGCCGGCGGCGGCGGCTACTTCCGCCTGCTGCCCTATGCCGTCTCGCGCTGGTTCTTGCGTCGCATCAACTCGCACGATGGCCAGGCTGGCATATTCTATTTTCATCCCTGGGAAATCGATCCCGGCCAGCCGCGGCCAGCCGGCCTGGGCGCCAGGACGCGTTTTCGCCACTACCTCAATTTGCAGCGGATGGAAGGGCGCCTGGGCGCGCTCACGCGCGATTTCCGCTGGGGTCGCATGGATAGAATCTTTCTGGGGACGGCATGATGCTCGACTGTCAAGCGGTTTTACCCGCCAGCCTCAGCATCGGCACGATGGACGCGTCGGACGCGGCGCGCTGGGACGAGTTCGTGCTGCGCTGTCCGCAAGCCACCTTTTTCCACCGCGCCGGCTGGAAAACCGTGATCGAGGGCGCCTTCGGCCACAAGACCTGGTTCCTGTACGCCCAGGCCGGCGGACGCATCCTGGGCGTGCTGCCGCTGGCGCAGATCGACAGCCTGCTGTTCGGCCACTCCTTGTGCGCGCTGCCGTTTTGCGTCTACGGCGGCATCGCCGCCAGCGACGATGCCGCCGCCGCCGCGCTCGATCTGGCCGCCCAGGAACTGGCCGCCCGGTTGCGGGTCGACTATCTGGAATACCGCAATCTGGGCGCCGCCCGCCATCCGGACTGGCTGGCCAAGAGCCTGTACGTGACCTTCCGCAAGAGCCTGCACGCCGAACCCGAACAAAATATGCTGGCCATTCCGCGCAAACAACGCGCCATGGTGCGCAAGGGCATGGCGGCCGGCTTGCACAGCGCCGTCGACTACGATATCGGGCGCTTCTTTCCCGCTTACGCGGGCAGCGTCCACCGGCTCGGCACGCCGGTCTTCGGCAAGCGCTATTTCGAGCTCTTGCGCACCGTCTTCGGCAAGGATTGCGATATCCTCACCATCTATCGCAACAACGAGACCATCAGCAGCGTCCTGAGTTTTTATTTCCGCGATGAAGTGCTGCCCTACTACGGCGGCGGCACCGAAGCGGCGCGCGCCTTGGCGGGCAACGACTTCATGTATTGGGAAGTGATGCGCCGGGCTTGTGAACGGGGATGCACAGTCTTTGATTTCGGGCGCAGCAAACTGGGCACGGGCGCCTTCGATTTCAAGAAAAACTGGGGCTTCGCACCGCAAGCCTTGCACTACGAATACAAACTGCTGGGCGCCCAGGCCTTGCCGGACGTCAATCCGCTGAACCCCAGGTACCGCCTGTTCATCCGCGCCTGGCGCCGCTTGCCGCTGCCGCTGGCGAACGCGCTCGGCCCCCACATCGTGCGTAACCTGGGCTAGCGATGCGCGATCTCATCTTCCTCGTCCACCGCATACCGTATCCGCCCAACAAGGGCGACAAGATACGTTCCTACCATATGCTCAAATACCTGAGCGCGCGCTACCGGGTGCATTTGGGCTGCTTCATCGACGATCCGCGCGACCGCGCCCACCTCCCCCACCTGGAGCAATTGTGCGCCAGCACCTGCTTCGTCGAGCAACACCCGTTCGCGGCGCGCCTGCGCAGCCTGGGCGGCTTGCTGGCGGGCCAGGCGCTGAGTGTCCATTACTATCGCGACGCCGGACTGAGTCGCTGGGTGGAACGCCTGCTGGCCGGCGCACCCCTGGCCGCCGCACTGGCCTTTTCCGGTCCGATGGCGCAATACCTGCAAAGCCCGGCCGCCCGCGGCGTGCGCCGCATCATCGATTTCGTCGACGTCGATTCGGATAAATGGGCGCAATACGGCGCCGCCAAGGATTGGCCCCTGTCGCTGCTGTACCGGCGCGAGGCGCGCCACCTGCTCGCTTACGAGAGCGCCGTCGCCCGCGAATTCGACGGCGCCAGTTTCGTGTCGCGGGCGGAAGCCGAGCTGTTCGGCTTGCGCGCGCCGCAAGCGCGCGAGCACATCGCTTACTTCAGCAACGGCGTCGACGCCGATTACTTCACGCCCCACCTCGAGTATGCCAATCCTTATGCCGGCGCCGACCCGGTGCTGGTGTTTACGGGCGCCATGGATTACTGGCCGAACGTGGAAGCGGTCCAGTGGTTTGTCTGGCGCGTCTGGCCGGCGCTGCGGCGGCGCTACCCGGCGCTGCGCTTTTATATAGTCGGCGCGCGGCCGGCGCCGGCCGTGAAGGCGCTGGCGCGCGCGCCGGGCGTGTGCGTCACCGGCGTCGTGCCCGATGTGCGCCCCTACCTGGCGCACGCGCGCCTGGCCGTGGCGCCGCTGCGCACCGCGCGCGGGGTGCAAAACAAGGTGCTGGAAGCGATGGCCATGCAAAAAACCGTGCTGCTGTCGCCGCAGGCGCTGGAAGGCATCTCAGCCTTGCCCGGCGCGGAACTGGCGCTGGCAGGCGACGAGGCCGGCTTCATCGCCGCCGCCGCCGCCCTGCTGGACGGGGCCGACGATGCCGCCATGGGCTTGGCGGCGCGGCGCCGCATCCTGCTCGACTATTGCTGGGAGCGCAACCTGGAGCGCCTCGGCGCCATGCTGGCCCCGGACGCCCGGGCGCTGCGCGCGCCGGGGGAGACGGCCGCATGAACACCGCGCCCGCCAGCACGACGCCCACGGCCAGGGTCACGCCGATCCGGCCGGCGCGCGGGCGGGCCGCCCTGCCCGCCCTGCTTGCCCTGGGCGCCATCCTCGCGCTCTACCATGACACCTTCTGGTCCATGATCTTGCTGTGGTCGCGTTCCCAGACTTTCGCGCACGGCTACGTCATCGTCCCGCTCAGCGCCTGGCTGGTCTGGCGCCAGCGCGCGCAATTGGCGGCCGTGCCGCTGCGCCCTTGCGGCGCCGGCTTGGTCCTGCTGCTGGCGCTGGGCCTGGCCTGGCTCCTGGCCGCCGTCGCCGACGTCCCCGTGGTGAGCCAGTACGCGGCCACCGCGATGCTGCCGGCCGCCCTCCTCGCCACTCTGGGCTGGCGCCTGGCGCGAGCCATCGCCTTCCCGCTCGCCTACCTGATGCTGGCCGTGCCTTTCGGCGAAGTCTTCCTGCCGCCCCTGATCGACTTCACGGCCCGTTTTACCGTTACCGCCCTACAACTGACGGGCGTGCCGGTGTTCCGGGAAAATAATAACTTCAGCATCCCCAGCGGCAACTGGTCGGTGGTGGAAGCGTGCAGCGGCCTGCGCTACGTGATCGCTTCGCTGGCCCTGGGCAGCCTGTATGCCTATTTGAACTACCGCAGCCTGACGCGCCGCCTCGTCTTCATCGGTATCTCCCTGTTACTGCCGATACTCGCCAATGGCGTGCGCGCTTACCTGATCGTCATGATCGGACACTGGAGCGGCATGCGCCTGGCCGTCGGCGTCGACCATCTGGTCTACGGCTGGCTTTTCTTCGGCCTGGTGTCGCTGCTGCTGTTCTGGGGTGGCGCTCACTGGCGCGAGGAGCGCGCGCCGGCGGCCAAAGGGGCGGCCGGGTATTTCCCGCCGCGCCCGGGCGCCACCATGGGCGCCGCCGCGTGCGTCGCCATCGCCGTCTGCTGGCCCTTGCTGGCGGCCGCCTTGCTCGCGGCCCCCGCCACACCCGCCGCCGCGTGGCCCCTGGCGATCGCGACCCCGATTGGCTGGCGCGCGATGCCGACGCCACCGCCCTGGCGCCCGGCCCACGCCGGCGCGCCGCGCCTGTTCGTGCAAAGCTACCAACGCGCCGGCGCCGCCACGGTCAGCTTGCAACTGGCCTGGTACGCCAGCCAGGCCAAGGGCAGCGGCCCCCTGGCCCTGCCGCCGCCCGGCTACGAGGATGAATGGGCCCTGGATGGCGTTGCCGAGCGCACCGTCATGGCGGGCCCCAAGGTGCTGACGGTGCGGCAAACCCTGCTGCGCTCGACGCGCGGACGGGTGCTGGTGTGGCGCTGGTACCGCCAGGGCGGCATCGACACCGGCAACGCTTTCGCGGTCAAGCTGCTGCTGGCGAAAGGCAAGCTGCTGGGCGGTGACGCCAGCGGCGCCGACATCATCCTGGCCGCGCCTTACGACGATCGGGAGGCGCCGCCGGAGGCGACTCTGGCGGCTTTTTTGTCGGCGATGTGGCCGGCCATCGACAAGGGGTTGCGCGATGCTGGAAGACACTGATCTGATACTCGACGGCGCCGCCGCGCCGCTGATCGTCCACCTGATCCACAGGCTCGACGTGGGCGGCCTGGAAAATGGCTTGGTCAATTTGATCAACCACATGCCGCCGGAGCGCTACCGGCACGTCATCGTTTGCCTGAAAGATTACACCCATTTTCACCAGCGCATCAAGACGCCGGGCGTGGAAATCATCAGCCTGCACAAGCGCGAGGGCAAGGATTGGGGCCACTATCTGCGCCTGTACCGCACCCTCAGGCGCCTGCGCCCGGCCCTGATCCATACCCGCAACCTGGGTAGCATGGAGGGCCAGTTGCTGGCGGCGGCGGCCGGCATCAAGTTGCGCGTGCATGGCGAGCACGGACGCGACATGGCGGACTTGCACGGCAAGAACCGCAAATACAATTTGCTGCGCCAGTTGCTGCGGCCCCTGATCGGCCACTTCATCGCCGTGAGCGGCGACCTGGAGCGCTGGCTGATCGAGCGCATCGGCGCCCAGCCGGGCCGCGTCACCCACATCGACAACGGCGTCGACAGCCTGCAATTCCATCCGCGCCTGGGTCCGGCGGCCGCCATCGGCCCCCCCGGCTTCCTGTGCGACCAGGCCTTCGTCGTCGGCGCCGTCGGACGCATGGTCGAGGTCAAGGATTTTCAATCGCTGGTGCAAGCTTTCCTGCTCTTGCAGGCCGATGAAGGGCCGCATCCGCGCCTGCGCCTGCTGATTGTGGGCGACGGCCCCTGCCGCGCAGAGTGCCAGGCCATGCTGGAGCAAGCGGGCCTGGCCCACCTGGCTTGGCTGCCCGGCGCCCGCGACGACGTCGCCCAGCTGATGCGGGCCATGGATCTGTTCGTGCTGCCTTCCCTGGCCGAAGGCAGTTCCAACACCATCCTGGAAGCGATGGCGAGCGGCTTGCCGGTGGTGGCAACGGCCGTGGGCGGCAATGTCGATCTGGTTCAAGCCGGCTGGACGGGCACCCTGGTGGCGCCGCGGGCACCGCGCCAGCTGGCCGACGCCATCGCCGGCTATTACCGTAACGCCGAGCTCGGCCCCCGGCACGGCATGCGCGGCCGGCGCCAGGTGCTGACCGAGCACAGTCTGCTGGCGATGGCGGACGCCTACCTCGCGGTGTACGACGCCATGGCGGCGCCGCGCCACTGACTTCACTGGAAAGGAGAGATTATGTGCGGCATCGTGGGCATCATCGACATGCAGGGCGGGCGCGAGATCGACGCCGCGCAATTGCGGCGCATGAACGACAGCCAGCGCCACCGCGGCCCGGACGCCGGCGGCGTCCACCTGGAACCGGGCGTCGGCCTGGGCCACCGGCGCCTCTCCATCATCGACCTGGCCGGCGGCCAGCAACCCCTGTTCAATGAAGACGGCAGCGTGGTGGTGGTATTCAACGGCGAAATTTACAATTTCCAGGAGCTGGTGCGGGAACTGAGCCTGTTCGGCCATCAGTTTCGCACTCACAGCGACACCGAGGTCATCGTCCACGCTTGGGAACAGTGGGGCGAGCGCTGCGTCGAGCGCTTCCGCGGCATGTTCGCCTTCGGCCTGTGGGACCGCAAGCAGCGCACCCTGTTCCTGGCGCGCGACCGGCTCGGCATCAAGCCCCTGTATTACGCCGTCACGGGCGAGGCCCACCTGCTGTTCGGCTCCGAGCTCAAATCCCTGCTGGCCCATCCCGGCCTGGCGCGCGAACTCGACCCCCTGGCCGTGGAAGACTATTTCGCCTACGGTTACGTGCCGGAACCGCGCACCATCTTCCGCGGCGCTCTCAAGCTGGCGCCCGGCCACAGCCTGACTGTGCGCCCCGGCGCGGCCGGCCCCGTGCTCAAGCAATACTGGGATCTTCCCTTCGCGCCCCACGCCCCCATGAGCGAGGCGGCGGCAGCCGACGAGCTGATCGCGCGCCTGCGCGAAGCCGTCGAAATCCGCCTGGTGGCCGAGGTGCCGCTGGGCGCCTTCCTGTCCGGCGGCGTCGATTCCAGCGCCGTCGTGGCCCTGATGGCGGGCGCGCTCGACCAGCCCGTCAATACCTGCTCGATTTCCTTCGGCGACCCGGCCTTCAACGAATCGGCCTACGCCGACATGGTGGCGGCGCGCTACCATACCCGGCACCACGCGCTGCAGGTGGAACAGGACGACTTCGCACTGATCGACCAGCTCGCCGGCCTGTACGACGAGCCCTTCGCCGACAGTTCCGCCCTGCCCACCTACCGCGTCTGCCAACTGGCGCGCCAGCGCGTCACGGTGGCCCTGTCCGGCGACGGCGGCGACGAAAACCTGGCCGGCTACCGGCGCTACCGCTGGCACCTGCACGAAGAGCGCCTGCGCGCCATGCTGCCGCTGGGCCTGCGCCGTCCCTTGTTCGGCCTGCTGGGCCAGGCTTACCCGAAAGCCGACTGGGCGCCGCGCTTCCTGCGCGCCAAGACCACCTTCGAGGCCCTGGCGCGCGACTCGGTGGCGGCCTACTTCCACGGCGTCTCCCTGCTGTCGGACGGGCAGCGGGCACGCCTGTTCAGCGCGTCGCTGACGCACAGCCTGAACGGCTACCGGGCCGTCGAAGTGCTGCGCCGCCACGCCCTGGCCAGCCCGGCCACCGATGCGCTTTCGCGCATCCAGTACCTGGATATGAAGACTTATCTGCCGGGCGACATTTTGACCAAGGTCGATCGCGCCAGCATGGCGCACGGCCTGGAAGTGCGGGTGCCTCTGCTCGACCACCGCCTGGTCGAATGGATTTCCGGTCTGCCGTCCGAACTCAAGCTGCGCGGCGGCGTCGGCAAATACATCTTCAAGAAAGCGCTGCGGCCCTACCTGCCCGACGAAATCCTGTACCGCGGCAAGATGGGGTTTTCCCTGCCTTTGGCGCAGTGGTTTCGCGGCCCGCTGCGCGAACGCCTGCGCCAGCGTCTGCTCGGCCCGACCCTGGCCGAGACCGGCATGTTCAATCAAGCCTTCCTGCGCGAGCTGCTCGAGCAGCACCAGAGTGGCCGGCGCGACCACAGTGCCGCCCTGTGGTCGCTGCTCATGTTCGAAGCGTTCCTGCGCCAGGTGCTGGCGCAGCCATTGCCGGACGCCGGGCAGCGGCGCGCCGCCTGAGGAGCGCGCCTTTTTCCTTCATCACTCGCCAAGGACACGCATGCGCATCCTGCACATACTCGATCACTCGGTGCCGCTGCACAGCGGCTATACTTTCCGCACCCTGTCGATCCTGAAACAACAGCGCGCGCTGGGCTGGAACACCAGCCACCTGACCAGCGCCAAGCAGGGCGGCCCGGACGCGGCCGAGCATCAGGTCGACGGTTGGCACTTCTTCCGCACCCAACCCGACAGCAGTTGGTGGGCCAGGCTGCCCCTGCTGCGCCAGTACAGCGTGATCCTCGGCCTGACGCGCCGCCTGCACCAGGTCGCCACCCTGGTGAAACCGGATATCTTGCACGCCCATTCGCCGTCGCTGAACGCGCTCGCCGCACTCAGCGTCGGGCGTGCGCGGGGCATCCCGGTGCTGTATGAAGTGCGCGCCTTTTGGGAAGACGCGGCCGTCGACCACGGCACCAGCGGCGCCGGCGGTCCGCGCTACCGCATGACGCGGGCGCTGGAAAGTTACGCCCTGCGCCGTGTCGACGCCGTCACCACGATATGCGAAGGCTTGCGCGACGACTTGCGCGGGCGCGGCATCCCGGCGCAAAAAATCACCGTGATCCCGAATGCGGTCGACATCGACGCCTTCGATCCCGGCACCGGCGCCGACCCCGGACTGCGACGTAAACTTGGCCTGGACGACAGTATCGTGCTGGGCTTCATCGGCTCCTTTTACGCCTATGAAGGTCTGGCCCTGTTGCTGCGCGCCCTGCCGCGCATGCTGGAACGCTGCCCGAACCTGCACTTGCTGCTGGTCGGCGGCGGTCCCCAGGAAGCGCAATTGAAGGAGCTGGCGGCCGGCCTGGGGGTGGCCGTCAAGGTATTGTTCGCCGGACGCGTGCCGCACGCGGAGATCGGCGCCTACTACCGCTTGATGGACGTGCTGGTATATCCGCGCCTGCCAATGCGCCTGACCGACCTGGTGACCCCGCTGAAACCGCTGGAAGCGATGGCCCAGGGTTGCCTGGTGGTGGCCTCCGACGTGGGCGGCCACCGCGAACTGATCGTCGATGGCCACACCGGCATCCTGTTCCGGGCTGGCAGCGCCGAGGCCCTGGCCGGTGCCGTGCTGGGCCTGATCCACAAGCCCGATACCTGGCCGGCCTTGCGTCTGGCGGGGCGGCACTACGTGGAGAGCGAGCGCAACTGGAGCGTCAGCGTCAGCCGTTACGCCGCCGTCTACCGTTCCCTGCTGGACACAAGGGAGGGTTCATGAGCCTGTCCGGCTTGCGCCTCGCCCTGCTCGGCCCCCTGCCGCCGCCGTCGGGCGGGATGGCGAACCAGACCCGCCAACTGGCCGACCTGCTGCGCGCCGATGGCGCCACCGTGCACCTGCTGCAACTGAACGCGCCCCTGCGGCCAGCCTGGCTGGCGCGCGTCAAGGGCTTGCGCGCGGCGGCCCGGTTGACGCTGTATGTGTGGCGCCTGTGGCGAGTCTCCAACACGGTCGACCTCTTTCACGTGATGGCCAACTCCGGCTGGTCCTGGCATCTGTACGCGGCGCCGGCGATCTGGATCGCCCGCATGAAGGGCAAGGCGCTGGTCGTCAATTACCGCGGCGGCGGCGCCGACGCCTTTTTCGCGCGGCGGGCCGGCCTGGTCGGCTTCAGCCTGCGCCGGGCCGACGCCGTCCTGGTGCCGTCGGCGTATCTGGCGGGCGTATTTGAAAAATACGGCTTCCCGGCCCAGGTCGTGCCCAATATCATCGACTTGAGCCGCTTCGCTCCCCGTCCGCCCGGGCCGGCGCGCAGTGGCGGCCCGCGCTTGCTGGTGGCGCGCAATCTGGAAGCGATTTACGACAATACCAGCGCGCTGCGCGCCTTCGCCATCGTGCGCCAGTCTTGCCCGGACGCCAGCCTGGTGCTGGCCGGCGACGGCGCCGAATTGGGCGCGCTGCAAGAACTGGCGCGCGAACTGGGGCTGGCTGGCTTTGTCCGCTTCGCCGGCCGTATCGAGAACGCCGACATGGCCGCCCTCTACCATGCCAGCGACATCGTCCTCAACCCCAGCCTGGCCGACAATATGCCGATCTCGGTGCTGGAAGCCCTGGCTTGCGGCGTGCCCGTGGTGAGCACCAATGTGGGCGGCGTGCCGGCCCTGCTGCGCCACGACGCGACGGCACTGCTGGTGGAGCCGGGCGACGTCGACGGCATGGCGCGCGCGCTGCTGGCCCTGATAGGCGAGCCGCACAGGGCGGCGCGCCTCGCCGCCGCCGGCCTGGAACATGTGGCGCAATTTAGCTGGCCGCGGGTGGCGCCGCGCCTGCTGGCCCAGTACCGCCGCGCGCTGGGGGCAAGCCGACCCGGCCTCTACACGACTCTGGTCTCGTCGCTTCTGTTTCCTCTGCATGAAAAACTCAAACGCCACGACAGCGCGGCCCTGCTGGCCCGGATGGAAGGCTCGCAATGGTGGAGCGCGGCCCGCCTCGAGCAATTGCAACTGACGCGCCTGCGCGCCTTGCTGACCCACGCCCAGGCCCATGTGCCTTACTACCGCGAACGTTTCGCGGCCATCGGCTTCGACGCCGCCCGGGTCGACAGCCTGGCCGACCTGCAAGGGCTGCCGACCCTGCTCAAGGCCGACATCAGCGCCCGCCCCGCCGCCTTCAAGTCGGCGCTGGCGCGCCACCTGGCGCCTTTCAACACGGGCGGTTCCAGCGGGGTGCCGCTGTCCTTCTTCATCGGCAAGGAAAGAGTCAGCCACGACGTCGCCGCCAAGTGGCGCGCCACGCGCTGGTGGGGCGTCGACATCGGCGACCGCGAAGTGGTGATCTGGGGCTCGCCCATCGAACTGAAAGTGCAGGACCGGGTGCGCGCGCTGCGCGACCGCCTGCTGCGCAGCACCCTGCTGCCAGCCTTCGACCTGGCGCCGGCCAAGCTTGACGGCCTGATCCGGCGCATCCGGCAAGTCAAGCCAAAGATGCTGTTCGGCTATCCCTCGGTACTGACCCTGATCGCCCGCCACGCCCGCGCCCAGCAGCAGGCGCTCGACGGGCTTGGGGTGCGGGTGGTCTTCCTCACTTCGGAGCGCCTGTACGACGACCAGCGCGCCCTCGTCGAAGCCGTCTTTGCTTGCCGCGTCGCCAATGGCTACGGCGGGCGCGACGCCGGCTTCATCGCCCACGAATGTCCCGAGGGCGGCATGCACATCACGGCCGAGGATATCATCGTCGAAATCCTCGACGCCCACGGCCGCCCGGTGGCGCGCGGCGAGAGCGGCGCCATCCACATCACCAACCTGGCCACGCGCGACTTCCCCTTCATCCGTTACGCCACCGGCGACGTGGGCGCGCTGGCCAGCGAAGCTTGCCCCTGCGGGCGCGGCTTGCCCTTGCTCAAATACATCCACGGCCGCAGCACCGATTTTGTCGTCACGCAAGACCAGGCCGTCATTCACGGCGCGGCGCTGGTGTACGTCTTGCGCGAATTGCCGCAAATCCGGGAATTCAAAATATTCCAGGAAAGCTTGACCCTGACGCGGGTGCTGCTGGTGGCCGTGCCGGAGCTCGATCAAGCCACCCGCCAGATGATCGAAAGGCGTTTCAAGGGATGGTTGGGGGCCGAGGTCGTCATCGTCATCGAGGAAGTGGCCGAGATCGCGCCCGAAGCGTCCGGAAAATTTCGTTACATCATCAGCAAAGTCGCGCCAACTTAAACGGGGAATCCACCATGCTTATCGCTTCTTCCTTCTTGTTTGCCTTCCTACTGGCTTGCCTGGGCCTCTACACGCTCTACAAGGTGCGCCTGATCCATCTGCAATTGAGCGAATTGCGCGAACTATGGCCGCAAGGCCCGCTGTATCTGTTCCGCCAGCTGGAAGCCCTGCACAGCCTGTATGTCGACCTGGCGCTGGAAAAGAGCCTGCCGGGCACGCGGGGCTGGGCCGGCTCGCCCGATTTTCTGATGGAGCTGGCGAACCATGCCCGCGCCCACGTGCCGGCGCGGGTGGTCGAATGCGGCAGCGGCACCTCGACCCTGGTGCTGGCCCGTTGCATGCAATTGAATGGCGCCGGCAAGGTCTACAGTCTGGAGCACGACGCCCATTTCGCCGAACAAACCCGGGAACAATTACGCCGCCACGGCCTGTCCGACTGGGCCGAGGTGCTACACGCGCCGCTGCAACAGCACGCCCTGGGCGGCGCCGTCTGGTCGTGGTATGCGTCCGGCGTCCTGCCAGCGGAATTGCGCTTCGACATGCTGGTCATTGATGGACCACCGATGGCGACCGGGGAATTGGCCCGTTATCCGGCCGGACCGCTGCTGTTCCACCGTCTCGATGGTGGCGCCAGCGTCTTCATGGACGATGCCGGCAGGCCGGATGAGCAAGCCATACTGCACCGCTGGAAAAACGAATTCCCCGCCTTTGAACAGTCGAGCCGGTATTGCGAAAAAGGTTGCGCCGTACTGCGCCA
The DNA here is from genome assembly GCA_003482555.1 of Janthinobacterium sp. Classification (GTDB taxonomy): domain Bacteria; phylum Pseudomonadota; class Gammaproteobacteria; order Burkholderiales; family Burkholderiaceae_D; genus Janthinobacterium. Next base: position 27,594 of record DMYQ01000260.1, on the reverse strand, counting down.
AGGCAGCCACTGAGGCGTGGCAATGCGCGCGGGCGCGCGCCCCTTACGCTTGCGGCGCTTGAGTTCGATCAACGCAACAAGCAAACATAATGCTTACCATTCATCAGATGCGGAAACCTCGCCGCCGTAGCGCAGCAATCCACTCGGAAGCAGCCATGTCCAACATTGCCCCACCCACCGTGTCCGTGTGCATACCAAGCTATCGGGGCGCCGCGCATATTGCGGCCGCAATCGAGTCCGTATTACAGCAAAGTTATACGGACTTTGAGCTGATCATCATCGACGACAAGTCGCCCGATGCCACCGTCGCCATCGCCCGCCGATACGGCGATCCGCGTATCCGCATACTGGAAAACGCAGACAATCTTGGGCCGCAGGGGAACTGGAATAGATGTTTAAGTGAAGCCCGGGGAAAATACTTCAAATTGCTGCCGCAAGATGATTTGCTGGCTCCCTCCTGCCTGGCGCGCCAGGTCGACATACTCGAACAGGATCATGCGCGCGCCATCGCACTGGTGTTTTGCGCCAGAACCATCATCGACGCCGATGACCGCCCCCTGTTGGGGCGCACCTATTCCGATATCGATTCAGGAATGGTCGCCGCCCACATACTGATACGCAATTGCCTGCGCCGGGGAACGAATCTGATTGGCGAGCCGGGCAGTGTGATGTTTCGCAAACAATTGGCCGATGCGGTGGGCGATTTTGATGCAAGCATACCCTATGTGCTGGACCTGGATTACTGGTTCCGTCTCTTGCTGAATGGCGATTCCTACTATCTTTCCGAGAAATTGGCCTCATTCCGGGTGTCCGGCGGATCCTGGAGCGTCGCCATCGGTGCGCGGCAGAGTATCGACTACAGACGCTTCATTGAAAAGATTTCCCTCGACTCCGCTTTTTCCACCCGTAAAATCGATATATTTTTTGGCAATATCATGGCATCGCTGAATAAATACCTGCGCCTTGCATTTTACCGTTTTTTCCTCCGTTAAAGAGTGATTCGATGAATAATGCCCATGAATTCGACAGGCAATACGCGGCCAGACAATTGCACAGAAGCCGGAATATTTTGAGAAGATCGATAAAATATTTCTACATAAATAATATCCTGCGTGATGTGCGGGGCCCGACCATCGATTTTGGTTGTGGCGCGGGTCAATTGCTGTCGCGCCTGCCCGCCGGATCCGTCGGACTCGAGTTGAATCCCGCACTCGTGGCGGCCCTGCTCAGCACCGGTTTGAATGCCCGTCAGTGTTTTTTCGACGAGAATTTCCTATTTTCGGATTTTTTGGCGGGCCACTACAAAACCTTTGTCATGTCGCACGTCCTCGAACATTTCGATGGCGCCGAGAATATCTTGCGCAAGATTCTGCGTTCCTGCCAGCGACTGGAAATCGAGCGGGTCATCGTCGTGCTGCCATGTGCCCTAGGCTATCGCAGCGACCCCACCCACAAGACTTTCGTCAACCGGCACTACCTGGATCAACACGAACTGTTCGCTTGCGAAGGTTACACCATCAAGGAAGCCAGTTACTTCCCGATAAACGTGGAATCCGCGGGCAATTATTTCATATTCAATGAATTGAAACTGTTTTACATTCGCACGAAAAATGCTGGACTGGAACATCATGTCGAGTAAAGGCTTGCTCCGCTTCAAGGAAATCCGCTTCATTCTAATAGGCGGCATCAACACGGCATTCAGTTATTCAATTTATGCCCTCATGCTTTTTTTGGGATTAAATTATTCATTGGCAAATTTCATTGCAATGGCGACTGGCGTGATATTTAGTTTTCGCACCCAGGGGATATTCGTGTTCCGGGTTGCGGAAAAACGTCTTTTCTGGCGATTTCTGCTTTGCTGGATCTTTATTTACATCCTCAATATATTGATCATCAGGCAAATCATGCAGTTTGGGCCAGGGCCTTACGTTTCCGGCGCCATCGCCATGATTCCGGTCACCGCGCTATCGTATTTCGCGCAAAACATGTTCGTATTTATGCGCCGCACCTAGACCGCGCATCGACAAACCGGGCTTTCGAGGCGCGATCAATCAAACCAGGCATCGAGGATTTCTCCGCATCCGTGCAAAGTACTCCAACCTCATCGCAGAGCTAAAAATGACTACCACACTTGGAATAGTTGTCCCCTGCTTCAATGAGCAAGAAGTGTTGACCGAGACGACCCGACGCCTGCTTGGACTCCTTACCCGCCTGCAAGATGCAGGTCAGGTCAGTGCCGACAGCGCCGTGTATTTTGTCGACGATGGCAGCAAGGACAAGACCTGGCAACTCATTCAAAGTCTGGCGCAGCAAGACTTGCGCATCCATGGCGTGAAACTTTCCAGGAATAGAGGTCATCAAAACGCCCTGCTGGCCGGCTTGTCGATTGCCGTCGGGGATGCCGTCGTCACGGTCGACGCCGATCTGCAAGATGATATCGAAGTCATCGAACAGATGGTGCATCGTTTCTCGGAGGGTTGTGAAATCGTTTATGGCGTCAGAATGTCGCGCACCAGCGACAGCGCCTTCAAGCGCGGTTCTGCCCAGGCCTACTACAAACTGCTCGAATCCGTTGGCGTCGACATCGTCTACAATCACGCCGATTATCGACTGATGAGCCGACGCGCCTTAAATCATTTGCAAGAATTCTCAGAGGTAAATATATTTCTGCGAGGAATTATTCCATTACTGGGTTTTTTGACGAGCATTGTTTACTATGACCGGACGACGCGTTTCGCCGGAGAATCAAAATATCCTTTGCGCCGCATGCTGGCCCTGGCCTTCGACGGCATCACCTCGTTCAGCGTCACCCCCTTGCGCTTCATCGCCGCGCTCGGGATGATTATTTTCATGATCAGTTTTGGCATGGCCGCATGGGTGCTTTACGGCCGCCTGTTCATGCACGCCTCCGTCCCCGGCTGGGCATCTTCGGTCATACCGATCTACTTTCTCGGAGGCATACAGATATTAAGCATAGGCGTGCTGGGCGAGTACGTCGCCAAAATCTATATGGAAACAAAGCGCCGTCCACGCTTTTCCATCGAAAAAGTTGTTTGACGGGAGTTCGCTTTGGCGCGGTCGGCGCGGCGCCATGTCAGCGCGCCGCCGACGTGGCGGAATGAGGAATGCCTGCGTTGGCGGGCAACAAGCTGGCATCACAAGTGTCGCCCGCGCGCAATGTCGCGGCGGCGGGAAGGAAGACCAGTACCTCGCCCGCCAGCGCATAGTTCACCATATTCCACCTGAAGCGTTGACCGCACACCCGCAGCCCGCTCGCGCGTATGAAGGAGGCAATCGCATCGCACTTGCCGGGACGGCATACAAACCCGACCTCACCCGACGGTTCGCCGCCCGGTACTGCCAACGGCGGCGACAGCGCAACCACCTCGAAGCGCCGCCCCCCGTAGTAACGCAAGCCGCTGTATTCCCAGCTTGTCGTGTAGACCAGCTTGACACCGTGCCGGGCGAACGATGCCGCCATTTGCGCAAGCGGCGGTTTGGAATAGCGCGGCAATCCCATGGGCAAGGAGGATGCCGCCCATGCGACGATCAACACCAGGCAGCTCATTTGCCATGGCCGCCGCATCAAGCGCGTAAGCGCGCATGTCAGCACGACCAGGGCCACGGCCGGCACGATCAGTTGGCGTTGCGCGAAAATATTCAGGGGGCCCAGGGACGAGAGTAAGAATACGGCCAGCGTCGGCACCAGTGCCACTGCCGCCAGGGCTCCGTCGCATGCCGTCAGCAGGCGCCACTGGCGCAATGCATTCAGGTAGACCAGGGCGAGCACGGCGCCCAGCCACAGCGCCGACGCCGGTGCCGCGCCGAAAAAAGTCAGCAGTGTGTAGATATATTCCCTTGCATCGGGTTTTTCCGTCACCCACCAAGTTGCCGTCAGGCTTGGGGAATTGAGACTGCCCAGGTAGTACCAAATGGCCAGAGCCAGCACGGCAAGGCCCGGCAGCACGATCGCGCGCACCAGCGCTTGCCGGTTCAATACGGTCGTCAACAGGATGAATTCCGTGCCTGTCACCGGCACGGAGAGGTATTGTGTGCATGTCAGCAATATGGAAAAGATTAGCCAGCCGCGCAGACGCGCATCCGCGGAGGATATTTTTTGCCCGCTTTCCCTGGCGGCGCCCAGCATCGAGATGAAAAAATACAGCTGCGCGCAGCCTAAGGGAATGATGAGCGAATAGGGGCGGATCGTGGTCGACAGATACAGGAAATAGCTGCTGAAGGCGAACATCAGCATGCTCGATATCATGATGACGGTCGATGTCGTTTCCCGCAATATCATGCGGGCCATCAGGCCGAAGCCGGCAATCGAGCCGGCGATGCCGACCAGGCGGCCCAAGAGGGCGGTATCGAGCCGCAGTTGCGCGAGCGTATGCAAAAACAGCACATGCAGGGGGGGATGAGGCCTATCCTTCAGCGCCTTCGCTATGAAATCGCCGAAATGATTGCTCGCTAAAAGCACCGACGACGCCTCGTCGGAGTCGATATAGGCGTTCACATCGATCAGCCTCGGCAGGAGCAAGAGCAGCATGCCCAGCAACCACATGGGCCGGGCCAGGTCCCGTTTATCCCCTTGTCTCTCATCTTGTTTCTCACCTTGCAAGCGGCTAATGGTAGTCAACATGTCAGCCTTTCATCCATTTCAAGCGACCGCACGGCCGCGCAGATACAGATTGAACTTCTCGCCCAGATAAGTCTCCGCTCCGGCCGGGCGCCCGGCGATGCGCCACAGCAACAGCACGCTGGCGCTGAATATGATCGCGCCAATCACTACTTTCAAAAACAATTGCACGACGTCCGGCACGAAGAGCGGAAGGCTGACACTGGGCAGCGCACAAGCCATCGCCAGCGAAGCCACGCTTGGACGCCAGACGGCGGCCAGCAAGGAGGCGGCGCGCAACATGGGTAGTTCCTGCATCACCAGACAGAGGAACGTGATGAGACCGCCGCACGCAATACCCATGCGCAGCATCGCAATCACCATGGCGCCCCCCTTCGGCAGCACCAGCACGGCAATGGCAAGGAATACAAGCACCTGCAGCCAGGAATTGAAGGCGATGATTTTTGCCCTGCCGAGCGCCAGCAAGACATAGCCGCCGCTGGCGCCGATGGCGCCAATGATGTTGATCGCGCCCATGATCTGGATGAAGGCGGCGGTGTCCATCCATTTGGGGCCAAGCAGGACGCGCACCATGTCATGGGCCAGCAAGGCCATGCCGGCGCCCGCCGGGATGCCTATCATCGTTTGTACTGCGAGCGCCAGCAGGAAAGACTCCTTCAGCGCGGGCGGATCGTCCTTCAGGCTGACAAACGTGGGAAACAATACCCGGCTGATCGGTGCCAGCAATTCCGTCGACGGCAGCGCCGCGATCTCGCTGCCATAGGTATATTCACCCAGCACGAAGGGGCTGGCCCGGTGGCCGACCAGGAAGCCGTGGGCATTGGTATTGAGGTAATTCGCTATGCTGCGCAACAAATTCCAGCTGGCGAAAGAAAGAATATTGCCCATTTTCGTGAAACTGATTCTTGCACGCATAGGATGGATCACGTAACTGAACACGGCGCCGAAAATGCGTCCGCCGATATTGCCGGCCACCAGGGCCCAGTAATCGCGCAAGATCCAGGCTGCGATCATCGTGATCACGAAGCCGACGCAGCGCTTGATGAAGAAAAAACGGAATTCGAGGCCGAATTCCATGTTTTTTTGAAAACTGACCACGCCAATGTTTTCCACCGCGGCCAGGAGGTTCGACAGCGCCAGCACTTCGATCACGGGCTCGACGCGCGCATCATGAAAATACTTGGCGGCCACCCCGGCCAGCGCGTAAATGAGCACCGTTGCCAGCAGCGACTGCATCAGCCGCAAAGTCCAGGCCGCATCGTAATCGTCCTGGCGCGCACCGCGATTTTGTATGAGCGCGATGGAAACCCCCGTGTCGAGCATGCTATCGATTAAACCGATCATCATCGAGGCCATGGCGATGATGCCAATATCTTGCGGTAGTAACAGACGGGCCAGGACGAGCGTACTGAGCAGACCAATCAATCTGTCGCTCCAGCGTATGGCGACCATGAGCAGTACCCCGGTGGAGACGGACACCGCGCGCGTCGTTTCAACAGGTTGCATGGACTTGCCCTTTACAAGATCGGTGGCCTGGCCGGTGTGGCGAGGCGGCGCCGGCGACGGATGGCGGCGCGACCGTCAGCCCTGGCCGGAGGGCCATCCCGGCAGCAATTTTCGCGTATAGGCGAGATAACGCAGGCCGCCCGGCAACCCCAGGCTGCGCACATGCTTGCCCCAGGCATCGAGCAGGCGCCGCTCCTCCAGCGCCATGGTCGAGGCATCGTGCCAGGCGGCGCCCAGCCTGCGCAAGAGCAGGCGCCGTATCGCCGGCGGCGGCGCCAGTTCGAGCATGCGCCGGTACAGGGGGATGCAGGATTGCGCATAGCGGGCCGATTTCGAGCTGGAACTGGGGGTGTCGTGGATACGGCAAGTCGGAATGTCCAGCACGCCGATCTTGACGCCTCGTAGCGACAGATTGAACGCCAGCCAGCTCCAGTGGGAAAAATTGTGATAATCGCTGAATTCCGCCACCCCGATCCGGGCGCTGCGATAAATCGCGTTGCCGCTATTGAGCCAGTTCGCTTCGAACAGGCTCGATAGCGGTTGCCGCGCCACCTGTTCCAGGTTCGTATACAACATGCTGTCCGCGCCGCTGGAATGCATGTAACCGTTCGTGACGATCAGGGCCGCCTCGTCGTTCTCGGCCATCGCGTCGAGTCTGAGGTCGATGGCATGCTCCAGGTATTCATCGTCGTCATCCAGGGTGGCGAAAAACGGCGCGCGGACACGGCGCCGTCCCGCCAGCACGGCGCGCGGGGCGGAAGCGAACGCTTCAAAGACGCACAGAATGTCGTCCTGTTCGCGCAACCAGGCGCACAGCGCGGTATCGTGCTTGTTGCCATTGACGACGGCGATGATGCGCAGCGGCTGGGAAGTGGCCGTGCGGATCGAGCGTATCGCGCGCTGCAACAGGGTAAATCTTGCGCTCTGCGCCGTCGTCGGGATAATAATATCGATTACGGGGATGACACTGCTCATGTCCGTCTACCTTATGCGAGTTGGCGAGTTGGCGAGCTGGCGAGCTGGCGAGTTGGCGCGCGACCCGCCGACGGGTTCGCGGCCGCGCCGGGCATGGCATGCCGACGGCCTGGATGGGCGCCCCTGCCTATTCTGGGGCGAGCATATTTCCCCGTATTGATGCGGGCTAAACACACAACGCTGGCGGGTGCCGCGGCATATCAGGGGTGGCTATCGAGCTTGAGCGTGCGCGCGCTCAACAAGACGGCATTTCGCCCGTATTAAGATGGCTGCCTGGACATTTCAGGCGCCCGGCTCAGGTGTGCCGGCTTGCCTCACCATGAATCGGCGGCTATCCACCCATGCGCGATCTACTGCTCTGCCTATTTATTTTCGGCTCCCTGCCCTTCATCTTGAAACGTCCGACCCTGGGCGCGCTGATGTGGGTGTGGATCAGCGTGATGAGTCCCCACAGCCAAAGCTGGGACTATGCCGCCAGCCTTCCCTTCGCCTATATCGTTGCCGTCGTGACCCTGTTTTCCATGCTGCTGTCACACGAACCAAAGAATCTCCCCATGACACCCGTCAGTTGCGCCCTGATCGCCTTCGTGCTGTGGATGAACCTGACCACCCCGTTTGCCCTGCTGCCCGAAGCATCCATGGAACAATGGCTCAAGGTGATGAAGATCATGTTGATGACCTTTGTCGTCATGATGCTCATCCGCAGCAAACAAGACGTGCTGCGCCTGCTCTGGGTGATCGTCTTTTCCCTGGGTTTTTATGGCGTCAAAGGGGGCATTTTCACGATCCGCAGCGGCGGCTCGGACCGGGTCTGGGGTCCGGACATGACCTTCATCGCCGACAACAATGCCTGCGCCCTGGCGATGGTCATGACCATCCCGCTGATGTATTACCTGCAGCAAAACAGCGAAAACAAATGGCTGCGACGGGCCTTGACCGTCATGATGGTGCTGTCGGCGCTGTCGGCGCTGGCCTCGTATTCGCGCGGCGGCCTGCTGGCGATCGCGGCTATGGGCGGCTTCATGTGGATCAAGAGCGGTAAAAAGCTGGTCTTGGGCGGCCTGTTCACTGTCTGCGCTCCGCTCTTGCTCGTTTTCATGCCATCCCAGTGGGATGCCCGCATGGACTCGATCGGCGCCTATGATACCGATGTTTCGGTGCAGGGCCGTTTCAATGCATGGGGCATGGCTTACAACCTGGCCAAGGACCGCTTCATGGGCGGCGGCTTCGAGGTCGCCGACCTGTCCGTCTTTTCCCGCTACGCGCCGAATCCGCTCGACGTGCACGCCGCCCACAGCATTTACTTCGAGGCCCTGGGCGAGCACGGTTTCGTCGGCCTGGGCCTGTATCTCTTGCTCGGCGTCCAGACCTGGCGCGCCGCCAACTGGATCATCCGCAACAGCAGAGCGAGGGAACACTTGCGCTGGGCCCTGGGCATGGCGACCATGATACAGGCCAGCCTGATCGGCTTCGCCGTCGGCGGCGCCTTCCTCAGCCTGCTGTATTACGACGTACCCTATTACTTGATGGCGGCCATAGTCGCCACCCGCGCCCTGGTGGAGCGGGAAGTGGCCGCCGACCCGGTCAGGCGGCCGCCGCCGAGAAAAGCGCTGGACATCCGTCTGCCGGCGCCGGATTTACCATGAGCAATACCGCCCTGTCCATCCTGATTTACCACCGCGTGCTGGCGCGCCCCGACCCGCTCTGCCCGGCAGAGCCGGACGGCGCCGCCTTCGAACGCCAGTTGCGCCTGCTGAAACGCTTTTTCACCGTGCTGCCGCTGGGCCTGGCGGTCCGTCTGCTGCGACAGGGCGCGCTGCCGCCGCGCGCCTGCTGTATCACCTTTGACGACGGCTATGCCGATAACGCCGAGGTGGCGCTGCCCTTGTTGTTGAGGCATGGCTTGAGCGCCTGTTTTTTTATCGCCACCGGCTATCTGAACGGCGGCCAGATGTGGAACGACAGCGTGATCGAGCGCGTGCGCCACGCGGCGGGCGAAGAACTCGACCTGTCCGAATACGGCCTCGGCCGGCTGCCGATCGGCAAGCTGGAACACAAGCGCCTGGCCATCGCCACCATCCTCGGCCAGCTGAAATACCTGCCTTTCGAGACCCGCCAGGGGCTCGCCCGTCAATTGCGCGGCACCGGCGACTCCCACTATCCGGCAAACATCATGATGCGCCACGACCAGGTGCGCGAACTGCACCGCGCCGGCATGGAAATCGGCGCCCACACGCAGCGCCACCCCATTCTGGCCGGACTGTCCGATCTGGCCGCGCGCGCCGACATCCTCGATGGCCGGCGCACGCTGGAACAACTGATACAAGCCCCGGTCGACCTGTTCGCCTATCCGAACGGCCGCGCCGGCCAGGATTACGGCCCGCGCCACGTCGACATCGTCAAGGATCTCGGCTTCGACGCCGCCGTCGCCACCGACTGGGGCGTGGCGCGCCAGGGCGGCGACCTGTTTCAACTGCCCCGCTTTACCCCTTGGGACAGGGGGCGGCTGCGCTTCTTGCTGCGCATGGGGCAAAACATGCTCAGGCGCGCGCCTTGACGCCCAGCAGCACGGTGTAAGCCGTCGCCACATGGCCGAGGAAGCGCAAGGGCGGCACCTTGCGAATCAAGCCCAACAGCATCCTGGCCGGCGCGCCGCGGCCGCTGACATCGATCATGTCGAAACGGTCCATGCAGCGCAGGCCCCGGGCGGCCAGATGGTCGCGCAAGCCATAAAAGCTGAACCAGTTGACAGCCGGATGCACCGCGTGGCCCGCCAGTTCAGGCCGGGTGGTGCGCGCCAATTCTTCGACGCGCCGTTTGACGAAGCCGGGATACCAGGAATAGCCCGGCAAGATGAATTCCTCCTGTACCGGGCAGAGTTTGTTGCTGGTGCTGATGAACAGCGCCCCACCCGGCTTGAGCACGCGCACCATTTCCGACAGACAGCTCTGCCAGTCGGCCACGTGCTCCAGCAATTCGGGCGCGATGCACAGATCCATCGAGGCGTCCGCCCACGGCAGGACGGTGGCGGAGGCGACGTCGAAGACGATGTCGAGTCCGTCGAGTTCCGCGCGCCGGCGCGCCAGGCCGATCAGGGCGCGGTTGATGTCGGCGCCGAAGACGTGGTGGCCCTTTTCCGCCCAGAGCCGGGCCTGCGTTCCGGCGCCGCAACCGATGTCGGCCACGGCCAAAGCCGGCGCCGGCTGGCCTGGCGCGGTCAGCAGGCGCAGCAGCGTTTCCTGGATGGCGGCAAAGCGCTGCCGCGCCACGGCGCTGCCGCTGGCACGCTCGTAATACTGGTAAAAGTCCGCGTGCGTACCGGTATCCCAGTTCGCCTCGTCCTCGTCACTCATCGGTGTCATGCCGCCTCCCGGTCGATGAAGTTTGGCGGGCGCGCCTTACAGCGACGCCCGCGGGTGGTGATGCTTGAGCCACTGTTCCAGCATCATCAAGATCCAGACCATGGTGCCGTGATAGGCGGGATGGTGCGCCAGGTGGCGCTCCTGCAACTCGTCGATGAAGGCCGCGCGCACGATGCGGCGCGCTTTCAGGTCGCTCAGGCTGTCGAAGGCCAGTTGACGCAAGCCGGGGTGGCTTTGCAACCAGACCCCGAAAGGCAGGCCGAAGCCGTGCTTTTCCTTGCGCAATATGGCGCGCGGCAAGGTGTCGCGCAGGGCCTGCTTGAAAAAATGGCGCAAGCGGGTGCCGTTGAGCTTTTGCCGCGGTTGCAGGCGCGCGGAAAACGCCACCATCGCGTCGCTCAGGAAGGGGAACGCCACTTCCACGCCGGCCAGTTCGCACGCCTTCACCACCTTCGGCAAGTCGTTGTCGGCCAGGGTGAACTTCAAGTCCAGCGCCAGCATCTGATTGATCTGGCTGCAGCCCTGTGTCAGCCAATAGGCCTGGTTCAGGCTGCCCATCGGCGCGCCCCCGTCCACCCCTTCCAGAAAACCGCCTTCCAGGACCACGCCCGGCCCGTAGCGCTGCAGCAGATTGTAGCTTTCCAGGCGCGCCGGCAAGGGCATGGACGCTTGCTCGATATAGCTGCGCGCCTTGCACAGCAGGCGCTGGCGCTGCCCGCGGGCCAGCTTGAACAGGAGCGGCTCGATGATGGTCTGGCGCAGCATGGCCGGGACCCGCTCGTAGCGCGCGAACAGGGCTTGGCGCGCATAGCGCTCGTTGCCGCCGAATAGCTCGTCGCCGCCGTCGCCGCCCAGCAGGCGGGTGATGCCGTCCGCCTGGGCCATGCGCGCGCAATAATAGGCGGGAATCGCCGACGCGTTGCCGAAAGGCTGGTCGAAGACGGCGGCGATGCGGGGAATCGCCTCGACGACATCGTCGGCCGTCACGTACAGTTCGTGGTGCTCGGTGCCGAAATGGCGCGCGGCGATGCGCGCGTACGCCATTTCATCGTAGCCGGGCGCGTCGAAGCCGATGGAATAGGTGCGCGCTGCCCGCCCCGACACTTGCCCCAGCACACAAGCGAGGGTGGAACTGTCGGTGCCGCCGCTGAGAAAGGCGCCGGGAGTGGAGTGGGCCACGCTTTCCTCCACCGATACGCGCAGGGTGTGCAAGAACTCGGTCTTGAGTTGCTTGAACTGGGCCGGGGCGTGCTCCTGGAAACCCATCTTCCAGTAAGCGCCGTGGCACAGCTTGCCGCCTCGCGCATGCAGGTATTCTCCGGGCAGCAGGCGTTGCCGCTCGCGATAAATCGTGCCCGGCCCCGGCACCATGTGGAAATACAGGTAGTTGTACAGGGCTTGAGGGTCGAGGCTGGAATCCAGATCCGGATGGGCGGCCAGCGCCGCCGCCGACGAGGCGAAAAACAAGCCCCCTTCGTGGGCTTGGTAATGCAGGGTGTGGGTACCGCTGCGATCGACGGCCAGCAGCGCCTGCCCGGTGACCTGGTCCAGGATGCACAGGGCGAAGGGACCGGACAGCGCGGCGCACAGCTTCACCCCCATGCTGCGCCACAACGGCGCCAGGCTGGCCGCCAGGGCCGCCGCCGTGCCATTCCCGGCGCTGCCGGTCAGCACGGCGCGCCCCCACAGGGCGATCAGCAAACCGTCTTGCTGATACAGGTGGGCGCTGTCGGCGCCAGCCGCGAGCGCCACGCGGGCGGCGCCGCCGCCGGCCGTGCGCAGCGGGGCGGCGTCAAAGCGCGACAGCGGCGCCGCCATGCGCGCCAGCGCCAGGCCGGCCGCCAGGTCCGCCTCCTTCGCCTCCCGCGCCGGGCCGGCGTCGCCGTCACGCGCCCCCAGCCAGCCGCACAGGCCGCTCATACCAGCACCTCCAGCGCCGCCGGATGGCCGAGGAAGGCGGCCGGGCTGGCGCTCAAACCGTAGGCGCCGGACTGGAAGACCACCACCAGGTCGCCCACCTCGGCCCTGGCCATCTCCATCTGGTCGGCCAGCAGATCGAGCGGCGTGCACAGGGGCCCGACCACCGACACGGTTTCACGTGCGCCGCCAAGCATGCGATTGCCAATCGCCACCGGATAATTCTTGCGCAAGACTTGGCCGAAATTGCCCGACGCCGCCAGGTGATGGTGCAAGCCCCCATCGGTGATCAGAAAGACTTGGCCGCGCGAAATCTTCCGTTCCAGCACGCGGCAGACATAGATGCCGGCTTCGGCCACCAGATAGCGGCCCAGTTCCAGCGCCAGCCCGCTGTGCGGCGATTCTCTGCGCAGCAGGGCGAGCTGGCCGGTCAGGCGTTCGCCGATCAACTCCAGGTCGAGCGGCTTTTCCCCGGGAAAATACGGCACGCCGAAACCGCCGCCGATATTGATCAGGCGCAGCGGGCCGGGCGCGTATGACGCCAGGCGCAACGCCAGATCCACGCTCAGGGCCTGGGCGTCGGCAATGGCGGCGGCGGCCAGGTTTTGCGAGCCGCAAAAAATATGCAAACCGACGAAATCGAGGCCCAGTTCGCCCAGCCGCCCCAGCATGGCCGGCACGCGCGCGGCGTCGACGCCGAACTGGCGCGCGCCGCCGCCCATCTTCATGCCCGCGTGTTTCAGCTCGAAATCGGGATTGATGCGCACCGCCACCCTCGGCGCCAACCCCAGCCGTTCGCCGGCCAGCGCCACGCGCTCCATTTCCCCTTCCGATTCCAGGTTGATCAGGACGCCGGACGCCACCGCGCAAGCGAGCTCCCCATCCGTCTTGCCCGGCCCGGCGAAGCTGATGGCGGCCGGCGCCAGGCCGGTGTCGAGCGCCGTCTTGAGCTCGCCGCCCGAGGCCACGTCAATGCCATCGACCAGTCCGGCCAGCAATTGCACCAGGGCGGGCATGGGATTGGCCTTCATCGCGTAATGCAGTTCGACCTCGGCCGGCAGGGCCGCCCGCAAGCGCCCCACCCGCGCCGAAACCAGGGCCCGGTCGTAGGCGTAAAACGGGGTGCGCCCGACCCGTTGCGCCAGGCGCGGCAAGCTCAGATCGCCGATCCGCAGGCAATCGTCGCGCAGCGCAAACGGCGACGGCGCGTGGTGTGGGGCCGTCATTGCGCGCGCCCCGAAAATAGATAGGCCAGCTCCGCCGCCAGCAGCTTGCGGTCGATCTTGCCGTTCGGATTGCGGGGCAGCGGCCCGGGCCGCACCTCGACCCAGGCCGGCGCCATATACGTGGGCAGCAGCGTCTTGCAGGCGAGCAGCAAGGCGTCGCGCTCCAGTTCCACCCCCTCGAGCGCCGTCGCCAGCAGCGCGATGGCCTGGCCGAGCACAGGATGGGCCACCCCCAGCGCGACCGCCTCGGCCACCAGACCGGTGCCGTACACCACTTCCTCGACCTCGGTCGGACTGACCCGGTAGCCCGAAGTCTTGATCATGTCGTCGGCCCGGCCGACAAAATACAGATAGCCGTCGTCGTCGCGGCGCACCGTGTCGCCCGACCATACCGCCAGTTCCGGCACCATCAAGCCCGATTGGCGCGCGGCCAGCGGGCGGAAGCGCTCGGCCGTCTTGACGGCGTCGTTCCAGTAACCCATGGCCACCAGGGCGCCCCGATGCACCAGTTCGCCCGTCTCGCCCGGGCCGCAGGGGCTGCCGTCCGGATGCAGCACCATCACTTCCGCGTTCGGGATCGCCTTGCCGATCGAGTCGGGCCGCTGCTCCAGCTGCTCGGGCGGCAGATAGGTCGAACGGAACGCTTCGGTCAGCCCATACATCAGGTAAATCTGGGTCTGCGGCAGAGCCGCGCGCAGAGCGGCTATGGTCACGCGCTGCATGGCGCCGCCCGAATTGGTGATGTAACGCAAGCGCGCCACCACCGGCCAGCGCAGTTGCGACAACTGTATCCACAGCGGCGGCACGGCGGCCAGACCGGTGATGCCCTCCTGTTCCACGGTGTCGATGACGTCGCGCAGCAAGAGATGGTTCATCAGCACCGCGCAGGCGCCGCTGGCGAAGGCCGTGGTCAACTGGCTCAAACCGTAATCGAAACTGAAAGGAAGCAGGCACAGGATGCGATCCTGGGCGGTATTACCCAGGTAAGCGGCCACGCTCTCGGCGCCCGCCACCAGATTCCGGTGCGACAGCACCACGCCCTTCGGCTTGCCGGTGCTGCCCGAGGTGTACAGGATGGCGGCCATGTCGGCGTCGATGCTGCGGTAGGCGAAGCAGGGCACGGCGCGCGCAATGCAGTCGGACCAGGCGACGAAGCGCATGCCGCTCGCGGCCGGCGCCGCGTCGCCCCCGCCGGCGACGATCACCGTGTGCAGATCCGGGCACTGGGCCAGGGCGCCAGCCAGTTGCGTCAAGCGCTCGCGCGAAGTCACCAGGATACGCACATTGCAGTCGGCCAGGATGTAGGCCACCTGTTCCGCCTTGAGCAGAGGATTGACCGGCACGAACAC
>DMYQ01000260.1:474-12413 GCA_003482555.1 Janthinobacterium sp. | reverse complement strand
TGCGCCAGGTCGGCGTAACTGAGCCGCAAACCCTGATAGGACAGGGCCGGTGCCTGCGGCGCCCGCTGCGCCGACTGGAAAATGAATTCGTGTATCAATTGCGTCATGGGAGCCTCGAAATGGTCATGCGGCGTCAACCCGCGCCGACAGCCGCCGCGTCAACCTCACTTGCGTCAGCCTTACTGGCTCTATGATTGAGACAAACGCCGCCTTCCTTCTTGATTTTCGTCAATCAAGCGGCCACGAGCGGCGGCGCCGAGGAAGATTGAGCGGACTCAAGCTCGAAAACCCGAGCTTGCTGTCTAATGGAAAGCGTAGGCAAGCCCGCCTGCGCATCCCTCCACGCCATGTCGAATCGCATTCTTCAGAACGTCAAGCAAATGGGTAGGCTGAACGCCGGCCTGTACCTGCTCGGCCGGGTGCTGCGGGCGGTTTCGCGCGAGCGCTGGGAACTGTACAAATATCAATTCCTGGCCCAGGCCGTCGTCGCCGAGCCGCTGTGCCGCGGCCGCGGCAAGAATATCGCCGTGCGGCAGTGCTTCCAGGCCGCCGACTTGCCGCCCGCCTATCCGCGCCCGGGCGCCGTGCTGGACGCCCGTTACGGCCAAGGGGCGCTGAGCCTGGCCGCCATCAAGGACGGCGAATTGAGCGGTTTTCTGTGGCTCTCGCCGGACGGCTATCAGGAAGATGAAGTGCGCGCCCGCTACCGCCTGGCGTCGCCCCAGTCGTGCTGGGATTTCGACGTCTGGGTGCGGCCCGAGGATCGCCTCGGCCTGACCTTCGCCCGCCTGTGGGAAGAAGCCAACCTGCTGCTGCGCGCGCGCGCCGTGCGCTGGTCGTGCAGCCGAATTTCCGCCTTCAACGCCGCCTCGCTGGGCGCGCACGGGGCGATAGGCACGGTCGGCCTCGGTTCTGCCCTGTTCTTGCGCTGCGGCCGCTGGCAGTGGATGCTGGCCAGCCTGGCGCCGTATATCCACCTGTCGCGCCACCCCGCTTCCTTCCCGCTGCTGTCCTTCGACACCGGCGCCCTGCCCCAGCACCCATCCATGGAGCCATCATGCCGCACCTTGAAGCCGTCAAAACCATCCTCTCGAGTACCCTCGGGCTAGGCCAGCGGGACATGGACGCCGATACTCCGCTGCTGGGCAGCATGCCGGAACTCGATTCCATGGCCGTGATCGGCGTCATCGCCGCGCTGGAACAGCATTTCGGCATCGCGGTCGCCGACGACGACATCCACGCCCGCCACTTTGCCACGGTGGGCAGCCTGCACGCCTTCGTGCGCGACAAGCTGGCCGAGTGAAGCCGATGTCGCCGCCGTCGATCGCCGCGCTACCTTTCTTTCTTGGCGCCAGCCCGGGCGAGCGCTTTTGCGTGTTTTATCCGCCGGCGCCCGGGCGCCGGCCGCGCGGCGCCATCGTCTACGCCCATCCGTTTGCCGAGGAAATGAACAAGAGCCGGCGCATGGCCGCCCTGCAGGCGCGCGCCTTCGCCTGCGCCGGCTATGGCGTGCTGCAGATCGACCTGTACGGCTGCGGCGACAGCGCCGGCGATTTCGCCGACGCCCGCTGGCAGATCTGGAAGGACGACCTGGCGCTGGCTTGCGCCTGGCTGACGCGGCGCGTGGACGGCCCGCTCAGCCTGTGGGGCTTGCGTCTGGGCGCCCTGCTGGCCCTCGATGTCGGCGCCGACATGGCGCTGGAGCGGATGATTTTGTGGCACCCGGTCTGGCAGGGGAAAAGCCACCTGGACCAGTTTCTGCGCCTGCGCCTGGCCAAGCGCATGCTGGCCGACGGCGGCGCCGGCCCCTCCGCGCGCGAAGAACTGGCGGCCGGCGCCATCGTCGAAGTGGGCGGTTACGCGCTGGCGCCGCGACTGGCGGCCGCCATCGACGCGCTCGACGGCACGAGCCTGAAGACGGCTTGCCCGCTGCACTGCTTCGAACTGGCGCCGGGAGGGATCGTCGGGCCGGCCGCCGCGCGCCAGGCCGAACGGCGGCGCGCGGCCGGCGCCGAACTGTCGCTGCACGGGGTGCCCGGCCTGGCGTTCTGGGCCAGCGGCGAGATCGTCGAATGCCAGTCCCTGCTGGCCGCCACCGCGGCCCTGTGCCCATGATGATCGAACAGCGCGCGCTGCGCTTCCGATGCCGCGACGACCATTTGCTCGGCATCCTCAGCCTGCCGGCGGCAGCCAGTGCGCGCGGCGTGTTGATCGTCACCGGCGGCCCGCAATACCGGGCCGGCAGCCACCGCCAATTCACCCTGCTGGCGCGCGACCTGGCCGGACGCGGCATTCCCGTGCTGCGCTTCGATTACCGCGGCATGGGCGACAGCGAGGGCGAGGCGCGCAATTACGAAGATATCGGAGACGACCTGGCGTGCGCGCTGAGGGAATTTTTCGCGGCCGTGCCCGCGCTGCGCGAGCTGGTGCTGTGGGGCTTGTGCGACGGCGCCACGGCGGCCGCGCTGTATGCCTGGCGCGACAGCCGGATTTGCGGCCTGGCCCTGCTCAATCCCTGGGTGCGCAGCGGGGCCGGCCTGGCCCGCGCCACCCTGCGTCACTATTACCTGGGGCGCCTGGGCGAGGCGGCGTTCTGGCGCAAGCTGCTGAGCGGCGCCTTCCGGCCGGCGGCGGCGCTGCGCGGCCTGTTGCGCCTGGCCAGGGACGCGGGCGCGCCCGCCGCGCCCGGCCCCGATCGTAGCCCCGGCGCGCGCCTGTACGAGGGATTGGCGCGCTTTCGCGGCCGCGTCTTGATCATCCTCAGCGGCGACGACTTGACGGCGCGCGAATTTGCCGACCTGCAAGCCGGCTCGCCCGCCTGGCGCGCGCTGAGCGCCGGCCCGCTGCTGCGGCAAGTGGCGCTGGCGCGGGCCGACCACACGTTTTCGCGCGCCGAGTGGCGCGCCCAGGTGGCGCAACTGAGCTTTGACTGGATCGTCTCATGGTGAAGCGCGTGCTGATGATCGCCTACCATTACCCGCCCATGCAGGGCAGCAGCGGCATCCAGCGTGCGCTGCGCTTCTCCCAGCACTTGCCCGACTACGGCTGGGAGGTGAGCGTGCTGAGCGTCCATCCGCGGGCCTACCAGTGCAGCAGCGGCGACCAGATGGCCGACATCGGCGCCGGGGTGACGGTGCGGCGCAGCTTCGCCCTCGACACCTCGCGCCACCTGGCCTGGCGCGGCCGCTATCCCGGTTGGCTGGCCCTGCCCGACCGCTGGATTTCGTGGTGGTTGAGCGCCGTGCCGGCCGGCCTGGCGCTGATCCGCCGCCAGCGCCCCGACGTCATCTGGTCCACCTACCCGATCGCCACCGCCCACCTGATCGCCCTGAGCCTGCATCGCATCAGCGGCATCCCCTGGGTGGCCGACCAGCGCGACCCGATGAGCGACAGCGACTACCCGGCCGAGCCGCGCGCGCGGCGCCTGCATGAATGGATCGAAGACAAGATCGTGCGCCACAGCGCCTGCATGGTGTGCACCACGCCCGGCGCCCAGGCCACCTACCGGGCGCGCTATCCGGAGACGGACGGAGCGCGCTTCCGCCTGATCGAGAACGGCTACGACGAGGGCAATTTCGCCGCCGCCGAGGCGAGCCCGCCGGCGCCGCGCCCGGCCGGCGCGGCCTTCCGCCTGCTGCACAGTGGCATCGTCTACCCGTCCGAGCGCGATCCCACGGCCCTGTTCACGGCGCTGGCGCGGCTGCGCCAGGATGGCGCGCTGGGGCCGGCCACGTTCAGGCTGGTGTTGCGGGCCACCGGCAACGACGATTACTTGCGCGCCATGCTGGAGCGGGACGCCATTGCCGACCTGGTGGAACTGGCGCCGGCCCTGCCCTACCGGGCCGCGCTGGTGGAAATGCTGGCGGCGGATGGCTTGCTGCTGTTGCAGGCGGCCAATTGCAACGCCCAGATCCCCGCCAAGCTGTATGAATACCTGCGCGCCGGCAAACCCATCCTGGCGCTGACGGACCCGGCCGGCGACAGCGCCGCCAAGTTGCGCGCCTGCGGCATCGACACCATCGCCAGGCTCGATTCGGCCGCCGACATCGCCCACGGTTTGAAGCGCTTTTTGACCTTGAGCGGCCAGGCCCGCGCCCCGCTGGCCGGCGCCGCCACCGTCGCCCTGCAATCCCGACTAGCCAGAAGCGTCGAACTGGCCCGACTTTTCGACCACGTCATCCATCAGGAGGAAACATGAACCCGGCCTCATCCTTGCCAGCCCTGCTTGCCCTGCTGGTCTGCGGCGCCGCCACGGCCAACCCGGCCGACTGCGGCGTCTATGTGCGCACCAATCCTGGCGGCGATTACACCAACCCGGAGGATCGCCAAGGCTTGGGGGTGGTGGAACAATACCATTTTACGAAGAATGTCGAAAACTTGGTCCGCGGCGCATCGGGCAGCGTCGGCGACGACCTGCACTACACGCTCAGCCACTTTCCCAACCACCATCGGGCCCTGCTGGCGATGGCCAGACTGGCCTTGCGCCAAAAAACTTCCCGGCCCAGCGGCGCCGCTTACACCGTCGATTGCTATTTCGAGCGCGCGCTGCGCTTCGCGCCGGCCGACACCACCCTGCGTTCGATCTACGGCTCGTATCTGCTGGCCGGCGGCCAGAGCGAGGCGGCGCTGGCGCAATTGCGCGAAGCGGTCCGGCGCGACCCGAACAACGCCACCGTCAACTACAACCTGGGTTTGATGTACGCGAAAAAGAAAGACTACACCCAGGCTCTCGCCTACGCGCAAAAAGCCTACGCCTTGGGCTTTGGCTTGCCGGGCTTGAAAAACAAGCTGATCGCGGCCGGTCGCTGGCAAGAGCCGCCCGCCCCGGAGTCCCCGGCGCCGGTTCCGACCGCCGTGCCGCCCGTGCCTGAAACGCCGCCAGTCCAGGAGGCGGCGCCCGCCGGGTAGGAGCGCCGGCGCGGATCCGGCGCTTTGCCCTGTCAGGCTTTGATGCCGTGATGGTTCATCAAGTCATACAGGGTCGGCCGGCTCACACCCAGCAGGTCGGCCGCCTTGACGATATTTCCATCGACCCGCGCCAGGGCCATCACCATCACCTTGTATTCGGCCGCATCGCGGGCCTGGCGCAGATTGATCGTATCGTCCGCCGCCGGCGTTTGCGGCAACCCCAGGTCGCCCAGGACGATTTGCGGCCCCTCGGACATGATCACGGCCCGCTTGATGCAGTTTTCCATTTCCCGCACATTGCCGGGCCAGCCATACGCCTCGATCGCGGCCATCGCTTCAGCGCTGAAATGTTGCGTGGGCCGCCCTTCGCTGACGCAAAACTTGTTCTTGAAATGGTGGGCCAGCAAGGCACTGTCGCCGGCCCGCTCGCGCAGCGGCGGTATCCTCAACACGATTTCACTGAGGCGATAATACAAGTCTTCGCGGAAGCGCCCCGACTCGGCCTGCGCCTTCAAGTCTTGATGGGTGGCGCAGACGATGCGCACGTCGACGCCGATTTCGCTGCGCCCGCCGATGCGCTCGATGACGCGCTCTTGCAGGAAGCGCAGCAGCTTCGCTTGCAGGCCGGGCGCCATGTCGCCTATTTCGTCGAGAAAGAAGGTGCCGCCGTGGGCCAGCTCTATCTTGCCCAGGGTTTGCTTGGCGGCGCCAGTAAACGCCCCCTTTTCATAGCCGAACAACTCGCTTTCCAGCAGGTTTTCCGGGATCGCCGCGCAATTGATGGCCACGAAGCGCTTTTCGTGACGGGCGCCCAGCGCGTGCAGCGCGCGCGCGATCAACTCCTTGCCGCTGCCGGAGTCGCCCAGCAGCATCACCGTGGCTGACGAGGGCGCCACCTTTTCCACGCTGCGGCACAGTTTGAGCATGCCGGGGTCGCGGCTGACGATGCCGGCCAGCGGCGAGTCGGCCTGGGTTTGCAGCATGCGCCGGTTTTCCTGTTGCATCGCGTGCAGATAAAATGCCCTTTCGATGACCAGTCCCAGCATGTCGGCGTCGAAGGGTTTTTGGTGGAAATCATAAGCCCCCATGGCGATCGCCTTGAGCGCGTGCACCCGTTCCTGATTGCCGGAGAGGATGATGACCTTGGTGTCCGGCGCCAGCGCCAGGATCAGTTGCAAGGTGGCCAGGCCTTCGCTGGCGCCGTCCGGGTCGGGCGGCAAGCCCAGATCCATCGTCACCACGGCCGGCTGATGGCGGCGCATGTGCGCCAGCGCCGCCTCGCGCTCGCCGGCCACCAGCACCTCATAGGCGTCGAAGCTCCAGCGCAATTGTTTTTGCAAGCCGGTGTCGTCCTCGATCACCAGCAATTTTTGCTTGCCCATCCGATTTCCCCTGGTTACGTCCAGCCGCTCACCCCGGCGTCTTGCCGTCCACGTGTAGCGGCAGCACGACGCGGAAGGTGGTGCCCCGCTCCGGCTCGCTGTACACTTCCAGTTGCCCGCCCACTTCGCGGATATATTCCCGGCTCTCGAACACGCCGATGCCCATGCCGGCGACCTTGGTCGACTCGAAGGGTTTGAACAGGCGTTCGCGGATGAATTGCGCGCTCATGCCCTGGCCCGTGTCGCGCAATTCCACCACCACCGTTTGCCCTTCGCGCAGCAGGCGCACCAGCACGCTGCCCTCCTTGGCCGTGGCCTCGACCGCGTTCTGGATCAGGTGCCCGAGCACCCGTTCCAGGCGCGCCCAGTTGGCCAGCACGGTCAAGCCGGCGTCGGCGATTTCCAGTCGCGGCAGCGGTTCGGCCCCGGTCCTGGCCGCCACCGCTTGCCCCAGCAGCTTGTCGATCGACAGGGGAGCGCTCAACTCTTGCGCCTCGCCCCGGCTGAATTTTTGCAGCAGCAAGGTGATTTTTTTGACCGAATGGTCGAGTGTGCCCAACATGTCGCGCTGAAAGTCGGGATTGCCCTGGTGCTTTTCCGCGTTGCTCAGCAGCAGGGATAACTGGAATACCAGGTTTTTCAAATCGTGCACGATGAAGGTCGACATGCGGTTGAACGATTCGAATTGGCGCGCCAGGGTCAGCGAATCGGCCGATTCGCGGTGCGCCAGATAGCTGGCGGCCTGGCTGCCGGCGATTTTCAGCAAGTCCACCACCTCCCAGTTCAGCTTGATACCGGCACGCGGGCGCGCCAGGGCGACGAAGCCGAACAGGCACCCGTGCAACATCAGCGGCAAGATCAGCCACAGTTGCGGCATGGTCAGCATCCATTCCGGCGGCGTCACGTTGGCGTAGCGGGCCGGCTCGCGTAGCGCTTCCGGCACGTCGACCACCCACTGCCTGGTTTCCAGGAATTGACAAAAGGCGCCGCTGGCCGGCTCGCTGGCCGACTGCGGCGCCATGTTCCAGCTCGCCACGGGTACGCACAGATCGTGTTCGCGGCGTATCCACAGCGCGCCGGCCGGGCTCTCGACCAGTTGTGCGACGGCCTGGATGGTGCGCTCGCCCAGGCCCGGCCCGTCTTCCGACAGGGCCCGCGTGAAGCGCAACCACTCTTCGCGATAGTCGAAGATGGCCGTATAAAAATGCTTGTTGATGAAGACCTTGAGCTTGGCCCGCAGCGCGCCGGAAAACAGCACGCCGCCCAGCAGCAGCACGGCGCCGCCCAGGTAAGCCACTTGCATCACCGGCCCCCAGGCGCCGCCGAAGTAACGGATGTAATAGGCGCTCGATGCCATCGCCAAGAGATAGATGGCCGAACCCAGCAGCGCGGCCGAGCGGAACATCATCTGGCGCGACACGGCCAGTCCCAGCGCCCAGACCGGATTGCGCGCCGCCGACAGCGCCAGCAGCGGCACGCTGAGGGCGTTGACGATGCCGCGCGCGGCCCAGATGTCGGCGTTGATATGACGGAACAACAAAGCGTCGCTGTACAGGTAAAAATCGTAGGTGAACAAGCCGCCCACCCCGAAGCAGGCGAATTTGACGTCCCAACGCTGCGGCCCCGGCGTGTTGCGATACCAGTGCTCGACCAGCAGCATGCCGAGCACGGCCAGCAGCAGGCGGCTGACGATGAGCGTCATCAGCCCGGTAGTGCCGGAAGCGGCCGCTAATTGACAGGCGGATATACCGAGAATGGCAATTAGGAAGACCTTCTGGCGCTTGCCCGACGCTTCCAGCAAACGCAGCACGAACACCAGCCAGGCGCCCGTGCGCAACACTTCGAGCACGTCGCCAGGCAAGGACACGGGCCGTCCCCACAGGGCCAGCGCGACCGTCCCGGTGGCCCACAGGGCCGTCGTCAGACAGGCGGCGACCAGGGCGCTGGCGCTATGGCGGGCCCGCCAGTTGCCCAGCAAGAGCAGGGAAAGGACGAAGAATGCCAACGATGCCAATCCATAACTGAGGGCGACCATGTCGCCCGACGACAGACCCGCCTGTTTCATCGGCCACCCTTGCCAAACAAGACCACCTGTATCGTGTCGAGCAAGATCAGCAGATCAAGGAAGAGACTATTATTCTTCACATAATATAAGTCGTATTGCAGCTTGCTGACGGCGTCGGCCACCGAGGCGCCATACTGATAGCGCACCTGGGCCAGTCCCGTGATGCCGGGCTTGATGCTGTGGCGAATGTCGTAATACGCCACTTCCGCCTTTAATTGCTCGACGAAAAAGGCGCGTTCCGGGCGCGGGCCGACAAAGCTCATCTCGCCGCGGAACACATTGAGCATTTGCGGCAATTCGTCGATGCGCAGCTTGCGGATGATGTGGCCGACCCGGGTCACGCGCGGGTCGTCGGTGGCGGCCCAGATCGGCTTGCCGTCTTTTTCCGCGTCCATGCGCATGCTGCGGAATTTCAGCACCTTGAATATGCGCCCGTCCTTGCCGACCCGTTCTTGCTGGTAGAAGATGGGGCCGCGATCGTCGATCCAGATCCACAGCGCCGTCACCAGCATCACCGGCAGCGCGGCGACGCAGATGGCGGCGCTGGCCAGCAAGTCGAAGATGCGCTTCGAAGTGGCGCGCAAGAAGCTCTGGTCGAAGCCGCCGCCGTAGATCAGATAACTGGGTTGCAGGGAATCGATGCGGATCTGGCAAGCCTCGCGCTCGAAAAAGGTGGCCGCGTCGATCACCTTGACGCCGCCCAGGGCGCACTCGAGCAATTGCCGCACCGGAAAGGCACCGTTGCGACGGTCGCTCACCGACACGACGATTTCCTGGGCATCGTATTTATGGGCGATATCGAGCAGCGACGGCCCGGCCGGCAACAGCGCCGAAGCGGGCACCCGGCATTCCTCGCCGGCCACCTCGACGCAGCCGACCACGGTGAACTGGTGAAAGCCGATCTTGCTGGCCGCCAGTTCGATGCATTCGCGGGCGATGGAACCGGCGCCGACGAGGATCAGGCGCGCCTCCAGCATGGCCGATTCGGCCGATTTGAAGACGACCAGCCGGGTCAGCAGCACACCGCTGCCGCCGAGGGCAAAGATGAGCAGTCCGCCGCGTCCGAAATGGAGCGCCGGCACCATGTAAATGAGCGCGCTGAGCAAACCAAAGCCCAGCACGAACGAGGGCGTGATGCGCAACAGCGTGTTGCGCAACTGTTCGCGCGCCCGGTGCTGATACATGCCAAGGGTACTCATGCTGAAGACGATCACGAGGGCGAAGGCGAGCGAAGACAGGTACAGATTGTCCGCGCGGGCGGCGACGTGGCGGCCGTCGGCCAGCCAGATGGCCGACGCGGCGGCGGCCGCCGCCAGCAATATGAGCACTTCCAGCAGCAGCAAGATGAAGGCCATCTTGGATACATAATGGCTGAAAATCCGTATCATGATTGCTCCCCCCGACAAGACCATGCGTCTGCGACAGGCCGGATGCGCCCGCACACAGAGAATATTTCCATCATGGCCCAGTGTCGCGGGCGCATGTTGAGGCGTCACAAAAGGCGGGCGCGGCTATATGAATGGGAGCAAATGTAGCGCAAGGCCCTGCGCATCGATGGCAAATGGACTATAGTCATGACTCTCCATAAAAAAAGATTGATGTCATGAAATTTGATGTAGCGATTGTCGGCAGCGGACTGGCGGGTTTGTCAGTGGCGCTGCACCTGGCCGAAACGCGCACCGTCGCGATCATTTCAAAACGCGCGCTGATGGATGGCGCCAGCAACTGGGCCCAGGGCGGCATTGCCGCCGTGCTCGATTCCGGCGATAGCCACGACCAGCATATCGACGACACCCTGGTGGCCGGCGGCGGCTTGTGCGACGAGGGCGCGACCCGCTTCATCGTCGAACACGGCCGCGAAGCAATCCAGTGGCTGATCGACCAGGGCGTGCCGTTTACCCGCGACCCAAGCGCCGAATTGGGTTTCCACCTGACCCGGGAAGGCGGCCACAGCCAGCGCCGCATCATTCACGCGGCCGACGCCACCGGCCACGCGGTCCAGGTCACGCTGGAAGAAAAAGTGCGGGCCCACCCGAACATCACCCTGTTCGAGCACCACTGCGCGATCGACCTGATCACCTCCGACAAGCTCGAGCACAAACGCGGCCCGCACAATGGCCAGCCGAAATGCCACGGCCTGTACGTGCAGGACGAACAGAGCGGCAAGGTGCTGACCTTTGCCGCCGAACACACCGTCATGGCCACCGGCGGCGCCGGCAAGGTGTATTTGTATACCACCAACCCTGACACGGCCAGCGGCGACGGCATCGCCATGGCTTGGCGCGCCGGTTGCCGCGTCTCGAACATGGAATTCATCCAATTCCACCCGACCTGCCTGTATCACCCCTATGCCAAGTCCTTCCTGATCACGGAAGCGATACGGGGCGAAGGGGGGTTACTGAAACTGCCGCCGGAAGCGGGCGCGGCGGCTGGCACCCGCTTCATGCTGGCCCACGACGAGCGGGCCGAACTGGCGCCGCGCGACGTCGTCGCCCGCGCCATCGACTTTGAAATCAAGAAGCGCGGCCTCGACTATGTGCACCTGGACATCAGCCACAAGCCGGCCGCCTTCCTGATCGAACACTTCCCCACCATTTACGCGCGCTGCCTGGAACTGGGTATCGACATCACCAAGCAGCCGATTCCCATCGTGCCGGCCGCCCATTACACTTGCGGCGGCGTGGTCACCGACCTGTCCGGGCGCACCGACTTGCCGGGCCTGTACGCGGTCGGCGAAACGGCTTGCACCGGTTTGCATGGCGCCAACCGCCTGGCCAGCAATTCCCTGCTCGAATGCCTGGTCATCGGCCGCGCCTGCGCGCAAAACATCGAGGCCAGCGAAAAAATGGGCGTCCCCTATCTGCCGGACTGGGATGAGAGCCGGGTCACCGACGCCGACGAGGAAGTGGTTATTTCCCACAACTGGGACGAATTGCGTCGCTTCATGTGGAATTATGTCGGCATCGTGCGCACCACCAAGCGCCTGGAGCGGGCCCAGCATCGCATCGCCCTGCTCAAGGAAGAGATCGACGAGTATTACCGCAACTTCCGCATCACGCACGACTTGCTGGAATTGCGCAACCTGGTCGACGTGGCCACGCTGATCGTCAACAGCGCGCTGTCGCGCCGGGAAAGCCGCGGCTTGCATTTCAGCCGCGACTATCCGGACACTTTGCCGAAGGCCTTGCCGAGCGTGCTGACCCCGACGCGCCGCTAAGTCTTCGCGGCCGCGACCTTCCTGGCGCGGGCGCCAGGAAACCGCCCAGCTATCGCGGCAACAGGGCGCCGCGCCACAGCGCGCACAGGGCGGCGCGCAGTTCCGGCTCGAAATGCCGGTCGAGTACGCGCAGCGCCGGCGTCGCCAAGTGCGGGCGCACGGCGGCCGGATAGTCGAGCGTTTGCCACAGGCCGAGCGTCAAGGCCCAGGTCTGCAAAAGCAAATCGCTGCCGCGCCCCGCTTCCAGCCCCCCATGGTTTTGTTCCAGCGCCGCGCCGGCCGCCTGCAGACCGGCCGCCAATCCCTGCTTGAAGGCGATCGCCGCCGCCAGGGGCAAATTCTTTTCCAGCACGGTGTTGGCGGCCGC
>DMYQ01000260.1:0-178 GCA_003482555.1 Janthinobacterium sp. | reverse complement strand
GGCGCGTTCGCCGTCGTTGAGTGTGGGTCTGGCCATATCAGTGTGCGATCTGTTCCGATTCGATGATGCGCAAGCCCGCTCGGGCTTGCAGCGCCGCCTCCAGCATGGTGCTGGCGACGGCGCGCGTGGAGACGGCATGATAGCGAAGCGGCAAGACGGGCGCAAGCAGCCGTACGAA
>DMYQ01000354.1:290-5652 GCA_003482555.1 Janthinobacterium sp. | reverse complement strand
AAGAAGTGGCCGTTGAGTATTGAGGGCGCGGCGGCCGGCGGCGGGGCACCGAAGGTGCTGTTTTTTTCGCACGACGGAAAATTGGGCGACGCCGTCGTCATCACCGCTTTCGTGGCTGGCCTGCGCGCGCACGCCCCGGGCTGCGAGATCCACGCCACGGTGGCCGGCGTGACGGCCACCTTCTGGGCCAGGGACGCGCGCCTGCGCACCTTGTGGTCGCTGGCCCGGCGCGGCTGGGGCGTGGTGCTGAAAACCGGTTTGGCGCTGCGCCGCGAACGTTTCGACTTCATCGTCACCTGGCGGCCGATGCGCAGCGAGAAAAATCGTCTGTTGTTGTGGTTGGCGCGCCCCGGGCGGGTGGTCGACCTGGCCGAGTTTCACCGGGCCGCGCCGGCGCATCGGATCGAGGCGTGCCGCGAAGCCTTGCGCCAGTTCGGCGTCCCTTGCGACGGCGAACTGGCTTACGACGTGGTCAAAGCGCGGGGGGCCGGGATCGGTGCCGCGCCGGCGTCCGGGGACGCGCCCGATTTCAATTCCAATTCCGCCAATGCCGATATCGTGCTGGTGAATTTGTTCGCGGCCGATCCCGAACGCACCATCGACGCCACGGCTGGAGTGGCGCTCCTGGCGGGCTTGCGGCGCGTGGCGCCGGAGGCGGCCTTGCGCCTGGTCTGCCACGGCGCCACGGCGGCCGCCGCGCGCGCCGTGCTGGCGCGCTCCGACTCCGGCGCCAGCCTGCTCGATTGCGAAGGCGGCCTGGAACGCCTGTTCGACGCGTGCGCGCGCGCCAGCCTGGTGGTCAGCCCGGACACGGCCCTGATCCACCTGGCCTCGGCCTTCGACACGCCGGTGATCGGCATTTACCAGAACGACGGAATCAAGGCGCGGGAATGGGGGCCGCGCTCGCGCGCGCACGCGGTGGTGCTGGCGCCCGGCGCCGACAGCGTCGCCGGTTTTTCGGTGGAGGCTGTGTTGCGGCACGCGCTGGCCTTGCGCGCGCGCCAGCCGGCTTGCCTCGCGCCAGTTCCCAGCGCGCAGCCGATTTCCCCGCGTTGACGAGTCGACGCGACGAAGGAATCAAACTGGCGAAACCGGCCGCCACCGGCTCGCGCGCGCGGCCGTGAGAGTCGAGCCGATTTCCCACATTCAACGCCCAAGCAAGCGTCGGCTCAGTGCGGCGCCGTCATGTCCTTCAGACCGGTAATCGCATAGCCTTTGGCGGCGATTTGCTCGAACGGTCGCTCGATATGATAATTGGGCAAGGCGGCGGCCGTCTCGTCCAGCTCGAGCGCGCGCGATTCCTGCTGCCAGTCGATGCCGGTGGCCTCGTCCGGAATGGGCTTGCCCTCCGGCACGACCAGATAGGAAAAGATGCCTGCTTGTTCCGCTCTACGATAGATGTCCACGCGCATGTTCATGCTCCTTCATGGTTCGGCCCGTCCCGCGGGGCGGGCGGCGGCCCGGAATGGCCCGCCCTCGAAGCGTCAGCTTAACAGGGGTGGACGAAGGGCGCCGTTCGTTGGCGCGCCCTCAGGCGGTGGCCGTCGCGAAGTCGCGCTCGAGGTCGGGCGCCGTGGCCGGCGCGGCGGCGTCGTTGGCCGCGGCGGGCACGCTGGCGCCGGCCGCGTTCAAGCCCAGGCGGATGGCATGGATGATCGCCTGCAAGGTCTCGTGTCGCTTGCGCGCCTCGGAGCGCTTTTTCGAGGCGATCTCCTCCATCACTGGCGCCGGCAAGTCTTCGCAAGCCAGTTCGAAGTCGCCGTTGCCGCGCGCGTGGGCGCCCATTTCCAACCACAACGTGTCGTAGTCGGCGAACAGCAAGCCTTTTTTCGCCGACTGGCGCACGGCGCGGTTGTCATTGCCGACCAGCACCAGCGCCTGGCAATCATAGTCGTGGCCCAGCTGGCGCGCCAGGCGCAACATCAGGTTTTTCGGACGCAGGCCGTGCAAGTCGCGGGTTGCCTCGCGCACCAGCGACAGGCCGTCGGCGCCCTGCGGCCCCTGCATGCAGCCGACGCCGACGCACATGCGGTGCTCGGCCGTCATGAAGGAAAACGCCACCGAATAAATCAGCGCCGGGCCGCAAGTGAGTTGCAGTATCAATTCGCCCTCGCGTTCCATGGCATTGATGGCGCGCAGCTGGACGTGATAGACGACGCCGGACTTGCCGGCGATGTCGGCCAGCACGACCGGCGCGCGCGCCGCCCGCGCCACGATATCGCTCAGATCGTGCCGGGCGATAAAGCGGTAGTGCTCGGTAAGCGCGGCCAGGCGGCCCTGGCAATTCATGGTGTTGCTCAGATACGGGCGGTAGATCTTGTGGATCAGGCGCGGGTGGCTGCGGACCAGATCGCGCAGCGCTGGGCTGGAATTCAACAGGTGCAGCCAGTGGCGGGTTTGGCGCCGGTGCAGCGCGGCGCGCCATTCGAGCTTGATGACGTCGCGCAAATATGACAGGCCGCTGCCGCTCAGGCAGGATCGAAGGGTGATTGACTGCGTCATCGGGCTTTCATTTTCTTGTTGTAATGTTGGAACGGCGCTCACGCGGCGTGGGCCGGGCAACTCACGCCGTTCGGGGCGGCCAGCACCACCGTCGCGCCGCGGTTGCAGCGGGCGATGCGGCGCGCCAGGTCGGCGGAAAACAGGCGCCACTGGCCCGGCTTGGCGGCCGGCAGCACAATTTCCTGGCAATCGAGCAGTTCCGCCGCGTCCAGGATGGAAAACAGCACCTCGCCGGAAAAGATGAAGGTGCTGTGCTCGACCCAGGAGCGGCTCAGGTACAGGGCGGCTTCGCGCATCAATTCCTCGGCATGCTCTTCGCGCTCGCGGCGCGGCGGGCCGGACAGCGACACCGCCTCGGCGCGCTCGGTCGGCGTGACATGCAGCAAATTGACCTTGACCCGAATGCCCCATTCACGCAGGCGCTTGGCGTAGCGGGCGCCATAGATCACGTCGCTCGCGCGCTTGATCGGCATGAGCAGCGTCAGCACCTTGCTATCGTCGGCGCGGCGGTCGACCGGCGCGCCGAAAGGCGGTGCGCCGCGGTGTTGACGGGGGAGGGTGCGGAAAGCTTGCATCGGCGGAGTCGGCCACGGGCGCGGGTTGGGAATATCGGCCATGTTAGCGTTCACTGGCGGGCCTGACAATTGGCAAAGCGACGTAAGGGATACACTTATATCGCTTCGTTCCGCAGTCCCCGGCGGCAGATATTTCGGCGCCGCCGGGCGCGCCGGGGCATAATGGCGGACATTGCAAAAACTGCCATCCCATGCGTCAAACCCTGCACCGATACTTGCCGTACCCGGCTTTCGTCGCGCTGTACCTGTTATTCGATTGGGTCAGCTATATCGATCCGCTGTACGGTCTCAACATCACCCCCTGGAATCCCGACCCCGCCCTGGGCCTGGTGTTTTGGCTCGGCTATGGCAAGAAGGCGGCCCTGCCCTGGTTCGTCGCGCTGCTGTTCGGCGACATCCTGGTGCGCGGTACGCCGGCCGGGATGTGGGTGACGGTGCTGGGCGCGCTCTGGCTGACGCTCGGCTATGGCTTGATCGGCGAGGCGCTGCGGCGCAGCTTCAGCCGGGGGGATATCTTCGACAACCGCGGCCGCCTGTTCGCCTGGGTCGGTGTGGTTGCCCTCGGCACCCTGCTCAACGACGTCGGTTATATTTCGCTGCTGTCCTGGGCCGGCCTGATTCCGCACGGCGAATGGCGCCTGGCCGTGCTGCGCTTCGGCATCGGCGACATGGTCGGGGTGCTGGTGTCGATGCCCTTGATCTGGATGCTGGCCAGCGCGCCGGGCCGGGCGCGCCTGCGCGCCACCATCTGGCGCTGGGAGACGGCCGGCTACCTGGCCCTGGCCGGCGGTATGTTGTGGAGCGTCTTCGGGTCGGTCGCGGGCGCCGAATTCAAACATTTTTACTTCCTCTTCTTGCCGGTCATCTGGGCCGCCTCGCGCCAAGGCCTGTACGGCACAGGCTTGATGGTGTTCGTGCTACAGCTGGGTATCATCGGCCTGGTCAAATGGACCCGCGCGGTCGACATCGAAGTCTATGAATTGCAGATGCTGGACGCCATGCTGGCCCTGGTCGGCTTCTTCATCGGCATCGTCGTCGACGAGCTGGGGCAGGTGGCCGACGAGCTGAAACACACCTTGCGTCTGGCGGCGGCGGGCGAAATGGCGGCTGCGCTGGCGCACGAGTTGAACCAGCCGCTGACGGCCCTGTCGACCTACGGCAAGGCATGCGAATACCTGATGGAGCGCGGCGAGGGCGGCGAGGTGTTGAAGGGTGCGATCCGTCACATGATCGCCGAATCGGGGCGCGCGGCCGACGTGGTGCGTCGCCTGCGCGACTTTTTCCGCACCGGCGCGATGCGCCTCGAGGCGGTCGAGGCGGGCGCCTTGATCGCCGCCATCGGCCAGCAATTCCTGCTGCCCTTCCAGGAAAACGGCGTGTTATTCGAGGTGTGCGAGGCGGCACCGCTGGCGGTCAACGCGGATCGCCTGCAGATCGAACTGGTGCTGCGCAATCTGCTGGCCAATGCGCTCGAGTCGGTGACGGCGCGCCCGCGCGGCGAGCGCCGCGTCACGCTATCGACCGAGCGCCTGGCCGGCGGTCGCCTGCGTCTGTCGGTCGAGGACAGCGGCGCCGGCGTCTCGAGCGCGCTGGCGGCGCGCCTGTTCGAACCGTTCGTGTCGTCCAAGGCCAGTGGGTTGGGGCTGGGCCTGGTGCTCAGTCGGGCCATCGTGGAAGCGCACGGTGGCAGTTTATGGGCCGAGGTGGGCGACCACGGCATTTTCAGGTTTGTTTTGCCTTTGGCGCGGTCGGGAGAATAGTGTGCCCAGTGATTTGACGGTTTACGTGGTCGACGACGATCCCTCGGTGCGCGACGCGCTCGGCTTGCTGCTGGGCGTGCGCGGCTACCGCACAGCCATCTTCGCCAGCGGCGAGGATTTCCTGTCGGCCTGGCGTCCCGAGTGGGCCGGCTGCCTGCTGGTCGACATCCGCATGGCGGGCATGGATGGGCTGACCTTGCAGCGCGAACTGGGCCGGCGCGGGTGCGCGATCCCGGTCATCGTCATCAGCGGCCACGGCGATGTCGCCCTGGCGCGCCAGGCGTTCAAGGCGAACGCCAGCGATTTCCTGGAAAAGCCCTTCGACCACGACAAGCTGCTGGCGGCGATCGACGAGGCCTTGTCGCGCGAGCGGGAAAACCGCCAGCGCCAGCGCAGCCGGGCCAGCGGGCTGGACTCGCTGCGCGTGCTTACCCCGCGCGAGCGCGAGGTGATGCGGCTGGTGGTGACGGGGCGGCATAACCGCGACATCGCGCCGGCGCTGGGCATCAGCGTGCGCACGGTGGA
>DMYQ01000354.1:0-163 GCA_003482555.1 Janthinobacterium sp. | reverse complement strand
GGCATCAGCGTGCGCACGGTGGAGGTGCACAAGGCGCGCCTGATGGGCAAGCTGGGGGTCGACAACGTGGCCGACCTGGTGCGCATTAGCATGCTCGACGGGGAGTTTTGAGTCGGCGCCGGGCGCGTTCGGGTGGGGTTGCAGGGCCGGAGCATCAAATTTC
>DMYQ01000220.1:4393-10938 GCA_003482555.1 Janthinobacterium sp. | reverse complement strand
GTTGGCAAACTTAGTTGCTGGAATAGATACGGACTTCGGGCGCGGCCTTCAGCAGCGGTTTCAGCTCGGCGACCACGTCCTTGTTGAACAGATCGCTGTGCAGATAGTCCTCGGCTTGCTTGCGGCTGGCGAAGCCGTGCAGCACTTGCACGTCGTCGTCGCGCATCAGCAGCTCTTTCGATTCGGCGCCGGAGATCTTGCTCAGGAAGGGTTGCTTGTATTTCGCGTAGACGGCGCCGGCGGCCGGACGGTCTTGCGGATCGACCTTGAGGGTGATTTCCAGGTAAGCTTTTTCAGCGAAAGCGAGCGAAGGAATGACCAGCGCGGTCGCGGCCAGCAGCGCCAGCAGCGGTTTGTTCAGGGAGCGGGGGAAATGCATGGTGGTGTCCTGTGAAAAATAAGGGGAATGGGGATGGCTCAGGCGGCGCTGTAGATGCGCACGTCCGGCGCGCTGCGCAGCAGGGGCTTGAGGGCGCCGACGATGTCGTCGTTGAACAGCGGGCTGGTCAGGTAGGCCTTGGCGTGCTCGACCGAATCGAAACCGTGCAGCACTTGCACGTCTTCTTCGCGTATCAGCAATTCCTTGGACTTGGCGCCGGCCACGGTTTCCAGGAACGGACCCTTGAACTTGGTGTAGACGCCGGCGGCGGTGGGGCGATCCTGGGCGGCGATATTCAGATTGATTTGCAGATAGATCATCGTGCTTCTCCTATGGGCTGGCGGCATGATTGCCGACCCCGTGTAGGCTACACAGCTTTTCTACAACGGAAAAATTGTCTTTTGACATGTTATTCATTCAAATATGCTATAAATGCAAAATGAATCTCAGCCAACTTAAATTTGCCCAGGCCGTCGCCGCCAGCGGCTCTTTCACCGCCGCCGCCACCGACTGCTGCGTGACCCAACCCACCCTGTCGAACGCGATCGCGCAACTGGAAGATGAACTGGGCGAGCGCCTGTTCGCCCGCACCACGCGCAAGGTCACGCTGACGCCGTTCGGCGCCCACGTCCTGCCCCATGTCGCCGACATCCTCGACGCGCAAGCGACCCTGCTGCGCCAGGCCGAAGCCTTTTTGCGGCCGGACCGACGCCTGATACGCATCGGCACCTCACCGCTGCTGAGCAGCAAACTGCTGGGTCTGATGATCGAGCCCTTCCGGCAAGCGCATCCCGCCATCGACGTGGTGCTGCGCGAAATGAACATGAAGGATTTGTACCGCATGCTGGCCGAAGGTTTGCTCGACTTCGTCTTTGGCGTGGCCAAAGTGCAGCCCGGTTCGTGGCATACCGCCCCCCTGTACGAAGAAGCGCTGCTGTTCATCCCGCGCGGCAAGACGTGGGCGCCGCAAGCGGACGCGTCGTCCGTGCCGCTGATCGATATCACCAATGAAACCTATGTGATGGTGCCGGACGCCTGCGGCCTGTCGCGGGCCACGCGCGCGCTATTCCGCAGCCACCGCCGCAAGTTACACGCCTACTCGGGCGAGGCGATGAGCTATCAGGTGCTGGAGGAATGGGCGGAGCTCGGCATCGGCGCCGCCATCTTGCCGCGCTCGAAGGTGGGCGGCGGCCGCCAGCCGGCCTATCCGATCACCGGCAAGGATGGGCGGGAAGTGCGCATCGGCTTCGAGGCGAGCTGGTCGCGCAGCGGTTCGAACGCGCCCCATTTGCTGGAATTCGCCCAGCACTTGCGACTAGCCGTGCCCGGCATCGTGGCTGCGCTGGAGACTGGCGCCGTCGGCCCGGCAACGGCTTGATGAGTGGCGTGACGGCTCAGGCGTCGTGCGCGCCGCCCGTTTTGCGTCCGCTCAGCAGCACCTGCAGCTTGTGCTTTTCGGCGCGCCGCAACCGCCGCGCCGGCTGTTCGCCCAGATGCGATCCGGCGCGCCGCGTCTTGGCGGCGACGGCCAGGGGATTGCGCGGTTTCGGCAAGGTCAGCTTGATTTTCATGGCATCCCCTTTGCTTGCGGCGCGGCCGCCCTTGTGCGGGCAAGCGCGCCCGGCATCCTTGTGTCGTCGATAGGCATAAAGTCTCTTTCCTGTTGGTTTATGCCGGGGCGGTGCGGAACACGCGTCCGCAAAAACAAAAAACCCGGCGAGTTTCCTCACCGGGGTTCAAGAATGGAACGACCGGCTCGGGATCGGCGCTGGCGCCGACGCCCCGGGCGGGCATGCGCGGGGCTAAGTTTGCTGCAAATGGTGGATAGCCGTACGTGGCATGCGCGTTCCTTTCTAAAAAATAGTTGAATCAAAGTCCTAGCGGACAATTTTGCGGCTTGGCGATTTGTCCGTCAAACGTTTTTTGCCGGGCCGGAGAAATAAAGTGCGATTATTTGCGTGTCATCATGAGATGTCATCGAGCGGGTCCCTCGCATACCGTGCATTAACCCCGCGGTGAGCATTCTTACCACAGCTTGCTGATCAACTTTCTCGTTGCCAGCTATCCGCATGTTATATTTCCGTACGGAATTTAAATATCAGCTGAGCAAGAAGTCCATGCCCGGCCGCGCCTGGCGACCTCCCCCGCGTCACCGCCATAGCGCCCCATGCGCGCCGCGCGCACAACCTTGAGTATAGTCGGAGATGCATCGCAATGATCCACCCGGAAACAGAGCAAAATAGCGGCGTCGCCAAGGCGGCGGGGAGCGCGCCCGGGCCGGCCCCGCATGCGGCGGGCGCCATGGTCGGCGCCGCCTTGCTGCTGAGCGCTTGCGGCGGCGGCGGTGGCACTGCCGCCCAGACGGATGGGCAATCGCAGCCGACGGCACCCGTGGATACCCCGATCGCGGACGCCGACGCCGCGCGCTTTCTGGCGCAGGCGTCGATGGGCGCCAGCCGCGCGCAAATGGCTGTGCTGCAGACCCAGGGTTACGCCGGCTGGATCGACGCCCAGTTCGCCTTGCCCGCCTCCGACACCCGCTGGGACTGGCTGATGGCCAAGGGTTTCAACGGCATCAGCAACCAATTCAGCGAAGCCGGCTTCGACGCGGCCATGTGGCGCAAGCTGATCACCTCTCCCGACACCCTGCGCCAGCGCGTTGCCCTGGCCCTGTCGGAAATCGCCGTGGTCGCGATCGGCGGCCTGGACGGCGCCGGCTGGCACGCGTTTTCCGCCGCCGCGTATATGGACTTGCTGGAAGCGAATGCCTTCGGCAACTATCGTACCCTGCTCGATCAAATCTCGACCAGCGCGGCGATGGGCCAGTTCCTGACCTTCCGCGGCAATCTGAAAGCCAATCCCGTCACCGGCGCCCTGCCCGACGAAAACTATGCGCGCGAGCTGATGCAATTGTTCACCATCGGCCTGGTGCAATTGAATATCGATGGCACGCCCAAGCCGGGCGGTGGCTTGCCGCAAGACACTTACGGCCAGGACGACGTTACCGGACTGGCGCGCGTGTTCACGGGCTGGGACTTCGACATGGCCGGCCACGACGCCACGACGCCGGATTTCATGCGCCGCCCGATGATCCAGTTCGCCACCCGCCACGAAAACGGCGCCGCCAACTTCCTCGGCGGCTCCGTCCCGGCCGGCCTGGGCGGCGCCGCCGCGATGAAGGCGGCGCTCGACATCATCTTCGCCCATCCGAACGTGGCGCCCTTCATCAGCCGCCAGTTGATCCAGAAGCTAGTCACCAGCAACCCCAGCCCGGCCTATGTGGCGCGGGTGGCCACCGTCTTCAACAACGACGGCGCTGGCGTCAAGGGCAATCTGCGGGCCGTCGTCAAGACCCTGCTGCTCGATCCCGAAGCGCGCCAGGGCAAGCCCGACACCGCCTTCGGCAAGCTGCGCGAACCGATGCTGCGCTTCCTTGCCTGGGCTCGGGCCTATGGCGCCACCTCGGCCAGCGACGCCTGGAACATCGGCAACACTTCGGATCCGGCCGCGCGCCTGGGACAAAGTCCGCTGCGCTCGCCGTCCGTCTTCAATTTTTTCCGGCCCGGTTATGTGCCGCCCAACAGCGCCATCGCGACGGCCGCGCTGGTCGCGCCCGAATTCCAGCTCGCCAATGAATCCTCGGTGGTCGGCTATGTCAACTACATGCAGCGCGCCGTCGGCAGCGGCATCGGCGACGTCAAGGCCGACTACACCGCCCTGCTCGCGCTGGCCGACAACGCCGCCGGCTTGCTGGCAGAAATCAACGTGGTGCTGGCGGCCGGCCAATTGAGCGCCGAGACCGTGAGCCTGCTGCGCGGCGCGCTCGACGGCATGCCGGCCGGCACCGACGCGCGCCGCCTGAACCGCATCTACGCGGCCCTGACCCTGGTGCTGGCGGCGCCCGAATTCCTCGTCCAAAAGTGAAAGAATCCCCGTGAGCGACAAGACACAGTCCCGGCGCGCCTTCCTGCAACGCGCGTCCGCGCTATCGGTGGCCGGCATCGCCGCGCCCTGGGCCCTGAATCTGGCGGCGATGGCGGAAGCGTCCGCCGCCACGGCCAGCGATTACAAGGCCATCGTCTGCGTTTTCCTCTACGGCGGCAACGATTACGCCAATACCGTGATCCCCTACGACAATACGAACTACAACGCTTACTACAAATTGCGGCCCACCCTGGCGTATAGCCAAGCGAGCCTGGTCAACAGCGTGCTGACGCCGACGGCGGCGCCGCTGGACGCGGCAGGCTTCGCGCGCCAGTACGCGCTGGCGCCGGAACTGGCGCCGCTGCTGCCGCTATTCAACACGGGAAAGATGGGCGTGCTGCTCAATGTCGGCACCCTGGTGCAAGCAACCAGCAAGCTGCAATACACCAATAAATCGGTGCCCTTGCCGCCGAAACTGTTTTCCCATAACGACCAGCAATCCGTGTGGCAAGCATCGTCGCCGGAAGGCGCCGCTTCAGGCTGGGGCGGGCGGATGGGCGACCTGTTCGAGTCGGGCAACGGCAACGCCACCTTTACCTGCGTCAACGTGTCCGGCAATGCCGTCTTCCTGTCCGGGAAAACAGCGGTGCAATACCAGGTGTCGCCCGGCGGCTCGGTGCCATTTTCGGCCCTGCAACATCCGCTCTTCGGTTCGGCGGCTTGCAGCACGGCCCTGCAAACCCTGATCAGCCAGCCCCGCGCCCACTTGCTGGAAAACGAATACACCCGGGTCACCAAGCGTTCGATCGACGCCAACAGCGCGCTGACCTCGGCGCTGGCCGGCGCGGGCGATATCGCCACGCCCTTCCCGGCCGCCAATCCCCTCGGCGAGCAGCTCAAATTGGTGGCGCGCATGATCGCCAGCGCGGGCGCGGTGGGCGCCAAGCGGCAAGTGTTTTTCGTTTCGATGGGCGGCTTCGACACCCACGACGGCCTGGTCAAGGTCCATCCGGGCTTGCTGAAAAGCGTGGCCGACGCGGTCGCCGCCTTTTACGCCGCGACGGTCGAACTGGGCGTCGCCGACAAGGTCACGACTTTCACGGCGTCCGACTTCGGCCGCACCCTGAGCGGCAATAACGACGGTTCCGACCATGGCTGGGGCAGCATGCATTTCATGGTGGGCGGAGCCGTCAAGGGCCAGCGCTTTTACGGCGTGCCGCCGGCCGTGGCCAGCAACGGCCCCGACGACGTGGGCCAGGGCCGGCTACTGCCGACCACCTCGGTCGACCAGTACGCGGCGACCCTGGGGAAATGGATGGGAGCGTCGGACAGCAATTTGCTCAGCCTGCTGCCGAATCTGGTCAACTACAACGTCGGCGCGCGCAACCTGGGGTTTTTGTAGGAGATGGGGCACCGCCGCGCGCCTCCATGAGCAAGCGAAACCATACCGGAATCTCTCCCGCACATGCGTGAAAACGCCTTCGATGAAGGCGACCCCGGCGCTGTGGGCGCTCCTTGAACAGGAGTCACATCGCGCCGGGAGCTTGTTGAGTGCCCAGGATTGCCGCGGCGGCCAGCGCTCCCAGTAAGAGTACGCTTTCCGCCTGGAGCACACCTCGAACGATGGCGAAGCCCCTTGCCGAGCGTGCGGCCGCCGGCAAACCGAAGAATTTGTTGTAAGCACCCAAGCCGATCGCGCCAACCACCAAGGCAATCTTTACCAGCAGGGTCGCGCCATAATTACTATGAGTTAGGCCGTCAACACTGTCCACCCTGTGCCATGCATTATATGTACCGGTGCCAACGATGGCCACGACCGCCCACAGCGCGGCTCGCGACATCCGCTCCAGATACCGGTCGGTAAGGCCGGCAGCGAAGCTCGCGACGCGAGCCGGGCTCAAAATAAAGTAAGCCGACACGAAGACCGCACCGGTCCATATTCCGATGCCGACGAAGTGCACGCTCTCCACTGCCAGGGCGACGCTCCAAAAGCCCCCTTCGCCGGCATGCCCCATCGAGGCGCGGGTGACAGCAAATACCGCCATTGTCAGGCCCGATGCAATATCGCTCATGCGGCCCGTGCCGCCGCGTAGGCGAATGGCAAACAGGACAATCATCGCCGCGATGGCGATGCACCCCGCATGTCCATAGTCCGTCGTGGAAAGCATCATCCAGAACATGGAACGGGCTTCGCGCAGGCCAATGCCAGCCATCACCGCCGTGGCGGCGTAAAGCGCAACAG
>DMYQ01000220.1:0-4212 GCA_003482555.1 Janthinobacterium sp. | reverse complement strand
CAGCCAAATGAAGCCGACGTCGAGCAACAATGCCGAACCGATTTGAAGCTGCGATACTGCATCCATTCATTTCACCGAGAATATGAAATTTCCCTTGCGCCGATGTCCGTCGCGGCCGGCGACCGCCCACGTCACGGTGTATCCGCCCCTCGACAAGATGGGCACTTCCAGGCGCAGGACGGCAGGGTTGCTCGCATCGACTTTCGTCTTGCCCGCCGCCAGCGCTTTACCGCCGGCGTCGGCCAGGGTGATCGTGCTGAAAGCCTCTTCCACCTTTTCGTCGAAGGTCAGCACGATCTCCTTTGGCGCCGCGGTGAGCGTCGCGCCCGATGCGGGGTCGGAGCGGATCAGACGCGCGTGCCCCCAGGCAAACGGGCTGGCCAGGGCCGCCATCAGCATCGTTGTCGCCAAAATCGCGGTGCGGCTTGCGTTCATCTTCAATTCTCCTTGTGTAAGGTTAAATTACTTATTCGATACGGTCGAAGCGAGCGGGTGCCCGCCTTCGTTTGAAAACCAACTCATTGGTGGCCGCCGTGACCACTTGGCTTGCGGACAGTGAGCTCGACATTTGCCTTGTTTAATACGGGCATGGACTGGCCGCCGGCGCTGACGGCGCGCTCAGGCTCGGGCAGCGCACCGGTCCATTCGTAGGCAAGCGTGCCGGGCGGATGCTTGTACCAACCGGGATCCGAGTAGTCGCCGCGCTTTTGATCCTTGCGCACTTTCAGCACGGTGAACATGCCACCCATCTCGACGCCGCCAAACGGCCCTTCGCCACTCATCATCGGCAAGGTATTTTCTGGAAGCGGCATCTGCATGCCACCCATCGAGCCGCCCTTGTCCCCCATGACCATGTAGTCCGGGATAATTTTATTGATTTTCTCGGCAATTCCGCCATGGTCGACACCGATCATCGTGGGAACGCCATGCCCCATCGCATTCATCGTGTGATGCGATTTATGGCAATGTACGGCCCAGTCACCGGGTTCGGTGGCAAGGAACTCGATGGCGCGCATCTGGCCCACCGCGATATCGGTCGTCACTTCCGGCCAGCGCGACGCGGGCGGCGTCCAGCCGCCATCTGTACCGGTAACTTGAAATTCGTGACCGTGAAGGTGAATCGGGTGGTTGGTCATCGTCAGATTGCCGACGCGGATGCGCACTTTGTCGCCCTGGCGAACCGGCATGGCTTCAATTCCGGGGAAGACCCTGCTGTTGAAAGTCCAGAGATTGAAATCGAGCATGGTATTGGTTTTCGGCGTGTAACTTCCCGGTTCCACATCGTATGCGTTGAGAAGGAATACAAAGTCGCGGTCGACAGCATGCTGGCTGGGGTCCTTGGGATGCGTCACCCAAAAACCCATCATGCCCATTGCCATCTGCGCCATCTCATCGGCGTGGGGGTGATACATGAAGGTGCCCGCGCGCCGCGCGACAAACTCGTACACGAAGGTTTTCCCGGGAGCGATGCCAGGCTGTGTCAATCCGGTGACGCCATCCATGCCGTTGGGCACGCGCTGACCGTGCCAGTGCACGCTGGTATGTTCCGGCAACTTGTTGGTGACAAAAATCCTGACGCGGTCGCCCTCGACGACCTCGATGGTGGGGCCCGGCGACTGGCCGTTGTATCCCCAAAGATTCGCCTTCATCCCCGGCGCAAGCTCGCGCACCACAGGCTCGGCGACCAGGTGAAATTCCTTGACGCCGCTATTCATGCGCCAGGGCAGCGACCAGCCATTGAGCGTGACCACCGGATTGAACGGCCGACCGCTGGGCGGCGGCGGCGGTATGTGCGTGCTGGCGTTGTTCATCGACATCGCCTCGGGCAGCGAAGCCGCCCCCACACGGCTGACGGCGCTGGCGCTCACCGCGACGGCGCCGGCGCCCTTGAAAAAGTCTCTACGTGAAATCATGGCGCGTTCCTTGTATCGTTGTCGCTGCCGCCGTTGACGGCGAATTGAAGCTTGCTCTCCGCGATCCAAAAGTCGCGCTGGGTTTCGATGGCCATGTTGACGCTCACGAGTTGCTCGCGCGAATCGGCCAAGAGTTCGAATACGCTGGCGAGCATGCCGTTGTAGCGCAGCAGTACTTCCTCGGATATTTTTTTGCGCAGCGGAACCACGTCGTCCCGATAGTGGCGCGCGATGTCGTAGCTTGTGCGGTAGGCGGAATACGCTTCCCGCACTTCGGAGCGGGCCCGTACCGCCGTGTCGGTCGTCCTGTGCACCGATTCCATGTAGACGGCTTCGGCGCGCGCCACTTTGGCGCCGCCCCAGTCGAAAATCGGCAATTCAAGCGAAATCTGGTAGCCGTTTTCCCGCGCCAGGCCGGTCGTGCTTTTGTTGACGTAGCCGGCGTCGAAGACGTTGATGAAGCCGGTCGTTCTCGTCAAGCCAAGCGCCGCGGCGGTCGCTTCGGTATCGCGCCGCGCCGATAACATGTCCAGGCGCTGCGACATGGCTTGCGCTTCAGCGTCGTTCATTTCCTTCGGTTTTGCAGGCAAGTCCGGCAAGCGCTCTGGCAGGACGAAGCCCAGTTGTCCGCCCCAGAGTCCAAGCAAGCGCGCCAGTTGCTCGCGAGCGGCCGTGGCTTGATGCCGCGAGCGCGCCAGTTGCGTGAGTGCGTCCTGGTAAAAGGCGCTTTCCCGGGCTTGCTCCAGCTTGCTCCAATTGCCAACCTTCGCCATGTTTTTGGCAAGTTCGGAAGATGCCTCGGCCGCCCCGCGCACCTGCTCGGCGAAGGCCGCGCTTTGCGCCGCCGCCACGGCGCCAAAGTAGGCCATGCGGGTATCGCCCACCAGTCGGACGGCTTGCGCCGCGGCCTGAAGCTTGGCTTGCTCGAAGCGGCCGCGTTCAATCCGCGTTCGCGCCGGCAAGGTGAGTAGCGCGGCGATGTCGAAGCTCACGCCGCGGTCGATTTCACTGTCACTTCCGCCGCGCACCCGGCTGAAACTGAAACCCGGATTGCGCATGCGCCCGGCCTGGACCAGCTCCGCCTCGGAAACGCCGAGCTCGGCCAACGACGCTTTCAATGCGGCGTTGTTGGCCAGAGCGATTTGCACGGCCGAATCGACGCTCAACGGCGCCGACAGGAGAGTGTCGACGCGGGATCGCACCCGCTGCGCTTCCTCCTTGGAATCCTTGCGGAATTCGGCCGGCTGCTCGATGCGCGCCTCGGTCAGACGGGAGACATCGTTCAAGCCACCGTCCGGTGAAAAACCGGCGCAGGCAGACAGGAGCATGGCCGCCGCTCCGGCCGCCACGAGCCGAGCGCGTGGGATGAAAGTTTTGACCATCTCACTGCCCCTTCATTGTCATGTCGTGTCCCTGGTGGGCCGACGGAGCGGGTGCGGGAGCCGACGCCGGTTCCGCAGCAGGGCTCGCCGGTGCCGACGCCATCTGGGCGGCGCCGCCCATCGCATGTTCGGACTGTCCGGCGACATCCTTGTTAGCCTGAAGCCAAACTTTATCTGGAGTAGGTGTTGCCACGGGAGTGGCGGATACATCAAATGCGGAGCGATATTGCGGCGCCGCGACGGGAGCGTTCGCGTCCGTTACCTTTGGCGAAATGCCG
Source organism: Janthinobacterium sp. (assembly GCA_003482555.1). Classification (GTDB taxonomy): domain Bacteria; phylum Pseudomonadota; class Gammaproteobacteria; order Burkholderiales; family Burkholderiaceae_D; genus Janthinobacterium. Next base: position 639 of record DMYQ01000220.1, on the reverse strand, counting down.
ATGGCTGCCACGGAGCTGGCGAACGACACGCCGACAACCGCGAACAGCAGTGAACGATAGCGTTTCATAATTGCCTCTATTGAAAATTGGCGACCGAACTGGGCGTTCAGCCAGGCGCAGGTTCAAGCCTGCGGCAGACCACGGTTTTCAGTAGGGTTGGCGCGGAGGCCGCTCCAGACTGGGAGAAATGAACACCGTCATGTAAGGTTCGGGAGCAATGTCGACGAAGGTCGACAGGAAGTTTGGCAGCATCGGCTTATCGCACGCCGGCGGAGCGCAGGCACCGACACAGCAACTGGCACAGGCACTGCACTTGCCATGCCTCACCCCATGCTTGCTGGTCAACGACTTGCCATCCGGTTCGCTTGTTGCGGCCGCGGCATCATGTTCGCAGTGCCCTGATTGAAAGGCCACAAGGTGCCTCTCAAGAGGGCCAAGTTCGCCAGCCCCCGAGCGGGTGCTCGCAGTATCCATATTATAGGATTTGAAGGCAACAGCACTCGCCTGCAGCGGGAGGGCCACAATCAAAAACCACAACAGGGATGCGAAGAATTTAGACATAACTAGCCGATGGAGACAACACCATCACTGTAAACCTTCCTGCGGCGGGAAGGTCAAGCGAATTGCGCGCGGGCTTAG
>DMYQ01000236.1 GCA_003482555.1 Janthinobacterium sp. | reverse complement strand
TTTAAAATCAATGACTTATGATTTTTACGGGGCATAAAAATTCGTCAAAATTAATGGCTGGATGTTAAACCCCGGTTAGGGCCGCCATGCAACACTTCGTGTGGATTTGACAAATATTGATGAAATTGCGTATTCGCTGGCTTGAAAATGAAATAAAATCCGTTTGGAATTGGTGGTGGGTACGCCACGCAACACCTTGCCGGGGCAATGCGCCGGTTCATTCGCACAGGAGAGTTTATGAAATTAGTCAAGATGATCGCCACCCTCGCCAGCATTGGCGTGATCGGCAGCATGGCCCCGGCGCAAGCGCAGGAATTGACCGGCACGCTGGCCAAGATCAAGAAGTCGGGCTCGATCACGCTCGGCGTGCGCGACGGTTCCATTCCCTTTTCCTACCTCGACGACAAACAGCAATACCAGGGTTATTCCATCGACCTGTGCATGAAGATCGTCAAGTCGGTGCAAAAGGAACTGGGCATGACCGAAGTGAAAGTGGTGATGAACCCGGTCACCGCGGCCAACCGCATCCCGCTGATGGCGAACGGCACCATCGACCTGGAATGCGGTTCGACAACGAATAATCTGGAGCGCCAGCAGCAAGTGGCTTTCGCACCTACCATGTTCGTGATCGGCAACCGCCTGCTGAGCAAGAAATCCTCGGGCATCAAGGGCTTGGCCAACATGAAGGGCAAGACCCTGGTCGCCACGGCCGGCACCACGACTCTGAAACAGTTGACGATCCTGAACAAGGAACAGAACCTGGGCATGAATATCGTCGTCGGCAAGGATCACCCGGAATCGTTCTTGATGGTGGAAACGGGCCGCGCGGTCGCCGAAGCGAACGATGACATCTTGCTCGCTTCGCAAAGGGCGAACGCGAAAAACCCGGGCGAATATGAAATCAGCAAGGAAGCCCTGTCGGTCGAGCCGTACGGCATCATGTTGCGCAAGGACGATGCCAGCTTCAAGAAATCGGTCGACGCGGCCTTGACGAATTTGTACAAGACCGACGACATCAAGCGCATTTACTTCAAATGGTTCATGTCGCCGATCCCGCCGAAGGGCATCAATATGAACTTCCCGATGTCGCCACAGATGCAAGTGGTGTTTGCCAAGCCGACCGATTCGGGCGACCCGGCAGCCTACGCGGCCGTTCCGGCGGCGCAAAAAGCGGCTTCGAAGAAGAAATAATCCGCAGGCGCACGGCATGAAAGCGTAAAAAGTAAAGCAAAACAGTCGCTACAAAGCGGGGGGCGTCAGCCCCCCCGTTTCATTTTGGCCCAAGCGAGCCCAAAATGACGGTTCCCACTAAAAAAACAGATACCATACAGTTGCCCGTACGCACGCTGCGGCGGCGTTGTCACGTATCGGAAGGATAGACATGAATTATCACTGGAATTGGCGTATTTTCTGGGAAGCCGCCCCCGACGGCACCGGCACCTATATGGACACCCTGTGGTCCGGCCTCCTGTGGACACTGGCCACGGCCGGCTCGGCCTGGATCATCGCCCTGGCCCTGGGCCTGGTCGTCGGCACCGTGCGCACCCTGCCGAACAAGTGGGTGGTACGCCTGGCCAACGCTTACGTGGAACTGTTCCGCAACGTGCCCCTGCTGGTGCAAATGTTTTTGTGGTATTTCGTGATGCCGGAATTGCTGCCGCAGGCGGCCGGCGACTGGCTCAAGGCCCTGCCCAATTCGGCCTTTATCACGGCCGTGCTGTGCCTGGGCACCTTCACTTCTTCGCGCGTGGCGATCCAGGTCACGACCGGCATCGAAGCGCTGCCGCGCGGCCAGAAACTGGCCGGCACCGCGCTCGGGCTGACCCTGCCGCAAACCTACCGCTACATCTTGCTGCCGATGGCGGCCCGGGTGATCTTGCCGCCGCTGACCAGCGAATTCCTCAACATCGTCAAGAACAGCTCGGTGGCCCTGACCATCGGTTTGATGGAATTGACCGCCTCCGCCCGCGCCATCCAGGAATTTTCCTTCCAGGTCTTCGAGGCGTTTTCGGCCGCCACCATCATTTACGTGGTGGTCAATCTGTGCGTGGTGACCCTGATGCACGCCATCGAGCGAAGCGTCGTGATCCCTGGCTTCATCGTGGCCGGCACGGCGTCGGGAGGACACTGACATGTTCGGTAATTTCGACTTCGACGTCATTTCCCGCTCCTGGGTCTACCTGTTCCAGACCGGCATGAGCTTCACCCTCGAGCTGACCGGCCTGTCCATGGTCGGCGGCATTATCCTGGGTACCGTGCTGGCGCTGATGCGCCTGTCCGGCAGCCGCGCGCTGTCGCTGATCGCCACCAGTTACGTCAACCTGGTGCGCTCGATCCCGCTGGTGCTGGTGATCTTTTGGTTTTATTTCCTGATGCCGTATATCGGCGCCTGGGTGATAGGCGCGGCCGAGCCGGTGAAAGTGGGCGCCTTTTCTTCGGCGCTGATCACCTTCATCATGTTCGAGGCGGCGTATTACTGCGAGATCATGCGCAGCGGCATACAGTCGATTCCCCGCGGCCAGGTATGGGCCGGGCAGGCGCTGGGCATGAACTACCGTCAAACGATGGCCAATATCGTGCTGCCGCAAGCCTTTCGCAACATGATCCCCGTGCTGCTGACGCAAACCATCGTGCTGTTCCAGGACGTTTCGCTGGTGTACGTGCTGTCGATACCCGACTTCGTCGGCGCCGCCTCCAAGGTCGCGCAGCGCGATGGCCGCCTGGTCGAGATGTACAGCTTTGTCGCCGTCGTGTATTTCATCATGTGTTTCTCGCTGTCGGTGCTGGTCAAGCGCTTGCACAAGCGCGTCGCCATCATCAGATAAGTCCGCGCGGCACGGATGCCGCGTCGCACCCCCTATTCGGAGAATAAGAAATGATTGAATTGCAAAAAGAAGTTGAACGACAAATGATTGAACTGAAAAAAGTCAGCAAATGGTATGGCCACTTTCAGGTGCTCGACGATTGCAGCACCAATGTCGCGAAGGGCGACGTAATGGTCATTTGCGGCCCGTCCGGCTCCGGCAAATCGACCCTGATCAAGACCGTCAACGGCCTCGAACCGTTTCAAAAGGGCGAGATCACGGTCGATGGCGTTTCCGTCGGCGACCCGAAGACGAATCTGTCGAAGCTGCGCGCCCGCATCGGCATGGTGTTCCAAAACTTTGAACTGTTCCCCCACCTGTCGATCCGCGAAAACCTGACCATCGGCCAGATCAAGGTGCTCGGCCGCGGCGCCGACGAAGCCAATGCCAAGGGCTTGAAGTACCTGGACCGGGTCGGCCTGATCGCCCAGCAAGACAAATTCCCCGGTCAGTTGTCGGGCGGCCAGCAGCAGCGGGTGGCGATCGCGCGCGCGCTGTCGATGGACCCGATCGCCATGCTGTTCGATGAGCCGACCTCGGCGCTCGATCCGGAAATGATCAATGAAGTGCTCGACGTAATGGTCGGCCTGGCGCAGGAAGGCATGACCATGATGGTGGTCACGCACGAGATGGGCTTCGCCAAGCGGGTCGCGAATCGCATCGTCTTCATGGATCAGGGCAAGATCATCGAAGATTGCAGCAAGGATGATTTCTTCGGCACCACGCGTTCGGATCGCGCGCGCGACTTCCTGGCCAAGATCATCCACTGAGTACGGGCGCCGCGCGCCGACCGGGCGGCGCTGGCGCACCACGACAAGTTCCGGCCCGCTCGCGAAGGCCGCGGACGGCTGGTAAAATGGCGCATCCGTTCCTCGAAAGCCGCCATGTCCACCATCGAAACCCCGAACAGCCTGACCATCACCCGTCCCGACGACTGGCACCTGCATTTGCGCGACGGCGCGACGATGGCCAGCGTGCTGCCGCACAGCGCGCGCCAGTTCGGCCGCGCCATCGTGATGCCGAACCTGAAGCCGCCCGTGACCACCACCGCCGAGGCCGCCGCCTACCGCGCGCGCATCCTGGCCGCGCTGCCTTTGGACATGGCCTTCGAGCCCCTGATGACCCTGTATCTGACGAATAACACGGCGCCCGACGAAATCCGGCGCGCCCAGGACAGCGGCTTCGTGCACGCGGTCAAACTGTACCCGGCCGGCGCCACCACCAATTCCGACGCCGGCGTCAGCGACTTGAAAAACTGCTACAAGGTGCTGGAAACGATGCAGGAAGTGGGCATGCCCTTCCTCGTCCACGGCGAAGTGACGGACCCGGAAATCGACATCTTCGACCGCGAAGCCGTCTTCATCGAGCGCGTCATGCGCCCGCTGCGCGCCGACTTCCCGGCCCTGAACATCGTCTTCGAACACATCACCACCAAGCACGCGGCGCAGTACGTGGCGGAAGCGGACGGCCCCATCGCCGCCACCATCACGGCCCACCACCTGCTCTACAACCGCAACGAGATCTTCAAGGGCGGCATCCGGCCGCACTACTACTGCCTGCCGATCCTGAAGCGTGAAGAACACCGCCTGGCCCTGATGACGGCGGCCACCAGCGGCGACGAACGCTTCTTCCTCGGCACCGATTCGGCGCCGCACGCGCGCGGCGCGAAAGAGGCGGCCTGCGGTTGCGCCGGCTGCTACACGGCGCTGCACGCGATGGAGATGTACGCGGAAGCGTTCGAGCGGGCCGGCGCGCTCGACAAGCTGGAAGCCTTCGCCAGCTTCCACGGCCCGGCCTTCTACGGCTTGCCGCGCAACGCCGGCACGGTCACGCTGCGGCGCGAAGAATGGACCCTGCCGGAATCGCTGGCGCTGGGCGACGACCAGGTGATCCCGCTCAACGGCGGCGAGCGCATCAACTGGAAACTGGTGTAAGCGGGCCATGCTGGCGCGCATAGACTGGAGCCGGCCCTGGTACGCCGCCGTGCTGGACACGGT
>DMYQ01000118.1:4780-9533 GCA_003482555.1 Janthinobacterium sp. | reverse complement strand
AAGGCGTCCCTGCTGAAGCTGGCGCAATTGCCGGAGCAGGTGCGCGGCTACGGCCACGTCAAGGTGAAAAACCTGGACCGGGCCGACGCCGAAGCGCTGCGCCTGCGCGCCGCGATGGCGGCGCCGGCCGTGCTGGCGCGCGCCGCCTGAGTGTGATGGCGGCGGCCCGCGCCGCCGCCGAAGCCGACGGCTCCCCGCCGTCGGCTGTGCGCATCCGCCTCCGGATCGCGCCTTCCCCCCCTAGTCATTAATGCCTAGAACATAGGCCTTCCAAACTACCTCCTCTGCCCGCCCGGCCTACCCACCATGCCTGCCCGATTGGCCCCCTTTGGGCGATAGTGTGTGCACGGGCCGAAGCATAGACTTCTGCTACCAACTTGCGGGCCTGTTCCGTGCAAGCCGGCGATCAAAAGCGCCGCGGCACTCGTGGCGCGCGCTGCCTGCTCGTCAGGCTGTCGTTGATACCCTTGAGTCTCTTGTTTGAATCCTTGTCTATCGCCAAAATTAGGAGAAGTACAGATGGAAACCGTCCCAGAACAAAAGATCGTCGACGATCTGCCGCAGCGCCCGAATCGGCGCAACTTCCTCGGCAAGAGTGCCTTGCTGGGTCTGACGGGGGCCGGCGTATCGCTGGGCCTGGCCGGCTGCAAGGACGAGGGCGCGGCGCAGAAGCCGGCCGGCTCCGCCAGCGCGGCCGCCGCGTCGCAGGCCGTCGGCCATGAAATCATGCCCGGCCAGCTCGACGACTACTACCATTTTTCCAGCGGCGGCCACTCCGGCGAAGCGCGCATCCTGGGCATTCCCTCCGGCCGCACCCTGCGCCGCATCCCCGTCTTCAATATGGACCCCATGGTCGGCTGGGGCATCACCAATGAATCCAAGGCCATCATGGGCACCAAGGCCGATGGCAGCCTGAAATACACGACCGGCGACACCCACCACATCCACGGCAGTTACAAGGATGGCACCTACGACGGGCGCTGGCTGTTCATCAACGACAAGATGCAGTCGCGCCTGGCGCGCATCCGCATGGACACGATGGAGTGCGACAAGATCATCGAGCTGCCCAACGTGATGGGCTTCCACGGCATCTTCCCGGATAAATGCGATCCGGTCGACCCGAAGATCAACTACACGACGCGGGTCTTTTGCGGCACCGAATTCCATATGCCGCTGCCCAACGATGGCCGCGACCTGGACGATCCCAGCAAATGGGGTTGCCTGTTTTCTTGCGTCGACGCGGCGTCGATGGAAGTGCGCTGGCAGTGCCGCATCGACGGCAACATGGAGCTGGTGGCCTCTTCCTACGACGGCAAGCTGGCCGGCGCCACCAATTACAACACTGAAAACGCGGCCGACCTGGCCGGCATGATGGCCGCCGAGCGCGACGCCTGCACCTTTTTCAACATCGCCCGCATCGAGCAAATGGTCAAGGACGGCAAGTTCACCACCATCGGCAGCTCCAAGGTGCCGGTGGTCGACGGGCGCAAGGCCGCCAATCCTGACCCGAAGACGTCGATCACTTGCTACGTTCCGCTGGGCAAGAATCCGCACGGCGTCAACGCCACCCCGGACGGCAAGTATTTCGTCTGCGCCGACAAGCTGGCGCCGACCGCCACCGTGGTCGAGCTGGCGCTGGTGCTGAAATGGTTCGCCGGCGAGTTGAAGGAGCCGCGCGACGCCGTCGTGGCGGAGCCGGAAATCGGCCTCGGCCCGCTGCACACGGCGTTCGACGGCAAGGGCAACGCTTACACTTCGCTCTTCCTCGACAGCCAGGTCGTGAAATGGAATATCGAGCAGGCCATCGCCCAGTTCAAGGGCGACAAGAAGGCCAAGGTGGTGCTGGACCGTATCGACGTCAATTTCCAGCCCGGCCACGGTTATTCCTCGATGGGCGAAACCAGGGAAGCGGACGGCAAGTACTTCAATTCGGGTAACAAGTTTTCCAAGGATCGCTTCTTGCCGGTCGGGCCCCTGCATCCGGAAACCGAGCAACTGATCAACATCAGCGGTGAGAAGATGGTGACCATCGCCGAGCATACCGCCTATCCGGAACCGCACGACGGCATCATCGTGCGCCGCGACCTGGTCAAGACGCGCCAGATCTACAACATGGATGACTTCCCGAACGCGGTCAAGACGCCGGCCGACTCGCGCATCGAGCGCAAGGGCAACAAGGTCTTCGTCTACCTGATGTCGCAGGCGCCCGCTTACAGCATGCCCATCATCAAGGTGAAGAAGGGCGATGAAGTGACGATCACCCTGACCAACCACGACAAGGTGGAAGACTTGACCCACGGTTGCGCGATTCCCACCTATAACGTGAACTTCATCGTCAATCCGCAAGAAACCAAGTCGATCACCTTCAAGGCCGACCGGGCCGGGGCCTTCTGGATGTATTGCACGCACTTTTGCCATGCCCTGCATCTGGAGATGCGCAGCCGCTTCCTCGTCGAGGCGTAATTTTGCAGCACGGGCGGGATGCGACGCGTCCCGCCCCGCACGCTTGCGTGTCTATCGATTCGGACAAGATGAAATCCACTGTTGTTGAGCTCTATCTGCGCTATTGCTTGTCGGTCCGGCGTTTCTTGCCGGCGCTGGCGCTGCTGTGGGCCGCCCTGTGCGCCGCCCCCGCCGGCGCCGCCATCTACGACGCCGAACTCTCCGAACAGTTGCTGCACGGCGCGGACCTGTGCGCCGCCGCGCCCTGTCGCGACGTGATGCCGGGCGCCCAGCGCTTTTCCACGCGCAAGGGGGCGCCCACATATGTCGACGCCTACGCCGTCGAGGCCGGCCAGTCGCGCCTGCTCGGCTATGTCTTCCTGTCGACCGACGTGGTCGACATTCCCGCCTATTCGGGCAAGCCGGTGGTGACCCTGATCGGCATGGACACGCACGGCATCATCACCGGCGTGCGCGTGCTCAAGCATTCCGAACCCATCTTGCTGGCCGGCATACCGGAGTCGGCGCTGCTGACTTTTATCCACCAGTACGTCGGCAAGGCGGCCGCCGCCAAGCTGGTGATCGGCCACGGCCAGGAAGAGGGCGGCGCCATCGGCCTGGACGCCATCAGCGGCGCCACCGTCACCGCCATCGCCGAGAACCAGGTCATTTCGCGCAGCGCCTACGCGATCGGCACGCAAGTCGGCATCATCAAGAGCACGCCCCGTCCGCTGGCCCACTTCACGCCGCTGAAGGACAAGCTGGACTGGGCAGCCATGCTCAAGGAAGGCAGCGTCCAGCACTTGCTGGTGCAGGCTTCCGAGGTCGACGCGCTTGACCGCTCGCAAGCCTTCATGGATGTGTATTTCGGCTACCTGAACGTGCCTTCGCTGGGCATCAGCCTGCTGGGCGAGCACGGCTACGCCCGCCTGATGCAAGACTTGAAGCCGGACGAGCACGCGATCTTCATCATCGCCAACGGCCAGGAATCGTTCAAGGGTTCCGGCTTCGTGCGCGGCGGCATCTACGACCGCGTGCAAGTGCGCCAGGATCCCGTCACCTTTACTTTCCGCGACACGGATTACCAGAATCTGTATGACTTGCACCCGGCCGACGCGCCGCCGTTCAAGGAATCGGCGATCTTCATCGTGCGCTCGGCAAATTTCAATCCAGCCTGGCCGTGGCAGTTGACCCTGCTGACCAACAAGCCGGACCCTGAACACGGCGGCAAGATTTTTGTCCATTTCGACCAGGAATACTGGTTGCCGGCCCGCTACCTGGAAGGGGGCCGGCCCCAGGTGTCGCGGCCCGAGGCGGCCTGGAAGGCGATCTGGACGCACCAGAAGGCTGCCATCGCCGGCTTCGTTCTGGTGCTCGCCTACGCCGCTTTCTGGTATTCCCGGCGCGACAGCCTGGTGCGCCGCTCGCGCCGCAAGAGCAAGCCCTGGATTTCCGTGCCGCGCCATTTGCTGTGGATCGTCAGCGTCGGCTTCCTCGGTTTTTACTTGAAAGCGCAACCCTCGATCACCCAGGTGATGACCTGGTTCCACTCCCTGCTGCACCAGTGGAAGTGGGAACTGTTCCTGTCGGATCCCTTCATTTTCCTGTTCTGGTGGTTCATCATCATTTCCGTGCTGGTGTGGGGGCGGGGCGTGTTTTGCGGCTGGTTATGTCCCTTCGGCTCGCTGCAGCAACTGGCCCTGAGCGTGGGCAAATGGGTGGGCTTGAAGCGCTTCCAGAAGCTGCTGCCGAAGCCGCTGCACGACAAGCTGCGCTGGCTCAAGTACATCATCTTCGCGCTCTTGCTCGGGGTGTCGCTGTATTCGATGGAAATGGCGGAAAAGCTGGCCGAGATCGAACCGTTCAAGACCACCTTTATCGTTGGCGTGTGGAACCGCTCGTGGCCGTTCTGGGTATTCATCGGCGGCATACTCGGCTGGTCTTTCTTCAGCGAGCGGCCGTACTGCAAGTATATCTGCCCGCTGGGCGCCGGCCTGGCCATCCCCGGCAAGTTCCGCCTGTTCGGCCTCAAGCGCAAGGCCGAGTGCAGCACCTGCCACGCCTGCGCCTCCGGTTGCGGCTCGCACGCGATCGACGCGGCCGGCAAGATCGACCAGATGGAATGCATGCTCTGCCTCGATTGCATGATCCTGTATTACGACGACCACGCCTGTCCGCCTTTGGTGAAGGAGCGCAAGGTGCGCGAAAAGGCGGGCCAGCCTTTGACGGCCATCGATGCCGGCGGCTATTTCATTTCGCTCGACAGCGTGCGCGCCACCCTGGCGCAAAAGAACGCGCAACTGGCGGCGCG
>DMYQ01000118.1:3867-4680 GCA_003482555.1 Janthinobacterium sp. | reverse complement strand
GGCGCGCGGGCGGCCGTGCTCGACGTCGCGCCGGGGCAGTCGATCGCGGCCGCCGTCGCCGCCGCCAAGCCGGGCGACACGGTGCGGGTGGCGCGCGGCGCCTATGCCGGCCATCTCTTGATCGACAAGCCGCTCACCCTGCTGGGGATCGGGCGCCCCAGCATCGACGGCGGCGGGGTCGGCGACGTGATTCGCGTGCGCGCGGCCGACGTCAGCATCAGCGGCTTCATCGTGCGCGAGAGCGGCATCGACCTGGGCGCGCAAAACGCCGGCGTCTACGTGGAACCGGGCTCGGATCGGGTGCTGGTGCGCGATTGCGAGCTGGCCCACAATCTGTTCGGGGTCTGGCTGGAAAAGGTCAAGGATGGCCGCGTGATCCACAACGTCATCACCGGCAAGCGCGAGCTGCTGTCGGCCGCGCGCGGCAACGGCATCCAGGTATTCAATACCAGCGGCGTGCAAATCATCGACAACAATATCAGCTTCGCGCGCGACGGCATCTACGTCGATATCTCGAACCACGCCCTGTTCCGCGGTAACAAGATCCACCACCTGCGCTACGGCACGCATTACATGAACACGAATAACAGCACCTGGGAAAACAACGAGTCTTACCTGAACCGGGGCGGCCTGGCGCTGATGGAAGTGCGCGAGCTGACGGTGCGCCACAACATCGCCTGGGGTAACACCGACCACGGCATCATGCTGCGCACGATACAAGACTCGCTGATCGAAGATAACGTGGTGGCCGGCAACGGGCGCGGCTTCTTCATCTACGACGCCGAGTACAACGTGCTGCGCAAGAACCTGGTG
>DMYQ01000118.1:2921-3635 GCA_003482555.1 Janthinobacterium sp. | reverse complement strand
GTCGACGGCAACGACTTCATCGGCAACGAAGAACAGATCAAATACGTGGCCGCGCGCGACGTCGAATGGGGCCGCAAGCAGGGCAATTACTGGAGCAATTACAGCGGCTGGGATCAAAACGGCGACGGCGTCGGCGACATCGCCTACGAGGCCAACGACATCGTCGACCGGCTCAACTGGCAATATCCGCTGCTCAAGCTGCTCATGACGAGCCCCTCGATCCAGAGCCTGCGCTTCGTGGCGCGCCAGTTCCCCCTGCTGCGTGCGCCCAGCATCGTCGACAAGCATCCGCGCATGCGGCCCTTATTTCAGGATTGGAGAAGCTGGCATGACAAATAATTCCAGCGCCGTCATCGAGGTGGCCGGCGTCAGTAAATCGTATGGCGAAGTACAAGCACTGGACGGGGTCAGCCTGTCGGTGGCGCGCGGCGAGATGTTCGGCTTGATCGGCCCCAACGGTGCCGGCAAGAGTACCCTGTTCAAGCTGATGCTGGGCCTGACGGCGGCGGGCGCCGGCGCCATCCGCGTGCACGGCGTGCCCATAGCCGGCAGCGACTTTCGCCAGGTGCGGCGGCGCATCGGCTATCTGCCCGAGAGCTTCGTCACCTACGACAATCTGAGCGGGCTGGAAGTGCTGCAACTGTTCGCCGACCTGAAGCGGGTGCCGCGCGCCGCCTGCGCGCCGCTGCTGGCGCGGGTCGGCCTGACGGACGC
>DMYQ01000118.1:1162-2785 GCA_003482555.1 Janthinobacterium sp. | reverse complement strand
CGCCTGCTGATCTTGCAGAATGGCCGCATCGCCGCGCAAGGCACGCTGGCGCAGTTGCGCGGCCAGCGCGTGCTGCCCTCGCTCATCGAAGTCGCGTTGCCGCCCGGGGAAGGCGAGGCGGCGGCGCTGGCCGCCGTGCTGGCCGCGCTGACGCCGCTGGCCGGCCTGCATATCGGCATGGTTGGCAACTGCGCCCACATCCGCTGCCTGCCGGCGCAAAAGGTCGAGGTGCTCAGACTGCTGCTCGGCCCCGCCTGCGCCGTGCAGGGCATCAGCATCCGCGAACCTTCGCTGGAAGACTTGTTTCTCGGTTACGGAGGGCGGCATGAGCACGCGCATTGACTGGCGCCAGGTCGGCATCATCGCGGCCAAGGAATGGCGCGAGCGCATCCGCAATCACTGGGTGCTGGCGGCGGCCCTCGTGTTCGCCCTGTTCGCGCTGGCGATCGCCTATTTCGGCGCGGCCCAGCAGGGCGAGGTCGGCTTCCAGAACATCGAGGTGACGATCGCCAGCCTGGTCAGCCTGGTGATTTACCTGGTGCCGTTGATCGCCGTCATTCTCGGCTACGACGCCATCGTCGGCGAGCAGGAGCGCGGTTCGCTGGAGTTGCTGCTGTCGATGCCGATCACCCGCTTTGAAATCCTGCTCGGCAAATACCTGGGCCTGGCGGCCGCGCTGGCCGGCGCCACCGCGCTCGGCTTCGGCGCCGGCCTGCTGCCGCTGATGAACCAGCTCGATGCCCGCGACGTGCTGCATTACGCGGCCTTCGTCGGCACGGCCATCCTGATGGGCATGGCTTTCCTGAGCCTGGCGCTGTGCCTGTCGGTGCTGGCGCAAGACCGCATGCGCGCCAGCGGCATGGCGATCGCGCTGTGGTTCTTTTTCGTGCTGATCTTCGACTTGCTGCTGATGGGATTGCTCGTCGTGAGCAAGGGCGCGCTCGGCAGCGGCGTCTTCGCCGGCTTGCTCATGCTCAATCCGGCCGATGTCTTCCGCCTGCTCAACATCTTCGGTTCCCAGCAAATGCAAACCATGTACGGCCTGGCCACGGTGATGCCGGAGGCCATGACCAAGCCGGCGCTCCTGCTATCGATCATGCTGGCCTGGATCGTCGCCCCCTTCTTATTCGCACACTGGAGATTCAAGTGATATCGCTCCCCCCAACCCTGCTGCGGCGCGCCGCCGCGCCGCTCCTGCTGGCGCTGCTGGTCGCCTGCGGCCATGCCGTGCCGCAAGCGATGGCCGTGGAACCCGGCGACGACACCGCCTGCGTGCTTGACGGCATGCTGCTGAAGGATTTCGCCGGCCCCAAGGCGCAGATTCACTACGCCGAAGGCAAGCCGGATTTCTATTGCGACTTGCTGGAGCTGTTCACGGCCCTGCGCGCGCCCGAGCAAAAGCGTACCGTCGCCGCCGTCTACGTGCAAGACATGGCCAAGACCGACTGGGAGCATCCGCTCGGACACTGGATCGAGGCCCGCAGCGCCCTGTATGTGGTCGGTAGCCGCAAGCACGGCTCCATGGGGCCGACCTTCGGCTCCTTTGCCAGTCAGCCGGAGGCGGACGCCTTCGCGGCCAGGGAAGGCGGCAAGGTCTTGCGCTTCGATCAAGTCAACGCCGAC
>DMYQ01000118.1:770-1011 GCA_003482555.1 Janthinobacterium sp. | reverse complement strand
ACATCGACATGGAAGCGACTTCGACCCGGCTCGAGATCCCGCCAGCGGAACCAGCGGACATGGACGGGGAAGCGCTGCGCACGCTCTTTGCACGCACCAATTATCTGTTGCGCGAATCGCGCAAGGCGCTGCTGGCGCGTCACGGCGTGGCCGACGAAGATGCGCTGCTCGAACAGATACGACGGGGGCTGGTGGCGCCCGAACCGGCCTACGCCCATTATTTGAGCGCGCGCATCCTGGA
>DMYQ01000118.1:0-487 GCA_003482555.1 Janthinobacterium sp. | reverse complement strand
CTGATGATGGAAGTGCGCTATGCCGGCGAGCGCGAGTACGCGCTGGCCTGGAGCTGGGGCGACTTTGAACTGCGCATCGACACGGCGCCGCTGCAAGGCTGGCCCGGACACCAGTTGCACGGGGCGGACGGCGTCATCCTGGCCGACCCCGTGACGACGCCGGGCAGCGATTGCTGGCTGAATTTTTCCGGTCTGCTCGATCTTCTTTTGAGCGACCCCTTGCTGAGCGGCCGCGTTGCGGTCGCCGGCATGCCGTAGCACCTGGCATTTTTAACCGTAAAGGCACACCATGAACATGAATAAAACGACCAACATCACCCTACTCGCCCTCCTGGTCGCCGCCGCGCTGGCTGGCTGCGGCAAGACTCCGGCCGGCGCCGACGCATCGGCTTCCGCATCGGCTTCCGACGCGTCGGCCGCCGCGTTGGCCCCAGCCGCGGCGTCGGCTGTCGTCGTGGCCAGCGCGCCCGCCGCCCCGGCCGCCGCC
>DMYQ01000229.1:1959-2954 GCA_003482555.1 Janthinobacterium sp. | reverse complement strand
GGTTCGACCACGTGCCGCAAGAGTTCGGGCAAGGCCGCCAGAATCACGCCGCCCAGCACGACGCCGGGAATATGTCCCATGCCGCCCAATACCACCATCGACAGCACCGTGATCGATTCGTTGAGGGAAAACGATTCGGGCGAAATATACCCCTGGAAGGTGGCAAACATGGAGCCCGACACGCCGCCGAAGGACGCGCCCAGGGCGAAGGCCAGCAGTTTAACGTTGCGGGTATTGATGCCCATCGCCTTGGCGGCCGTTTCATCTTCGCGTATGGCGACGAAGGCGCGGCCCAGGCGGGAATGTTGCAAACGCAGGGAGACGGCGATGATCGCGACGCACAGGAACAGAAACAGGAAGTAATAGGCGTTCACCGAAGGCATGCCATATCCGCCGATATCGAGCATGGATCCGGAACCCGGCTTGCCCGCCAATGACAGGTCGAAGAGACGAATCGGATCGATCATGTTGATGCCCTTCGGGCCGTCCGTGATATTCACGGGCGCATTCAGATTGATGATGAAGATGCGGATGATTTCGCCGAAGCCGAGCGTAACGATCGCCAGGTAGTCGCCGCGCAGTTTCAATGTTGGCGCGCCGAGCAAGGCGCCGAACAGGGCGGCCAGCGCCGCACTCAGCGGCACAACCAGCCATGCCGATAAATGAATGCCGTTTTTTGCCACGTCGGCGCCGCACATCCACAGCAGGGCATTGCCGATCAGGGGATAAGTGTCGATGAGGGACGCCAGCACGACCGAGAAGTGGGGCGACGCCAGCAAGGCCGTCATGTAGGCGCCGAGCGCGTAGAAGGCGATATAGCCAAGATCGAGCAGGCCGGCAAAACCGACGACGATATTCAAGCCCAGCGCCAGCATGATGTACATCAACGCCATGTCCATGATGCGTACCCAGGAATTGCCGAACTGGGATGCGATGAAAGGGAACAGCAGCAGCGCCAGTCCGAGCAAGGCCAGACTGGCGTGGAGCTTGCGGGA
>DMYQ01000229.1:498-1857 GCA_003482555.1 Janthinobacterium sp. | reverse complement strand
CGCGCGCCGGCCCGCGCCGAGGGATGCTTCGGTCGAAAAATAATTGTTTTTGGAATGAAGGTTCATGGCCAGTGTATCTTTTTCGAAGAGGAGAATGGTCATCCATCTTACGAAGCGAAACACGTAGGCGCTACCAGGATCTTGCTCGATTGTGCCGACGATTCCGGTCGAGCCGTCAGGCAGGGTCGACCCGGACTATCGTTGCGGGGAAATATGTGCCAGGTTTCGGCCTGCCACCCGCGATGGTCGCGAGTGACGCAATGCCGCGATTTGAAGACGGCGCCGCCGGCCGGCTTGGACCAGCCGACTGCGCCATGTCCCTATGCGCCCAGGGTCATCAGGCTGGCATTGCCACCGGCTGCCGTCGTATTCACGCACAGAGCCCGCTCAGCGACCAGACGCCACAAGGGGATGTTGCCCTCGGCCGTGGTCTCCACCGTGAGTACCAGGGACCCTGTACGGGCCGCCAGGGCCGGCTTGATCCCCTGTGCCAGGCTTTGTTCGACCATGACGACCTGGAATGGGCTGGTGCAGGCGTCGATATCGGCTACCCACGCTATGCATTCCTTCACCGCCGCCGGCAAACTGTCCGGTATCAGCTTGCTGGACGGGGACACGAGAATCACCTTGTTGCCGCTGGCCACAGCGGCGGCGAGCTGGTTGAGCAGCCCGTCGACGGAAGCGGCCACGCACACGACGGTGCCGCGCGCCACGAAACTGAGCGTGTTGCGTTCACCCGTCGGGCCGGGCAAGAGCGTCACGCCGCCAAGCAGGGTGGTGCGCGCGTATTCCCCGGCCATGGCCGCCAGGGCTTCGTGTCCGTGGGTTTTGGCCCAGGTCGTCAAGGCGCTCAGGGCCGGCGTCGGCTGGCGCTGGTGGGCGGCGGCCGGCGCCGCGTTGCGTTGCAGGCGTTTCAGGTACAGGGGGCCACCCGCTTTCGGCCCGGTGCCGGACTTGTCTTCGCCGCCGAAGGGTTGCACGCCGACGACGGCGCCGACGATGTTGCGGTTCACGTAGATATTGCCGACGTGGGCGCGGCTGGCGATGTAGTCGATGGTTTCATCGATGCGCGAGTGGATGCCCAGGGTCAGGCCGAAACCGCTGGCGTTGATGTCGTCTATCAATTGCGGCAACTCGGCCCGTTTGTAGCGGATCACGTGCAGGACGGGGCCGAACACTTCTTGCGTCAATTCCGACAGCGATGTGATTTCCAGCACGGTCGGGGCGATGAAGGTGCCATTCGAGGGCGGCAAGTCGAGCGCGAAATGGTCGAGCGCGCGCGCTTTCATCTTGTCGATGTGGGCTTGCAGATTGCGCTGCGCCTCGGCGTCGATGACGGGGCCGATGTCGGTGGCCAGG
>DMYQ01000229.1:0-353 GCA_003482555.1 Janthinobacterium sp. | reverse complement strand
TGCACCACTTGCTCGGGCAGGGCGGACGAGTCGACAATGAGGGCGTTTTGCCCGCCCGTTTCCGCGATCAGGGGAATGTCGCAAGCCTCCTCGACCGCGCGTTTGGCCAAAGTGCGGTTGATCAGCTGCGCCACTTCGGTCGAGCCGGTGAAGATCACGCCCTTGACGCGGGCGTCCGCGCACAGGGCGGCGCCGACGATGTCGCCCCGGCCCGGCAAAAATTGCAGGGCTGCGGCCGGCACGCCCGCCTCGTGCAGCAGTTCGACGGCGCGACTGGCGATCAATGGCGTTTGCTCGGCCGGCTTGGCCAGCACCACGTTGCCGGCGGCCAGGGCGGCGCCGATCTGGCCGGT
>DMYQ01000054.1:22570-22808 GCA_003482555.1 Janthinobacterium sp. | reverse complement strand
TGCCCGGCGACACCTTGCTGTTCATTGCGGGTGCGTTTTGCGCGACCCGGCAAATGAATCTGGCGGTGCTGATGCCGCTGCTGGTGACGGCGGCCGTCAGCGGTAGCACCCTCAATTACTGGATAGGCGAAGCCATCGGACACCGGGTCTTCACCCACGATTACCGCTGGATCAACAAGGAAGCGCTGCGCCGCACCCACGATTTTTTTGAAAAACACGGCGGCAAGACCATCATCCT
>DMYQ01000054.1:9868-22375 GCA_003482555.1 Janthinobacterium sp. | reverse complement strand
CACGGCGGCAAGACCATCATCCTGGCCCGCTTCGTGCCGGTGGTGCGCACTTTCGCGCCGCTGGTGGCCGGGGTCTCGGACATGACCCACACCCGCTACCAGATGTATAACCTGACCGGCGCCCTGATCTGGGTGGGCGGCTTAGCGACGGCCGGCTATTTCTTTGGCAATATCCCGCAAGTGCGCGAACACCTGACCCTGATCGTACTGTGCGGCGTCGGCGTGGCCGTGGTGCCCATCCTGCTGGGCGGCTTGTGGAAGTTGATCGGCAAGATGCGGCGCGCCTGAGTTTTCGATTTGCAATAAATCGCGCGGCGCGAGGCCGCGCGACTCAAGTTTTAGCCTGTCGTTGCCGTATACCAGAGTGTATTTTTCATTTTCTGGAATCCCATGCGCATACTGATCGCCCTGTTAGCCTGCAGCTTTGTCATGATGGCGGCAAGCGCGAACGAACCTCACGCCAGCGCGCCGGCCAGCGAAGCGGCCAAGGCCGCCGCCGCCAAAACCATCACCGAATCCGTCCTCTCGAAACGTCCAAGCTCGCCCGGCGCGCCCATGGGCACTTCTTCGCGCGTCAGCGAAGAGCAGGCCGAGGTCGACCTGTCGGCCAAGATTGCGGCGCGCCTGGCCGAGATGCGCGCCAGCCAGGCGGCGCGCGCGGCGCAAGCGGCCAGGGCCAGGAAGGCTCGCATCGCCCGCGCGGCGGCCTTGACGGCGGCGGCCGCGCCCGCGCCCGTCCACGGCACCCACTGGTCATACGAGGGGGAAAGCGGCCCCGACAACTGGTCCAGGATCAATTCCGACTGGTCCAAGTGCGCCAACGGCGCGCGCCAGTCGCCGATCGACTTGCGCGACGCCATGAAGGTCGACCTGGAACAGATCAGCTTTGACTACAAGCCCTCGTCCTTCAACGTGATCGACAACGGCCACACGGTGCAAGTGACCGTCGGCGGCGGCAATTACATCACCGTGCGAAACCATATGTACGAGCTGATGCAATTCCACTTCCACCGCCCGTCCGAGGAGCGCATCAACGGCAGGGGCTTTGAAATGGTGGTGCACCTGGTGCACAAGGACGCCGAGGGCCGGCTGGCCGTGGTGGCCATTCTGCTGGAGCGGGGCAAGGCGCAAAGCACCATCCAGACCATCTGGAACAATCTGCCGCTGGAAAAAAACGAAGTGGTGGCGCCGTCCATCCTGGTCGACCCGACCGATATGCTGCCGCGCAAACGCGAATACTTCACCTACATGGGATCGCTGACTACGCCGCCCTGCAGCGAGGGCGTGTTGTGGATGGTGATGAAGGATCCAGTGCAAGCCTCGGCGGCCCAGATGGCCCTGTTCAGCCGCCTGTACCCGCTCAACGCGCGCCCCATTCAGCCCAGCTCGGGCCGCGTGGTGATGGAATCGAACTAGCCGCGACGATTATTCCGCGATGCGGATGCGGTGCAAGCCGCTCCATTCGGCGCCGGCGGCCAGCGAGTCCGGTTCGATCAGGGCCGGCTCGACGCAGACGAAGCGCCGGTATTCCTCGTCTTCCAGGTCGACCAGCGCGGCCGCGTCGGCGGCGCCCGGATTCCACACCACCGCGTCCGTGAAGCCATCCTGCTCCAGGCGCAGCGCCTGCGCGCCGGCCTTCAAGCCCAGGGCGCCGGGCAATTGATAATAGATGCGGTCGATCTTCCCGCCCATGCGCAGGGCCGGCTCTTCCTGCAGCGCCATGGCGTCGCTGTCGTCCGAATAGCGCAGATGCTGCAGGCCGGCCACCACGCAATCGTCCAGGTTCTCGACCAGAAAATACGTGTGCAGGGCGGCCGAAAACGGGAAGGGCGCGGCGCCCGTGTTGCGCACGCTGAGCGACAGATCCAGGCCGTCGGGTTGCAGCGCCACGCGCAGGCGCAGCTCGAAGGCGTAGGGCCAGTCCGCCGCCAGCTTGGGCGGCAAGTCGTCCTGGTTCAGGCAAAACTCGGCGAAATGCTGCTCGCCGTCCTGGCCGCCGCCGCTCAGGCGCCAGGTGGAGACGCGCGCGAAACCGTGGCGCAAGCCCTTGCCGCGGGCGCCGAACTGGGGAAAAATCACCGGCACGCCGCCGCGGATGGCGCGGCTGCCGTCGAGCGCCGACAGGGCGCTGCAAAACAGGCGCTCGCGGCCGTCGGCGGCCTGCCACGACACCAGGTGGCCGCCGTACAGGGTAATGCTGGCCCGGGCGCCGTCGGCGGCGCCGATGCGCACGGCCGGCAAGGCGCCTATCGTGATCTTTTCCATGCACTCTCCCGTTTCAAGTCTGGCGGTTTTTCGCCAGCGGCGGATTCTTCGCGAAATAGCGGCGGATGCCCTTGACGATGGCGTCGGCGAGCTGGTCCTGGTAAGCGTTGTCGGTCAGCCTGGCCTCTTCCTCTGGATTCGAAATGAAGGCCGTCTCGATCAGGATGGAGGGGATGTCGGGCGCCTTCAGCACCGCGAAACCGGCCTGTTCGACCGAGCCCTTGTGCAGGCGGTTGATGCCGCCGATTTCATTCAGCACGGCCTTGCCCAGTTTCAGGCTGTCGTTGATCTGGGCCGTCGTCGAAAGGTCGAACAGGACGCTGGCCAGCTGCTTGTCGGAGCCCTTCACCAGGTTCACGCCGCCGATCGAGTCGGCCAGATTTTCCTTGTTGGCGATCCAGCGCGCCGCGCCCGAGCTGGCGCCCTTTTCCGACAGCACGAACACGGAAGAGCCGCGCGCGCTGGTTTCGACGAAGGCGTCGGCGTGGATGGAGACGAACAGGTCGGCCTGGATTTTGCGCGCCTTTTCCACGCGCATTTGCAGCGGCACGAAAAAGTCGGCGTCGCGGGTCAGCATGACGCGCATGTTGGGCTGCTCTTCCAGCTTGAACTTGAGGCGCTTGGCGATGGCCAGCACGATATCCTTCTCGTGCGTGCCGCGGCTGCCGCTGGCGCCCGGATCTTCGCCGCCATGGCCCGGGTCGAGGGCGATGGTGATCATGCGTATCACTTTTTGCCGCGGGCCCGGCCTGTCCGCGGGTTTCGGCCTGGACGGCGTGGCGGCGATCTCGGGTTTCGGCAGCGCCGGCGTGGCCGGCGGCGGCGTCGCCGTAGCCGTCGTCGTTTGCGAGGCCGCCGCGGCCGGTGGCGCCACCTCCGGCGGCGCTTCCCCCTCGACCGCGGGCCGCTTCGGCAGGCTGTCGCCGGACCACTCGCCCTTTTCGATCATGGCCGCGATCAGGTCGGGCTGCTTGACGGGATACAGATCGAAAATCAGGCGGTGCTGGTAGGCGCCGATGGGCGCCAGCGAAAACACTTGCGGCTTCACCTCTTCCTTCAAGTCGAACACCAGGCGCACCACGTTCGGGCGGTTCTGGCCGACCCGCACCTGCTTGATGTAGGGATCGCCCGACTGGATCTTGGCCACCAGGCCCTTCAGGGTCGCGTTCAGCTCCAGGCCCTCGACGTCGACCACCAGGCGTTCCGGGTTCTTGACGATGAAATGGGTGGCTTTCAGCACGCTGTCGTTTTCCAGCGTGACGCGGGTGTAATCGTCGGCCGGCCAGACCCGCACGGCGAGAATTTGCGCGGCGTGGGCGGTGGCGGGGGCGAGCACCGACAGCAGCAGGGTGCCGCCGGCCTTGAGCACGGTGCGCCGGGTGACGGGCTTCACAGATTGGGGGCGAACTTGAGACGGTGGAGGCATGACAGACCCAATTCAGATGACGCTTGCAATTTTACATCACGCCCCTGGCCCGATACCTCCAGGAACACATTCAAATCCGCCGGCGGCAACACCGCTTCGGCTTTTTCCGGCCATTCGACGACGCAGATATTGTCGCCGTTGAAGTCTTCGCGGAAGCCCGCGTCGAGGAACTCTTCCGCGCTACCCATGCGGTACAGGTCGAAATGGATCAGGTTCACGGCCCGTCCGCCGAGCGCGATGGTGTACGGCTCGGCCAGGGTATAGGTCGGGCTTTTCACGTGGCCGGCGTGGCCGGCCGCGTGCAGCAGGGCGCGCGTGAGGGCGGTCTTGCCGGCGCCGAGGTCGCCGTGCAGGTAGATCGCCAGGCCGGGCGCGAGCGCGCGCGCCAGGGCCGCGCCGAGCGCGGCGGTGCCGGCCTCGTCGTGCAGGTGGGCTTGAAAATGGGCTTTCATGTGCTGCATCGAATAGAATGTCGTATAAATATCTGAGGGGGCAGCGGTTGCGGCCTTGTCCATTGTAACCGCGAGCCAGAGAAGTTCCAGCATGCCTTCCACCGAACCTGATTTAGCCGCGCTGGCGCGCACCATCAAGAGCTGGGGCGCGGAACTGGGCTTTGCCGGCGTCGGCATCGCCGATGTCGATCTGGCGCGGCTCGAGCCGGGCTTGCGGGCCTGGCTGGACGCCGGTTTTCACGGTCAGATGGATTATATGGCAAGCCACGGCATGAAGCGTGCTCGGCCTGCGGAACTGGTGCCCGGCACGGTGCGCGTCATCAGCGCGCGCATGAACTATCTGCCGCCGGCGACGCTTGACTCCTGGCGCGCGGGCGAGGCGGCGCGCCTGGCCGACCCCGGCGCCGCCGTCGTCTCGGTGTACGCGCGCGGACGCGACTATCACAAGGTGATGCGCTCGCGCCTGCAGCAACTGGCCGAACGCATCCGCGGCGCCGTCGGCGAATTCGGCTTTCGCGTGTTCAGCGATTCGGCCCCCGTGATGGAAGTGGCGCTGGCCGAGAAGGCGGGCCTGGGCTGGCGCGGCAAGCACACCCTGCTGCTCAGCCGCGAGGCCGGCTCCATGTTCTTCCTCGGCGAGATCCTGGTCGACCTGGCGCTGCCGGTGGACGCGCCGGCCAGCCCGCACTGCGGCCAGTGCCAGGCTTGCATCACGGTGTGCCCGACCCAGGCCATCCTCGGCCCGCAACGGCTCGACGCGCGCCGCTGCATCTCTTACCTGACCATTGAACTGAAGGGCGCCATCCCGGAAGAGCTGCGGCCGCTGATCGGCAACCGCGTGTACGGCTGCGACGACTGCCAGACCGCCTGCCCGTGGAACAAGTTCGCGCAGCGCGCGCCGCTGGCCGATTTCGACGAACGCAACGGCCTGGGCGGCGCCACCATGGTCGAGTTGTTCGCCTGGAGCGAGGACGAATTCCAGCGCCGCATGGAGGGCAGCGCCATCCGCCGCATCGGCCACGAACGCTGGTTGCGCAACCTGGCCGTCGGCCTGGGCAACGCGGCCGACGGGGATCGGGGCGCGCCCGCCATCGTCGCCGCCCTGGAGGCGCGCCGCCTCGACCCGTCCGAGATTGTGCGCGAGCACGTGGCGTGGGCGCTGCAACGGCACCGCTGATCCGATTTTATCGGAGGCTTCCTTGCCCGAATCTCAATCAGAAAATTCACTATACATATATAATTATCATTGTTTTTCAGGAGTTTTTTTGTAAAGACGAGCGTCGAAGCGCTCGCTCCCACCGGCGTCGACATTGCCAGCGCCGTCATCGTCGAGGTAGCCAGGACCGACAAGGCTGCGCTGGCCTCACGTTGAATAAGCGCGCCGTCGCCGCGAACCACGCTTGACGCGGCCAGCCGCCGGCCCCATTGCCTCATCTATCGACCGGGAATCCATCGTGCTGTCAGCAATCAAGCGCCACCTGCATCGCGGCATCGCCCGCAGCTTTCAATTCATCATTGCCGCCGAATACAAAAAAGCCGGCTTGCGCCCCTGCCGGCGGACTCTGAGCTTTGGTGAGCTCAGTTATCTGGACAAGGCCGGCAGCGATTGCGCCATTGTCATGTTGCATGGCGCTGGAGCGGAGAAAGAGTCCTGGGTGCGCTTTGCGCGTTACCTCGGCGGCACCCGGCGCATCATCATTCCAGACTTGCCCGGGCATGGCGATAGCGGGCACGACATGGCGCTCGACTACGACATCGGGCATCAGGCACTGCGCGTGGCGGAATTTCTGGCGAGCTTGCAATTGCGCCAAGTCCATTTGATCGCCAATTCGATGGGCTGCGCCATCGCCTTGCGGCTTGCCGCCAGCCATCCCGAACTGATTGCATCGTTGATACTCATGAGCGCGGCCGGAGTCGAAGCGAGGCCGGGATCGATGCGCGCCGACAAGGAGGCGGACGCGAGACATGCGATGATGGAAGTGCGCAGCATGGAAGACTATCGTTATTTGATGCGTATCGCCATGAGCAAGCCGCCGTATATTCCCGCCATGTTCTTGAAGTTACTGGCACAGAAAAAAATGCAGAGGGTAGAGATGGACCGGAAAATCTATCACGATATCTTGCGCGATTTCGATCAGCGGGCAATTCTTCCACAAATCTCCATGCCGACCTTCATTATCTGGGGCGCGCAAGACCAGGTTGTCCATGTTGATGATGCCGATTTTTTGAACGCACACATCGCGGGCAGCCGCAAACTGATTTTGCTAGGCATCGGCCACGCCCCCATGGTCGAGGCGCCCCGATTGCTCGCTGCCCAATGCAAGGATTTTTTGAGCCGCATCGGCGTCGACGGACCGTCCGCGCCTACTTCAGCAGGCCGGCCAGTTCGACCGCCGTCTTGACTTGCATCTTGTCGAAGATGTGGGCCCGGTGCACCTCCACCGTGCGCATGCTGATGCCCAGCTTGTCGGCCACCACCTTGTTCATTTTCCCGGCCAGTATCAGCTCCAGCACTTCGCGCTCGCGCGTCGACAGGGTCGCCAGGCGGGCGTGCACGGCCGCCAGTTCGCCGGCCTGGCGCGAGGCGGCCAGGGCCAGCTCGACCCGGTCCATCAGATCATTGTCGTTGAAGGGTTTTTCAAAAAAGTCGAAGGCGCCCCGTTTCAGGCTGTCGACCGCCATCGGCACGTCGCCGTGGCCGGTCAGGAAGATCACCGGCAGGCGCTGCGCCAGGCCGCGCCCGACCAACTGATCGAACACGGCCACGCCGTTGATGACGGGCATGCGCACGTCGAGCAGCACGCAGTCGCCGTGGGCGTCGAAGTCGCCCGCCATCCGGGCCAGGAACTGGCTCGCGTCGGCGTAGCCGCGGGCGGCGATGCCGCGCGAAGCGGCCAGCCAGGACAGCGAATCGCGCACTACCTCTTCGTCGTCGACGATATGCAGCATGGTGTTCTCCAGATGGTGTCGTTCATGGTACGGCGGGCAGGGGGAATTCGAAGATGGTGCCGCCGCGCGGGTTGGCGCTGTGGTTCAGGGTGCCGCCATGGAATTCGATGGCGGTGCGGCAGATATTCAAGCCCATGCCCATGCCCTCGGCCTTGGTCGAGAAAAACGGCGAAAACAGGCGCTCGGCCACGTCTTGCGGGATGCCGTGGCCCTGGTCGCTGACCGCCACCGTGACGCACTGCCCGAGCGGGTCGAAGCGGGCCCGCAGGCGCATCACGCGCCGTTCGGGGGCGATGTCTTGCATCGCCTCGATGGCGTTGCGGGTCAGGTTCAGCAGCACCTGCTCGATCATCACCGGGTCGGCGCGCACCAGCGGCAAGTCGGCCGGGATGCCGGTTTCGACGGTGACGTAGCATTTGCGCGCCTGCAGTTCGATCAGCGCGCCTATGCCTTCGACCAGGGCGGCTATGGCCACGTCCTGGCGCTCCGGCTCGCGCTTCTTGACGAATTCGTGCACGCTGCGGATGATCTGGCCGGCGCGCCTGGCCTGGGCGCTGGCCTGTTCCAGGGCCGGCTTGAGGATCGCCGTGTCGACGGCGGCGCCGCTGTCGGTGGCGCGCGCGATCAGGTTCAGGGCGCCCGTGGTGTAGCTGGAAATGGCAGCCAGCGGCTGGTTCAGCTCGTGCGCCAGCATCGAGGCCAGCTCGCCCATGGTGGCCATGCGCGCGCTGGTCTGCAGCTTTTCGTGCTGCTGCCGGTTCAATTCCTCGATGCGCTTGCGGTCCGAGATGTCGAGGATGGAACCCATCCAGCCGGTCTGGGTGCCGTCCTTGTCGACCAGGGGCGCCTCGAAGATCAGCACCGGCACGCGGGTGCCGTCGGCGCGCTGGAAGAGGGTTTCGAATTGCGGCGTGATGGTGCCGGCCAGGACCCCGGCGAAGCGCTGCTGGTAGTCGACCATGGCTTCCGGCGCCCAGTAGGGCATGGGCGGCAGCTTGCCCACCAGCTCCTCGGGCGGATAGCCGACGATCTGGCAAAAGGCCGGGTTGACGTAGGTGACGCGGCCCTCCAGGTCGCGCGCGCGCAGGCCCGTCACGAGCGAGTTTTCCATCGCCGTGCGAAACGTCATCTGCTGGCGCAGCGCGCTCTCGGCGGCCAGGCGGCGGGCGATGTGGCGCCACAGGGCCAGCAGGCTGCCCAGCAGTCCCAGCGAGAGCGCGATGACGGAGCCGACCAGCAAATTGGGCAGCAGGCGCGGCTCGCCCTTGACGCTGTCGGTGAACAGCACCACGGTGGCGCCGGGCAGGTCGAGGGCGCGCTTGTGGGTGTAGACGCCGTGGCCGGGGCCGGCGGCGGCGCGCCGCGCCAGCACCTTGTCGTCGCGGTCGAGCAGGCTGATCTGGTTGTCCTGGGCGAACCACCAGGGCACCATGTCGTCGAGCAGCTTGGCGACCCGGTAGGTGGCGACCAGGCTGCCGCTGTAGACGCCGGCGCGATACAGGGGCAGGTGGTAATCCATCAGCATGGCCGGCTCGCCGTCGCCGGCCTCGGGCTGGCTGTATTGGGGGGTGTGGATCTTGCGCGCCCGTTCGGCGGCGGCGCGCGAAGAGGCCGACGTGAAAGGTTCGCGCGCCGGCCCGGCGTCGCTGGAGACGAGCACGTGGCCGTCGGCGTCGAGCCAGCTCACGCGCCGCAGCGCGCTGCCATTCTTGAGCAACTGGCGCATGCGCGCGCGCAAACCGTCCCGGTCCAGGCGGGCGGCGCCGAGGTCGGCGCCCAGGGTGCGCAAGCTTTCTTCGTCGTGCCGCAGCTGGAAGCGGATGGTTTGCTCGACCCACAGGGTGTCGGCGATCAACTGTTCCTGGCGTTCATTGTTTTCCAGTTGGCGCGCCTGCCACGGCAGCCAGAACAGGATCACCAGGAAGAGCAGCACCAGCACGACCGGCAGCGTCCAGCGCAGGAAACTGTTGAGTTGTGGCGGACGGACGGGGGAAAACGGTTTTTTCATGACACGATGATTAGCGTTGCGCGGGCGGCGGCGTATTGTGGTTTTCCACAATTGCCGAGGCGGCCAGTGTGGGACACACTGCGCCAAAACGTATAATAGAGTATGCCCCTCGGAGACGCCATGAAATCGCTGTTGCTGGTCTTGTGCGTGGCGCTCGCCTCCCACGCGCGCGCGCAAGCGCCCATCGTCATCAAGTTCAGCCACGTGGTCGCGCCCGACACGCCCAAGGGCCAGGCCGCCGAGCGCTTCAAGCTGCTGGCCGAAAAAGCCAGCGGCGGCCGGATCAAGGTCGAGCTGTTCCCGAACAGCCAGTTATACCAGGACAAGGACGAGCTGGAAGCGCTGCAACTGGGCGCCGTGCAAATGCTGGCGCCGTCGCTGGCCAAGTTCGGCCCCCTGGGCGTGAAGGAATTCGAAGCCTTCGACCTGCCCTACATCTTTCCCACCAAGACCGCGCTCTACAACGTCACCGAGGGCGAAATCGGCAAGGCCCTGCTGAAAAAACTGGAACCCAAGGGCATCACCGGCCTGGCTTACTGGGACAATGGCTTCAAGATGATGTCCGCCAACCGGCCGCTGCGCACGCCGGCCGATTTCAAGGGCTTGAAGATGCGCATCCAGTCTTCGCGCGTGCTCGACGCGCAGATGCGCACCCTGGGCGCCCAGCCCCAGGTGCTGGCCTTCGCCGACGTCTACCAGGCCTTGAAGACCGGGGTGGTGGATGGCACGGAAAATCCGCCCTCGAACATGTACACGCAAAAGATGCACGAAGTGCAAAAGTACCTGACGGTGTCGAACCACGGTTACCTGGGTTACGCCGTGATCGTCAACAAGAAATTCTGGGACGGCTTGCCGGCCGACTTGCGGCGCGTGCTCGAGCAAGCCATGCGCGAAGCGACCACGTTTGAAAAAGCCATCGCCCAGCGCGACAACGACGCCGCCCTGGAGGCGATCCGCCGGTCCGGCAAGACGCGGATTTATACGCTCAGCGTCAAGGAACAGGCCGACTGGCGGCGCGCGCTGGCGCCGGTGCAAAAAGACATGGAGGAAGGCATCGGCAAGGAATTGATCGGCGCCATCAACCGGGAAGGGGCGCGTTAGTTTTCGCCGGTGTCCGCCGGTTTCATGGCTCGGACGGCGCCGGAATGAGCGCGGCGGAACCCCGTCGACTAGCACACAATGCGGATGGGAGTCCATATATAATTCATGCCGCGTGCGAATGGCGGCCGCATATCGCAAAAAAAAGCGAAATTGCTTATTAAGTACGCTATGATGGGCGACTTTTAGGGCGGACAGAACATCGAGTTGCCCCGATGGCAAGGACAAGAAGTACGAGGTGGGGAGTGTATATAAGAACGGTATCGATACCGGGGATATATTGAGGAGACACGCGTTTCACAGAATGCTGTTGGAGTCATCGCTGCAAGCTGCCACAAGCTAGCTACGGCGAGTCCCAAACGGCCGGGAACGCGAGCAAGGTTTGGAGCGCACCGCAAGGTGCGCTTTTTTTCGTCCGCCGTTTCGTGTAAACGCCGGTGCAACTGGTATTTTCCTCATAATAAGATAAACTAACGTGATGGAAAAACAACAGGGCAGTGCCTTCTTTTCAGCCATCGTGGCGGCTCCTTTCGGCGCCATCGGCATCCGCGCCGAAGCCGGCCTGCTGCGCGAACTGGTCTACCTGCCGCCGCACTTCGACGAGAAGGATGCGGCCGATGCCCTGTCCGCCCTGGCGGCCGAACAGATCGCGCGCTATTTCGCCGATCCCGATTTCCCCTTCGACTTGCCGCTGGCGCCGCTCGGCAGCGCCTTCCAGCACCGCGTCTGGGACGCGATCGCCACGATCCCGCGCGGCCAGGTGCGCACCTACGGCCAGGTCGCCCGCCATATCGCGACGGCGGCGCGGGCGGTCGGCCAGGCTTGCGGCGCGAACTGGTTTCCGCTGGTGGTGCCCTGCCACCGGGTCACGGCGGCGGGCGGGCTGGGCGGCTTTTCCAAGCACGACGACGCCAACGGCTTCCACCTCGGCGTCAAGCGCTGGCTGCTGGCGCACGAGGGCGCGGCGGGCTATTGATGGCGAAGCCGACAGCCGAGTCCGCCAAGCCCGCGCTTGAGGCGCCCGCCAACGCGGCCCTGATCGACGATTTTTGCGACAGCCTGTGGCTGGAAGATGGCTTATCGAAGAATTCCCTGGACGCCTACCGGCGCGACCTGCGCCTGTTCGCGCGCTGGCTGGAAGTGGCGCGTCCGGCGCTGGCCGATCTGTTCGCCGTCGGCGCGGCCGACATCGAGGCTTACTTCAGCGCCCGCAACGACGAGACCAAGGCCAGTTCGGCGAACCGGCGCCTGTCGGTGCTCAAGCGCTTCTATCAGATGGCGCTGCGGCAAAAGCACATCACCATCGACCCCTGCCTGAAGCTGGCCTCGGCCAAGCAGCCGACCCGCTTCGTGCACACGCTCAGCGAAGCCCAGGTCGAAGCCCTGCTGGCGGCGCCCGACGTGAACACGGCGCTGGGCTTGCGTGAGCGCACCATGCTGGAACTGATGTACGCCAGCGGTTTACGCGTGTCGGAGCTGGTGGAACTCAAAACGGTCGAGCTGAGCCTGAACGACGGCGTGCTGCGCGTCACCGGCAAGGGCGCCAAGACGCGCCTGGTGCCCTTCGGCGCGCAAGCCCGCCTGTGGATCCAGCGCTACTTGCGGGAAGCGCGCGGCGTGATCCTCGACGGCCAGGTCGACGACGCCCTGTTCGTGACCCGCCGCGGCGGCCCGATGACGCGCCAGATGTTCTGGATACTCATCAAGAAGCACGCGCTGCGCGCCGACATCAAGGCGCCGCTGTCGCCGCACACCCTGCGCCACGCCTTTGCCACCCACTTGCTGAACCACGGCGCCGACTTGCGCGTGGTGCAACTGTTACTGGGGCATTCGGATATCTCGACCACGCAAATCTACACCCACGTGGCGCGCGAGCGCCTCAAAGTGCTACATGCGCAACATCATCCCCGGGGCTGAAAAAATTTACGAATGTCATATCTGGGTCATAATGTGGGTTCAGTTGTTCATCAAAATCTATAGAGGTAGTAAATGGCAAAGACAAATTTCCAGTACGAAAAACGGCAAAAAGAATTAGAAAAAAAGAAGAAGGCCGAGGAAAAAGCCAAGCGCAAGCTGGAAGCGAAGAACAATCCGAAGGCCGATGACGGCACGCCGGACGCCGCCGACGAAGACGAGGCCGACGGCGACGAAGCCGAGGCGACCCCGGCCGCATAAACGGACGGGTCTCCGCCGCGAGCGCGGCGCCTGGCATGCATGCCAGGCTGGTCCGCGCCCGGCATCGGGGCCTTGCGGGCCGCGGCCCCCGGGGGTGGTCCGCCAGGCCGGCGCGCTCATGCCAGCTCGGCCCT
>DMYQ01000054.1:3312-9670 GCA_003482555.1 Janthinobacterium sp. | reverse complement strand
GCTTCGGCTTCGGCGTCGATCTCGGCCACGGCCGTCGGCGCGCCGTGTTCGCCCTTCAGGTAGCGGGCCGCGCGCCTGCCCCAGCTATCCAGATACGTGTAGGCGACCGGCACCACCACCAGGGTGAGCAGGGTCGAGGTGAGCACCCCGCCGATCACCGCCCGCCCCATGGGCGCCTGCGATTCGCCACCGTCGCCCAAACCTATCGCCATCGGCAGCATGCCGAAAATCATCGCCAGGGTCGTCATCAGGATCGGCCGCAGCCTGACCTGCCCCGCGTCCAGGATCGCCGCGTGCTGGCTCTTGCCGGCGCGCTGGCCGTGGTTGGTGAAGTCGACCAGCAAGATGGCGTTCTTGGTCACCAGCCCCATCAGCATGATGAAACCGATGATGGAAAACACGTTCAGGGTGCTGCCCGTGACCAGCAGGGCCAGCAGCACCCCGATCAGCGACAGCGGCAGCGACACCATGATGGCGATCGGTTGCAGGAAGCTGCCGAACTGCGAAGCGAGCACCAGGTAAATAAAGATCACGGCGATGCCCAGGGCGGCGATGGCGCCGCCCATGGTTTCCGCCATTTCCTGCGACTGGCCGCCGACGTCGAAGCGCACGCCGGCCGGCAATGCCATGCCCTTGATGGCTTTTTGCACCTCGGCGTCGACATCGCCGAAAGGCCGGCCGTCGACGCCGGCGTAGATCGCCACGCGGCGCTGCAGGGCCTGGCGTTTCAAGACCTGCGGGCTGGATGATGGGACGAATTCGACCACCTGGCGCAGCGGCACCATGAGCGGGTTGCCGTTGGCGTCGAGCTTGCTTGACGCCAGCGACAACTGGCCCAGATCGGCGATTTTTTGCCGGCCCGCTTTCGGCAACTGGACGTTGACGTCGTAGTTCTGGCCGTCGTCCGCCAGCCAGTGGCTGCTGGTGTCGCCGGCCACGAAGGGCCGCAGGGCGCCGCCGATCTGCGCCACCGACAGGCCCAGGTCGCTGGCCAGCTCATTGTTGATCTTCAGGGTGGTGGACGGGTTGGCGCCCTCCTGGCTGTATTCCAGGTCGGCGATGCCCTTGATGACGCGCATCTTTTCCATCAGGCGCCGCGCCACGGCGTCCAGCTTGGCCTCGTCGGTGCCCAGGATGGCGATGAAGATCGGTTTTTGCCCGACCGACAGGGTGATGCCGGCCAGCGGCGCCAGGCGCGCGCGGATCGCCGTTTCCAGCGCCTTTTGCGAGCGCCGCGGCGCCAGCTTGATATCCTTGAGCTTGAGATTCACGTGCGCCGTGTTGCGCCCGTCCTCGGTGCCGACGGTGACGATCACGCTGTCGATTTCCGGGAAGGCTTTCAGCGCGTCCTCGACTTGCCGCACCTTCGAGTCGGTGTATTCCAGGCTGGAGCCGAGGGCCGTCTTGAAGTTGAGCTGGATGTAAGCCTGATCGACGTCGGGGAACATTTCGCCGCCTATCCTGGGCACCAGGGTCAGGCTGGCGAGGAACAGGGCCAGGGTCGCCGCCAGGGTGGCCTTGCGCCAGCGCAAGGCCAGTTCCAGCACCTTGCCATACCAGATGTGCAAGGTGTCGATGCGGCGCTCGATGGCGGCCATGGCCCGGCCCAGCCACGGCAAATACTTGAAGCGGTCTTGCACCGGGTCGCGCCACACCGAGGACAGCATCGGGTCGAGCGTGAAGCTGACGAACAGCGACACCAGCACGGCGACGGCGACGGTGATGCCGAATTGCAGGAAGAAGCGGCCGATGATGCCCTTCATGAAGGCCACCGGCACGAACACGGCGACGATGGCAAAGGTGGTGGCCATCACGGCCAGGCCGATTTCATTGGTGCCGTCGTTGGCCGCCTTCAAGTGGCTCTTGCCCATGCCGAGGTGGCGCACGATGTTTTCGCGCACCACGATGGCGTCGTCAATCAGCAAGCCTATGCACAGCGACAGCGCCATCAGGGTGAGGAAATTGAGGGTGAAGCCGAAGGCTTTCATGGCGATGAAGCTGGCCATCACCGAGATCGGCAGGGTCAGGCCGGTGATGATGGTGCTGCGCCAGGAATGCAGGAACAGGAAGACGATCAGCATGGTCAAGAGGGCGCCCTCGAGGATGGTTTCCTTCACGTTGTTGAGCTGGCTCTGCACGCGCGCCGATTCATCGTCGACGATGCGCAGCGTGACGTCGGCCGGCAGCGACTTTTGCAGTTCGGCGGCGACCCGCTTGATGCCTTCGCCCACTTCCACCACGTTGGCGTCCTGCACCTTGGTGATGTCGAGCGTGATGGCGCGCTTGCCGTCGACGCGCCCGATCGAGGTTTCCTCCTGTTCGCCGTCGACGATGGAAGCGACTTGCTCCAGGTACACCAGGCCGCTGGCCCGGCGCGCCACGATCACCTTGCCGAAGCCGCGGGCGTCGCGGATCTTGCCCTCGACCCGCACCAATTGTTCGGTGGCGCCGTGGCTGATGCTGCCGGCCGGCAGGTTCTGGTTCGTGCCCTGGATCGCGCGCAGCACTTCGTCGATGCCGATGCCCTGGGCCGTCATCTCTTGCGGCTTCAGGCTGATCAGGATCTGGCGCGTGGTGGTGCCGCTGACCCGCACCCGGCCGACCCCGGCCACGCCCTGGAAGCGCTTGCTGATCACCTGGTCGGTCAGGGTCGACAGCTCGCGCAGGCTGTGGCCGCTGGAACTGAGGGTCAGCTCGGCGATCGGGCTTTCATTGTCGCCCTCGGCGCGCGCGATGTAGGGATCCTTGGCTTCCTTGGGAAACAGGGGGCGCACCCGGGCCACCTTGTCGCGGATGTCTTGCATGGCCTTGTCCATGTTGGTGGACAGCTCGAATTCCACGTAAATGCCGGCCCGGCCCTCCCAGGAATTGGAGCGCAGGGTCTTCACCCCGCTGACGGTATTGATCGCGTCCTCGATCGGGCGGGTGATGTCGTTCTCGACCGCTTCCGGCGACGCGCCCGGGTAATTGACTTCGATGCCGGCGAAGGGCAAGACCACATTGGGCATGCTCTCGATGCCCAGGCCGTGGTAAGAAAACAGGCCCAGCACGATCAGGCCCAGCATCACCATGGTGGCGAAGACGGGATTTTGAATACTGGTTTTAGTGATCCACATGGCTCAGCCTTTCTGCGCCAGCAAGGCCGGCTTGGCGGGAGCGGCGGCGCCCGCCACCTTGACGGCGCTGCCCGGCTTGACGCCGTCGAGGCGGGTGACGATGACGCTGGCGCCGGCCGCCAGGCCTTGCCTGACTTCGACATAACCCTCATCCTCGTTGCGCAGCCCCAGTTGCACGGAGCGCGCCACCACCTTGCCGTTTTCGATGGCATACACCTGGCCGTCGGCGCGCAGGGCGGCCAGCGGCAGCAGCGGCGCCACCGCCGAGCGCTCGGTGGTGATGTGGCCCTTGGCGAACATGCCGCCGCGCAGGGTGGCGTCGGCATTGTCGACGGCGATATACACCAGCATCGCGCGCGAACCGGCTTCGGCGGTCGGATTGATGCGCTCCACCTTGCCGAGGAAGTCGCGCTGGCCGAAGCCGTCGACGCGGAAACGCACTTCCTGGCCCACCTTGACGCGCGGGATCTCGGCCGCCGGCACTTGCGCTTCCAGGGTCAGGCGGGCCAGGTTGACGATGGTGTAGGCCGGCATGTCGGGCGCCAGCTTGTCGCCGGCTTGCACGTGGCGGCGGCTGACGATGCCGGCCAGCGGCGCGCGGATGACGGTGTCGGCCAGCGCGATGCGGGCGATCTCGACCAGGGCGTCGGCCGACTTGACGCTGGCGCGCGCCAGTTCGACGCTGTTTTGCGTGGTGTCGTAAGCCGTCTGCGAAATGTATTTTTGCTTGAGCAGGGCCAGGTTGTTGGCCTCATTCTTTTGCGCGATGGACAGCTTGGCACGGGCTTCGTCGAGGGCCGCCTGCTGCTGCGTCAGGCGGGCGTTCAAGTCGCCGGCGTCGAGCCGCGCCAGCACCTGGCCGGCGGCCACCGCCATGCCTTCTTGCGGCGCCGCTTCCAGCACCGTGCCCGAGGCCTTGGCCTTGACGGTGGCCTGGGTTTGCGGGGTCAGCGAGCCGGACAGCGGCAAATCCACGCCCAGGGCGCGCGCTTCGACGGCGGCGACGTCGCCGCGCGCCAATTCATACACGGCCACCTTGGCCGGGCCGTCTTCCTTGGCGGCGGCCGGCGCCGGCCCGTGCGGGCGCAGCGCGACCCAGGCGCCGCCGGCCACGCCCAGCGCGACCAGGCCGACGATGGCGGCGCGCCAGTGGCGCCGCGGGCGGGATGGAAGGGGGCGGATGGGCGAGGGGGGCGGGGTCTCGAGTTTCATGGTGTTTTCTTTTTCGGTGGAATGGCGGGCCGGCCCCGCATAGTTTTATACTTTACGAATTTACAAGACCGGCCGCCAGCCGATTGCGACAGGGCGCACAAAACCCCGCCTGGAATGCGCAAAAAGCGGGTCGGTGCAAAGCCCGGAGGAGAGGACTACCGCTCATTAAATTGCGATACGGCAATGGATATTGATCCATGGCGAGGCGCCGGCTTGCACGATTGAGCGAAGTCAAAGGGCGATTTTTCCATGGGGCAAGAATACAGTCTATTGCCGCGCCGCGCCGTGCTTTGCGCCGCGCCGGCCCCACTTTCCGGGAGTACGAGGTGTCCGATTTCATTCAAGAGCAATCCTCCACGCCGGGCGGCCAGGACGGCGCCGGGCATGCCGAGGCGGAACTCGCAAAGGGGCCGGGCCAGGCGGCGCTGGGCGTGCTGTCAGGCATCGTGACGGCACTCGAACTGGCGCCGGCCGTGGCCGTGCGCGGCGTCGACCGCGACGGCATCGTGCGCTTCTGGAACCGCGGCAGCGCCGCGCTGTACGGCATGCCGGCCGAGCGCGCCATCGGCCAGCCGGCGGCGGCCCTGGTGGCGCACGGCGAGAGCGCGGCCGAGTTCGCCGCCGCCGTGGAGTGCCTGTGGCGCACCGGCCAGCCGCAGGCGGCGCGCGACTGGCAGGTGCGCGCGCCCGACGGCCGCGCCTTGTGGGTGTATTCCAGCATGTTCCCGGTAGGCGCGGCGGGCGCCGCGCAACAGATGTATTGCATGGACGTGGACATCACGGCGCGCAAGCGAGAGGAGAGCGCGCTTGGCCTGGTGGGCGAGAATTTCCGCCAACTGTACGACAAGTCGACCGACGCCATCTTGCTGATACGCGACGACCGCATCGTCGACGTCAACCCGGCCGCCGTGGCCCTGTTCCGCTGCGCCGACCGGGAGCGCATGCTGGGCCAGCGCCTGAGCGATTTTTCGCCCTTGCGGCAGGCCGACGGCGCCGTCTCGGCGCCGCTCGACGCCGAGCTGGCCGCGCGCGCCCACGCGGACGGCAATTGCCGCTACGACTGGCGCTACCTGACTTGCCAGGGCGAGTTGTTCTGGGCCGAGGTGCTGCTCACCTCGATCACCTACGACCACCAATACCTGTTTTACGCCGTGATACGGGACATTTCCGCGCGCAAGCAGGCCGAAAGCTCGCTCTACCTGTCGGCGCAAGTGTTTGACAACGCCCGCGACGCCATCCTGGTGACGGATCGCCAGCAGCGCGTCATTGCCATCAACCGGGCTTACACCGACATCACCGGTTTCAGCGCGGCGGAAATGACAGGCAGCGTCTTCACCGTGCAGCGCGGCGACGCCGAAGACCCGGTCGCCTTCCACCGCATCTGGGCCGAGCTGGCTGTGAGCGACCATTGGCAGGGCGAGATCACGGGCCAGCGCAAGAACGGCGCCCAGTACCCTGCCTGGCTGGCGCTGACGGTGATACGCGAGGCGGGCGGCGAGATCAGCAACTACATGGGCATCCTGTCGGACATCACCGACCGCAAGAAATCGGAAGAGCACACGCGCCACCTGGCCGAGCACGACTTCCTGACCGACTTGCCGAACCGGGTGCTGCTGCTCGACCGCCTCAGCCTGGCGCTCGGGACGGCGCGCCGCAAGCGCACCATGCTGGCCATCCTCTTCCTCGACCTCGACCATTTCAAGAACATCAACGACAGCATGGGCCACCACGTCGGCGACCTGTTGCTCAAGGAAGTGGCGCGGCGCCTGATCAAGTGCGTGCGCGGGGTCGACACGGTGAGCCGCCAGGGCGGCGACGAATTCATCATCATCCTGGCCGACATCGGCGGCATCGACCAGGCCGCGCACGTGGCGGCCACCGTGCTGCAGGCGGTGACCCAGCCCTACCACATCGGTGAGGCCGAGCTGCACGTGTCGACCTCGATCGGCGTCAGCGTCTTCCCCAGCGACGGCGACGACATGGATAGCCTGATCAAGAACGCCGATATCGCCATGTACCACGCCAAGGAA
>DMYQ01000054.1:1640-3125 GCA_003482555.1 Janthinobacterium sp. | reverse complement strand
TCGTTTGAAAACGGCTTGCGGCGGGCCCTGGAGAACGACGAGTTCATCCTGGAATACCAGCCCGAGATCGACATCGCCAGCGGCGCCATGGTGGGGGTCGAGGCCTTGATACGCTGGCAGCATCCGGAACTGGGCTTGCTCAAGCCGGAGCGCTTCATCGACGTGGCCGAGGAGTGCGGCTTGATGATCCCGATCGGCAACTGGGTGCTGCTGCAAGCCTGCCGCCAGGGCCGCCGCTGGCACGAAGACGGCCACCCGCTGGTGGTGGCGGTGAATCTGTCGGTGGCGCAGTTCCTGCAAAAGAACTTGCTGCACGCGGTGGCCGAGGCGTTGCGCGCGTCGGGCCTGGCGCCCGCCTGCCTGGAGCTGGAAATCACCGAGGCGGTTCTGATGAAGGGCGGCGCCAGCGTGGCGGAAACCCTGCAAGCCTTGCGCCGGCTCGGCGTCAGCCTGACGATAGACGATTTCGGCACCGGCTATTCGCGCCTGGGCTACCTGCGCGCTTACCCGATCGACAAGCTCAAGATCGACCGCTCCTTCATCCGCGGCGTCGGCGCGGCGCCGGACGACGCGGCGGTCGTCAGCACCATCATCGCCATGGCCAAGGGTTTGAACATGAAGGTGATCGCGGAAGGCGTGGAAACGTCCGAGCAACTGCAGTTCTTGCGCGGCCAGGGTTGCGACCAGTACCAGGGCTTTTTCGCCAGTTCGGCGGTGCTGGCGGCGGAACTGGGCAAGCTGCTGCAGTGAGGCTATGGATGCCCGGCGCCGCCCGGGAGCGGCGTGGCGCGGCGGCCAGTCCAACGGCGGCCGCTGTCAATGAGGCCGGAAAACGGATAAATGTATGTCACGCATCCGCACGCGCCGATCCGGCTTTAGAACCAGATGCGATGAAAGACGCCATCCTTGTCCACGAGTAAGTGCTTGAGTCCGGCCAGCACATGCAAGACGATCAGGGCTGTCAAGATAAAAGCCAGGATTGAATGCAGGGTAAAAAACTGTTCCGCGACATCATGATCGGGAACCGTCCAGGCCGGGAGTTTCATCCCGAACAGGGCCACCCCGCGCTTGGTGTGGGACGCGCCCATCAAACCGAGGATCGGCATTGCCAGCATGCAGCCATAAAGCAGCCACTGCGTCAGGCCGGCCAGTTTCTTTTGCCACGTGGGAACTGTGACGGGCAGTGGCTCGGGCTTGTGTCCGATACGCCAAACGAGGCGTATCAGAACGAGCATCAGCAGCAGCAGACCAAACGATTTGTGCTGATCAAAATACCAGCCGCTGCCAGGATCGTCTTCGATCGACATCATGTACCAGCCCAGGCCCAGTAATCCGACGATGAGAAGGGCGGATATCCAATGCAGCCAGATCGCCGGTTGCCGATATTTCCAGCTCCGCTCGGATTCCGGGCCAAAGTTCCTATGTTTTTCCATGTCGCTTCCTTGGTTTAGAAAATCAAAAATCTGTCCGGCTTGTCGCCGGCTA
>DMYQ01000054.1:0-1503 GCA_003482555.1 Janthinobacterium sp. | reverse complement strand
CTCGCACCATGCGATGCTCATCGCGGCAACGAGCAAGCATTCGAGCAGCAGCGCAAGGCCGGGAAGGGAAAATGCAAAAAGATCCCGTATGGGGTCGACAGCTAGTACCAAGAGCAAGAGCAGTACGGCGGACAGGCTGATCCAGACAAACGGACGATTCGACGCTCCCCTCCGTTGCCATGAGGGCCGGGACCAGCTGCGATTGGTATATATCAGCCCCAGGTTCGACAGTATGAGCGCGAGGAAGGTCGTGGTGCGGGCCATGTCGTCGGACTTGCCGGACCATTTGACCCGCAGGTAAAAGCAGACCAGCATGGCCAGCAGGCCGCAGCCCTGCAGCAAGCCGCGTACCAGCACCTCGCGGTCGAACAAACGCACGTCGGGTTTGCGTGGCGCGCTCACCATGGCCTCCGCTTCCATCGCTTCCGCCTCGAACACGATGGAACAGGCCGGGTCTATCACCAGTTGCAAAAAGAGTATATGTACCGGCATCAACAGCATGGGCCAGCCAAACAGCACAGGCAGGATGGACAGTCCAACGATGGGGATGTGGACCGCGACGATAAAGACGATGGCCTTGCGCAGATTGGCAAACAGGCGGCGGCCGTGCTGGACCGCCAGCAATAGCGAAGAAAAGTCGTCCTTCAGCAAGACCAGGGCCGCCGCTTCGCGCGCGACATCGCTGCCGCGCGCGCCCATGGCCACGCCGATGCTGGCCGCCTTCAGCGCGGGCGCGTCATTGACGCCGTCGCCGGTCATCGCGACGATATCGCCACGGCTGCGAAAGGCTTGCACCAGGCGTAGCTTTTGCTCGGGGGCGATCCGGCAAAACACTTCCGTGTCCTTGAGGCGCGCTTGCAGCGTTGTATCGTCCATCGCCGCCAGCTCGGCGCCGGACAACAAGCTTCCCGCCGCGCTGGCGATTCCCGCCTTTTGCGCGATCGCCAACGCCGTCGCGGGATGGTCGCCCGTGATCATCACCACGCGCATCCCCGCCGCGTGACATTGCGCCACGGCCTCGGGGACCTCCGGCCGCACCGGGTCTTGCAATGCGACCAGGCCGAGGAATGCAAACTCGAAGTCATGCTGATTGTCCGGCAGACGCGATGCGGGGAAGCTCGCGCGGGCGACGCCGATCACGCGCAAGCCCTGGTTCGCCAGCGCCGTCACTCGTGCGGCGATCGCGATGGCACGCTCGGCTTCGATGTGGCAAAGATCGATGATGGCCTCGGGCGTACCCTTGGCCGCAACCAGATATTCCAAACGGTCCGGCGATCGCCACACCCTGGACATGGCCAGCATCTGGCGCGAGAGCGGATAGTCGTCAACCAAAGCCCAGTCGGAATGCAGATGTTCGGTATTGGCAAGCAGACGGATGCCGGCTTGCCCGATGGCCGACTCCATGGGGTCGAACGCTTGCCGATGACTTGCCAGGACAGCATATTCAAGCAAGCCGTGGAGTTCCTCTTGCAGGGCGGGCGCGCTTGCTGCCTGGCAATCGAA
>DMYQ01000157.1:3425-4623 GCA_003482555.1 Janthinobacterium sp. | reverse complement strand
TTTTCGCCGAGACAAGGAAAAAACCGCAGCAATACCGGGGTTATTGCAAGGATTTTTGACGCAGTATGGGCGGAAAAGACGCATTTTTATGTCGCAAGAAGAGCGTAACACTACACTAGCTCGTGACGCAGCGTCCACGCGGTCCAACGTGGCATGTCCGCACAGGTCCACTTCACACCCTGGGGTGAACCAACGCAATTGGTAATCGTTGCCTTCGGCAACGAAGAAAGCGGTTTCGGCATTGCCGTTCTCGGTAGCAATAGCTTGGAGTGTCACGTCGTCCAAGCATTTTGTCAGCGGACAGACACCCGCTGGGTTGCCTCCATGAACATCTCGAGTGAAGGCATTGATTTGATAATGCGGCAGTTGCATTTTGGTACTCCGTAATCAGTAGTTTTCATCGAGGAATTGCTAAACATCACATTGGAAATATGCATACGATTTTCATCGCTAGGTAACACGGTTTTACGTTCCCTTGCTCCGTGTCAGCTCCATGCTCACAAGCGACCTTATGTCTATTTTCTGGCACGGTCATCAAAAACGTCGCTTGCAATCTTCTATAATTTGCGGACAATATAACCATTGTACGTAGCACAAACAGAGGAAGAAAAACATGACGACCGAAACGATTGACCACACGACCCTGACCAAGCTGGCCGAGGCCGGTGTTGTGCGCAGCGCGCATGTCGTTGGGCAGGACGGCGGCTGGGGCATCCTGGTGAAGTACGGCATGTCCGAGCGCGCACTGGCGGCGCAGCGCAGCCACCAGGTGCGCATCTTCCGCAAGCTTGAAACGCTGGTCGAATATCTGAAAGGCGTCGGTATCCAGCGCTTCGACGTGGACGCCGTGAATTACGACCCCAACAGCGTCACCGCGACCAAGCGTCCAGACCGGGCCGCTGCGATGAAGGACGCTCACGCCGCTGCTGCCTACACGAAGTGGCTCAAGGCAGAGGTGCAGGAGGCTATCGACGACACCAGCCCGACCGTCCCGCATGACGAAGCGATGCGCCAGGTGCGCGCCGCGCTCAAGCTCGCATAAGGGGCGCGCGTGCACGTCATCCACTGGAAAAAACAGGCCATCAACGATCTGATCAAAATCGGCCAGCATATCGCCAAGGACAGCCCGGCCAATGCGGGAAAAATGATTGACCTCATCGAGGGCAAGGTAACACCACTAGTGTAGTGTTGCGCGTTG
>DMYQ01000157.1:1967-3246 GCA_003482555.1 Janthinobacterium sp. | reverse complement strand
GTATCGGCGGAAAAGACGCATTTTTATGTCGCAAGAAGAGCGCAACACTACACTAGCGGCACATCCGCACATCGGCCGCACTGGCCGCAAGCGCGGCACCTACGAGTTGGTGGCGCACGAAAGCTATGTCGTGATTTACCGGGTGCTCGCCAAAAAGATCGACGTTCTGCGCGTAAAGCACACGGCACAGCAGTGGCCGCCAGCATAGAGGCTACATGAAAAGCGACGTTGTAGAATTCAACAACGCCATCCACCATCAAGGCGCCTTCCTCCATCCAGAAGCTGCTAATTGTGCTTCCTGCCAACGACCTTTTCCCACACCGCAGCGATGTCACCATGGTAAGCAACAAGTGCCGTGAACAGGGTATTGCCGTACTGTGCACGCATTATCTCCAGCATGGAGGCCAATCGACGCTGACGCTGCTTATCGCGGGACAGTTACTCCAAAAGGGCCGCTTTTGAACCACGCCCGCTATCGGGCTTTGTCCTGATGGCGCGGCGCCGACGCGGCGCGTAGTGACAATACCAGGCCCGCCACGATAGTGAGTGCTCCGACCACGACGGAGCCACTCAGTGGCTCTCCCAATGCAAGCGCCGAGGCCGCCATTCTCCCCAAGTACAGCACCTTGCCGTCGCGGTCGGTGGTGATGACGCCGTCGCCGATGCCGGCCAGAGTCACGTCCAGCGAACTCTCGCTGCGCCGCAGTTCGTCGGCGCGGGCCTCCACGAAGCGCCGCAGCAGGGTCAAAAATGCCAGGATAGCGGCCAGGGCGGCGCTGCCGGAAGCGAATCCGCCGCTGTGGGCGTCGCGGTAAGTGGCTTCGGCAGCGTATCGAGGCGGGTTTGCAGGCCGGCACTGGCGGCCACATAAGGCGCCAGATAGTCGGGTTTGCCGGTTGGCAGATAAGCGCGTTCGCCCGTCTCCGCATCCTTGACCAGGGACAGCAGCGCTTCCAGCTCGAGCAATACGGTGTCGCTGTGCTCGACCCAGGCCACGCTGTGCCACAACTGCCGGGTCGAGCTGACGGTGAGTCCCATGCTGAACATTACCAGGCCGGCGAATACCAACGGACTTATTTCGCGCCGCATTCCACCTCCGAAAATGCCAGCATGGGATACGTCGGCGCGCCCGACGATAGCATCAATGCAAGGGAAATGCCCACACATCTGCCGCGCGGACAAGGCAAAAAAGGGAAACGGAGAAATGGCGGCGCAAAGAAAACGCGTTTGGAGAACGCGGGAACAGGCATGAGGCGTGAGACTTGAGACTTGAGACTTG
>DMYQ01000157.1:0-1850 GCA_003482555.1 Janthinobacterium sp. | reverse complement strand
AGACTTGAGACTTGAGACTTGAGGCGCCAGGCGTGACGCGGGCCGCGCACGCCCGGGGAGCGATGGCGGACGCCACCCCTCCCCGCTCAAACTCAGGCGGCGTGGTGGGCGCTGCCCGCCGGCGTCGGCGCGTTGAAGGCGGCCAGCAGGGCCGCTTCTTTTTCCTTGGCCGCCTTCAAGTGACGCTCCTTGACGTGACCATAGCCGCGGATGTCTTCCGGGATGCTGGCGATGGCCACCGCCTGCGCCAGGTTCTCGGCCGTCAGCCGGGCCAGCAAGCCGCCCACGGTCTGGCGGTATTCACCTATCAGCGCCCGTTCCATCTTGCGCTCGGCCGTGTAGCCGAAGATATCGAGGGCCGTGCCGCGCAAGCCCTTCAGCTTGGCCAGTACGCCAAAAGCCTTCATCATCCAGGGGCCGAACTCCTGCTTGATCAAGTGACCCTGGGCGTCGTGCTTGGCCAGCAGCGGCGGCGCCAGGTGGAACTTGATGCTGATGTCGCCTTCGAACATGGCGGCGATCTTTTCCTTGAACACGCCGTCCGTGTACAGACGCGCCACTTCGTACTCGTCCTTATACGCCATCAACTTGTAAAAGTAACGCGCCACCGCCTCGGACAAACGGCTGCCCTTGCCCAGCGCCTCTTCGCGCGCCCGCACCTGGTCGACGAAGGCGCGGTACTGCTGCGCGTACTCGGCGTTCTGGTAGGCGGTCAGCAAGCTGACGCGCTTGGCGATGACGTCGTCCAGCGTTTGCGTGCGCTTGAACTCGATCACCTTGGACGGCGTGGTCAGCTTGAGCACGGCGGCCACATCGTGCGCGGCCGTGCGGCCCCAGTTGAAGGCGGTCTTGTTGAAGCCGACCGACACATTGTTCAAGTCGATCGCCTTCATGATGGCCGCTTCGCTCAAAGGCACGCGGCCCTTTTGCCAGGCATAACCGAGCATGAACATATTCGTCGCGATCGAGTCGCCCATCAGCGCGGTGGCGATCTGGCCGGCGTCGATGAAGTCGACCCGTTCGGTGCCGCAAGCCTTCTGGATTTCCTGTTGCGAGGAAGCGCCCGGGAATTGCCAGTCCGGGTTCTTGACGAAGGCGGCCGTCGAGGAACCGGTCGAATTGATCATCGCGTAGGTGCGGCCCTCGCCCATGCGGGACAGGGCGTCGCGGCTGGCCGTGACGATCAGGTCGCAGCCGATCACCAGGTCGGCCGCGCCGGTGCCGACGCGGGTCGAGTGGATGTCTTCCTGGCGATCCGCCAGGCGCACGTGCGACATCACGGGGCCGCCTTTTTGCGCCAGGCCGCTCATGTCGAGCACGGAACAGCCCTTGCCTTCGACGTGGGCCGCCATGGCCAGGATCTGGCCCACGGTGACCACGCCGGTGCCGCCGATGCCGGTTACCAGGATGCCGAAAGGCTCGGCCGTCGACGGGATTTGCGGCGTCGGCAACACGGGCATTTCGGCGGCGCTGCCGGCGGCCGCTTTCTTCGGTTTCTTCAGGGCGCCGCCTTCGACCGTGACGAAGCTCGGGCAAAAGCCCGTGACGCAGGAAAAGTCCTTGTTACACGAGGATTGATTGATCTGGCGCTTGCGCCCCAGCTCCGTTTCCAGCGGTTCCACCGACAGGCAGTTCGACTGCACGCTACAGTCGCCGCAACCTTCGCAGACGGCCTCGTTGATGACGGCGCGCTTGGCCGGGTCCGGGTACTCGTTGCGCTTCCGGCGGCGCCGCTTCTCGGAGGCGCAGGTCTGGTCGTAGATCATGGCGGAGACGCCCGGCTTGTCGCGCAACTCGCGCTGCACGGCGTCCAGTTCCGAGCGATGCCGCACGGTGACGCCGGGCGCCCA
>DMYQ01000175.1:11019-12162 GCA_003482555.1 Janthinobacterium sp. | reverse complement strand
AGGCGATCGGCGCTAGCGGCGCCTACGACGATGCCATTCAGCAAAAGGCGGGCGAAGGAAAATCCGGCGAAGCACTGTTTTTCGAGCTGGCGCTGCAAGACTTGACGCAAGCCGCCGCGCTATTCCGCCCGGTCCACGAAGCGACCGGCGGCGTCGACGGCTGGGTCTCGCTGGAGGTGTCGCCGCTGCTGTCCGACGACGTGGATGGCACGATCGACGCGGCGCGGCAGTTGCATGCCAGCGCACGATGCCCGAATCTATTCATCAAGATTCCGGGCACCGCGGCCGGCCTCCATGCCATCGAAGAAGCAATTTTCGCCGGCGTGCCCGTCAACGTTACG
Source organism: Janthinobacterium sp. (assembly GCA_003482555.1). GTDB lineage: Bacteria > Pseudomonadota > Gammaproteobacteria > Burkholderiales > Burkholderiaceae_D > Janthinobacterium. Next base: position 11,821 of record DMYQ01000175.1, on the reverse strand, counting down.
CTGCTGTTTTCGCGCGAACAATATATTGCGGCGGCCGACGCGTATTGGCGCGGGATTCAGCGCCGGATCGAGGCGGACCTCGACCCGAAGGTGAATTCGGTCGCATCGATCTTCATCAGCCGCTGGGATAAAGCGGTGGTGGACAAGGTTCCGCCGGCGCTGCGCAACCGCCTGGGAGTGGCCATCGCCAGGCGTGCCTACAAGGCTTACTGCGAGCGCCTGGCGTCGCCGGCCTGGCGCAAGTTCGCCGACGCCGGCGCACTGACGCAGCGCCTGCTGTGGGCCAGCACCGGAACGAAAGACCCGCAACTGCCGCAGACGTATTACGTCGAGGCGCTGGCGGCGCCGAACACCGTCAACACCATGCCGGAAAAGACATTGCTGGCGCTGGCGGCGCATGCCGAGTCGCTGGTGGCCATGCCCAAGGATGGCGGCGATGCCGAATCGGTGCTCGCCGATTTTGCGCAAGCGGACGTCGATGTCATGGCGCTCGCGTCCCAGCTCCAGGTGGAGGGCGCGCAATCGTTCTCCAAGTCATGGCGCGACATGCTGGCGGTCATCGCGTCCAAGAGCGGCGAGTCCGGCAAGCCGGCCATCAAGCCATGAGCCGGCCTGTTGCATCACACGAGCCGCCGCTGACGGCGCGCCCCGCCTGGAACGCGCTGCAGGCGCACTATCAGACCATGCACATGCTGCATCTGCGGCAGCTATTCGCCGACGATCCGCTGCGTGGCGAGCGCCTCAGCGCCGAAGCCTGCGACCTTTACCTCGACTATTCGAAAAACCGTATCACGCATGAGAC
>DMYQ01000175.1:2461-10807 GCA_003482555.1 Janthinobacterium sp. | reverse complement strand
ATCAATCGGACGGAACGCCGCGCGGCGCTGCACACGGCGCTGCGCGCGCCAAAAGGCGAATGCATACTGCTCGACGGCGTCGACGTCGTGCCGGAGGTCCACGCGGTGCTCGACAAGATGGCCGAGTTCACGCGCAAGATTCATGTCGGCGAATGGCGCGGCTTCACCGGCCTGGCGATTCGCAACGTCGTCAATATCGGGATCGGCGGCTCGGATCTCGGGCCGGCCATGGCCTACGAAGCGCTGCGCCACTACAGCCAGCGCAACTTGACCATGCGCTTCGTCTCGAACGTCGACGGCACCGATTTTGCGGAAGCGACACGCGACCTGATCCCCGAAGAAACGCTGTTCATTGTCTGCTCGAAGACGTTCAAGACCCTCGAGACCCTGACCAACGCGCAAACCGCGCGCGATTGGGTCTTGCACAAGCTCGGCGACGAGCGCGCGATCGCGCGGCATTTCGTGGCGGTCTCGACCAACGCCGAAGGGGTCGCCAAATTCGGCATCGACCCGCAGCACATGTTCGGATTCTGGGACTGGGCCGGCGGCCGCTATTCGATGGATTCGGCGATCGGCCTGTCGACCATGCTCGCCATCGGTGCCGAGAATTTCCACGCGATGCTGTCGGGCTTCCGCGCCATGGACCAGCATTTCCGCAGCGCCCCGTTGGCGCACAACCTGCCCGTGTTAATGGGCCTGCTCGCGGTCTGGTACAACAACTTTTTCGACGCGCAAACCGTGGCCGTACTGCCTTACGAACAATACCTGAAACGCTTCCCGGCCTACCTCCAGCAGCTCACCATGGAGAGCAACGGCAAGCACGTCACCCTTGACGGCGTGCGCGTCGATTATCAGACCGCCCCGATCTACTGGGGCGAGCCCGGCACCAACGGCCAGCACTCGTTCTATCAACTGATCCATCAGGGCACGCGCTTGATCCCGTGCGACTTCATCGGCTTCTGCCAGACCCTGAATCCGCTGGGACACCATCACGATCTGTTGATGGCCAACCTGTTCGCCCAGACCGAGGCGCTGGCTTTCGGAAAGACGGCGCAGCAAGTCGAGGCCGAAGGTACCCCGGACTGGCTGGCGCCGCACCGCGTTTTCGAAGGCAATCGTCCCACCACTACCTTGCTGGCCGAACGCCTGACGCCGAAAACGCTGGGCAGCCTGGTGGCCTTGTATGAGCACAGCGTTTTCACGCAGGGCGTCATCTGGAACATCGATTCGTTCGATCAGTGGGGCGTGGAGCTCGGCAAAGCACTCGCCGAGCGCACCATCCCCGAACTGGAAAGCCGGCAGGAGCCGCCGCTCGCGCATGACAGTTCGACCAACGCGTTAATTCGGCGCTATCGCCGGCTGAAGCGACATAGAGAATGAAGCGGCCCGGTTCCTCGACTTTTTCGGCATGATATTCGACTGGAGTGAAGCGTGATGGACTCTACACAACTCGACCAACTTTGCATCAATACCCTGCGCACGCTGTCGATCGATATGGTCCAGCAAGCGAACTCGGGCCATCCCGGCACGCCGATGGGTGCGGCGCCGACGGCCTACTGTCTGTGGCAGCGCTTCCTGCGCTACGATCCGGCCGAACCGGACTGGCCGAACCGCGACCGCTTCGTGCTGTCGGCCGGGCACGCCTGCGCGCTGCTGTACAGCCTGCTGTATCTGTGCGGCGTCAAGGCCAGGGGCGACAGCTACCCGCCAGGCGACCGGCTGGCGGTAACGATGGACGATCTGATGACGTTTCGCCAGGCCGGCAGCCGCTGCACCGGGCACCCGGAACACGGCTGGACGTCGGGCGTGGAAACCACCACGGGACCGCTCGGCCAGGGCGTCGCCACCAGCGTCGGCATGGCGATCGCCGAGCGCTGGCTGGCCGCCACCTACAACCGCCCCGGCCACGCCCTGTTCGAGCACAAGGTCTACGCCCTGTGCGGCGACGGCGACATGATGGAGGGCATCAGCAGCGAAGCCGCCTCCCTGGCCGGCCACCTGGCCCTGTCAAACCTGTGCTGGATCTACGACGACAACCACATCACCATCGAAGGCTCGACCGACCTCACCTTCACCGAAGACGTGGCGGCCCGCTTCGCCGCCTACGGTTGGCATGTCGCGCGCGTGGCCGACGCCAACGACCTGGCGCAGCTGGATGGCGCCTACCGGACCTTCCTCGACACCCGCGAACGCCCCACCCTGATCATCGTCCAGAGCCACATCGGCTACGGCGCGCCGCACAAGCAAGACACGCGCGAGGCGCACGGCGAGCCGCTGGGCGTGGAAGAGTTGCGGCTGGCGAAACTATTCTACGGCTGCGACCCGGACCGCCAGTTCGACGTGCCGGCCGGCGTCAGCGAACACTTCGCGGCCCACTTCGGGCGCCGCGGCGCCAGCGCCCACGCGACCTGGAACGCCCGCTTCGCCACCTACCGCGCCGAATACCCGGAACTGGCGGCGCAGATCGACCTGATGCAAGAGCGCGGCTTGCCCGCCGGCTGGGACGCCGACTTGCCCGCCTTCCCCGCCGACGCCAAGGGCCTGGCCACGCGCGACTCGTCCGGCCAGGTGCTGAACGCCATCGCGGCCCGCCTGCCCTGGTTGCTGGGCGGCGCGGCCGACCTGTCGACCTCGACCAAGACCGCGCTCAAGGCGGCCGACGACTTCCAGTCGCGCGCCGGCGAACGCGGCGCCGACTATGGCGGGCGCAACTTCCACTTCGGCATACGCGAACACGCCATGTGCGCCGTCGGCAGCGGCATGAGCCTGTCCGGCCTGCGCCCCTTCGTGTCGAGCTTCCTGGTCTTCACCGACTACTGCCGCGCCGCCCTCAGGCTGAGCGCCATGATGGAACTGCCCCTGATCTCGATCTGGACCCACGATTCGATCAGCATGGGCGAGGACGGCCCCACCCATCAGCCGATCGAGCACCTGGCCTCGCTGCGCGCCATGCCCGGCATGCTCACCTTGCGTCCGGCCGACGCCAACGAGGTGGTGGAAGCGTGGCGCGTCATCATGCGACTCAAGGATAGGCCGGTATGCCTGGTGCTCACGCGCCAGGCCGTGCCGACCTTCGATCGCGGCAAATACGCGGCCGCCAGCGGCCTCGCGCGCGGCGCCTACATCCTGGCCGACGCCGCCGACGGCCACCCGGACGTGCTGTTGCTGGCCAGCGGCAGCGAAGTGGCCTTGTGCGCGGCAGCCTTCGAACAGCTGACGCTGGCCGGCGTCAAGGCGCGCGTGGTCAGCATGGCGTCCTGGGAATTGTTCGACAGCCAGCCGCGCGAATACCGCGAGGCGGTCTTGCCGCCCGCCGTGCGCGCCCGCGTCTCGGTCGAGGAAGCGGCCGCTTTCGGCTGGGAAAGGTACACTGGTTGCGAGGGCGCCATTCTCGGCCTGCGCAGCTTCGGCATGTCGGCGCCGATGAAGGTGCTGGCGCAGCACTTCGGCTTTTCAGCCGAGCACGTGGTCGAGGCGGCCAAGGCCCAAATCGCATTGCACACATCCAGGAGCGGAACATGAAACAAGACAGCGCCAGCAGCTTCAATCCCGGCATCAAGCCCAGCCCCGGCAACAGCAACATCAGCCCCCTGGCGGGCCGGCCGGCGCCGCCGGACATGCTCGTCAACGTGGCCCGCCTGGTCGCCGCCTATTACAGCGAAGCGCCCAATCCGCTCAACCCGGCGCAGGCGGTGGCCTTCGGCACTTCCGGCCACCGCGGCTCGTCTTTCGAGAAAAGCTTCAACGAAGCCCACGTGCTGGCCATCAGCCAGGCCATTTGCCTGTACCGCAAACGGCAAGGCATAGACGGCCCCCTGTTCATCGGCATCGACACCCACGCCCTGTCCGAGCCGGCCTTCATCAGCGCGCTGGAAGTGCTGGCGGCGAACGGCGTGCAGGTGATGGCCGCGCCCTACGGCGAATACACGCCGACGCCGGCCGTCTCGCACGCCATTTTGGTGTACAACCGCGGCCGCGCCGCCGGCCTGGCGGACGGCATCGTCATCACGCCCTCGCACAATCCGCCCGAGAGCGGCGGCTTCAAGTACAACCCGCCGCACGGCGGACCGGCCGAGACCGAGGTCACCGGCTGGATCGAGCGCCAGGCCAACGAGCTGCTGCAAGCGGGCTTGAAGGGTGTGCGGCGTATGCCTTACGAGCGCGCCTTGAGCGCCACCACCACCCACCAGCACGATTTCATGGGCGCCTACGTAGCCGACCTGGGCAATGTGATCGACATGGCTGCGATCCGCGGCGCCGGCATACGGATGGGTGTCGACCCGCTGGGCGGCGCCGGGGTGCGCTACTGGCCCGCCATCGCCGAACGCTACAAGCTGGACTTGAGCGTCGTCAACACCGAGGTCGACGCCACTTTCCGCTTCATGACCCTGGACTGGGACGGCAAGATCCGCATGGACCCGTCCTCGCCGTACGCCATGCAAAGCCTGCTGGCGATGAAGGACCGTTACGACATCGCCTTCGCCTGCGATACCGACCACGACCGGCACGGCATCGTCACGCGCAGCGCCGGCCTGCTGCCGCCGAATCACTACCTGGCCGTGGCGATCGACTACCTGTTCCAGCACCGGCCCGACTGGCCGGCCGCCGCGGGCGTCGGCAAGACGGTGGTGAGCAGCCAGCTCATCGACCGGGTCGCCGCCCGCCTCAAGCGCCGCCTGTTCGAGGTGCCGGTCGGCTTCAAGTGGTTCGCGGCCGGCTTGCTGGACGGCTCGCTGGGCTTCGGCGGCGAAGAAAGCGCGGGCGCCTCCTTCCTGCGCCGCGACGGCACGGTCTGGACCAGCGACAAGGACGGCCTGGCGCCGGCCCTGCTGTCGGCGGAAATCACGGCCCGCACGGGACGCGACCCGGGCGAGTTGTATCGGGCCTTGACGGCCGAATTCGGCGAACCGGCCGCCGGCCGCATCGACGCCCCCGCCACCCCGAAGCAAAAGGCGACCCTGCTCAAGCTGACCCCGGCGCAACTGAAATCGACCGACCTGGGCGGCGACCCGATCAGCGCCATCCTGACCCGGGCGCCCGGCAACGAGGCCGCCATCGGCGGCTTGAAGGTGATTTCGGCAAACGCCTGGTTCGCGGCGCGCCCGTCCGGCACCGAAGACACGTACAAGATCTACGCCGAGAGTTTTCGCGGCGAAGAACACCTGCAAACCATCCTGGCGCAAGCGAGGCAATTGGTGGGACAGGCCTTCGGCGCGGAGGAAGCCGGCCAAGCTGGCCAAGTTGGCGATAGGGGCGGCGCTTGAAGGGGGACGGCATGGCATTCCGGATCGCCGCCAGCCTGCTGTCGGCCGACTTCGCCCGCCTGGGCGAGGAAGTGGCGGCGGTGCTGGCGGCCGGCGCCGATTGCATCCATTTCGACGTGATGGATAATCACTACGTGCCCAACCTCAGCATGGGGCCGGTGGTGTGCGCGGCGCTGCGGCCCCACACCGGTGCGGCGATCGAGGTGCACCTGATGCTCAAACCGGTCGACCGCATCGTGCCCGATTTCGCCAGGGCCGGCGCCGACGCGATCAGTTTTCATCCGGAGGCGTCCGAGCATGTCGACCGCAGCATCGACCTGATCCGCCAGCACGGCTGCAAGGCCGGCCTGGTGCTCAACCCGGCCACGCCGCTGGACTGTCTTGAGCATGTGCTCTACAAGCTGGACATGGTGACCATCATGGCGGTCAACCCGGGCTTCGGCGGCCAGACGCTGATACCGGAAGCGTTCCACAAAATCCGCGCCCTGCGCCTGCGCCTGGACGCGCAGCGCAGGGACGGCGGCCGCGAAGTGCGCCTGGAAGTGGACGGCGGCGTCAAGGTCGACAACATCCGCGCGCTGGCCCTGGCCGGCGCCGACACCTTCGTGGCCGGTTCGGCCATCTTTGGCGCGCCCGATTATGCGGCCGTCATCGCCGCCATGCGCGCGCAACTGGGCTGAGCATCAAAATTTTCCCGCCGTTTTCCGCGCCTGGCTTGTTGGCCGGGCCATCGACGGTCTCTTCAATCAATCCATCACCGACTGGCGCTGCGCGGTACTGGCCGAGCCTGGGCCGGCGCGTCTTACATGACGACCTGCTGTACACCCGCCGCGAATGCGCGCAAAACCACAATCGGCAATCAAAACTATCTAGTTTCCAAAGACCGGTTTATAGTGGAAAGGCTTATTCTGAAGCAAGTATTATTCTCCAAAATGTCCCAAAGGAGTCAACATGCCAAACTCATCCCTACTTGACCGGCTGTTACTTTGGCATAAATTCATCATCATCAGTGTTCTTGCGCTGATACTGACCAGCATCCCGACCTATCTTTACATGCGGGAAGCGGACAAGACGCTTGACGCGGCCTTGCTGGAAAAGGAAGGCCTGGCACCGGTGGCCACCATGCTCAAGGTCATTCAGCTGACCCAACAGCATCGCGGCTTGTCGGCCCTGGTGCTGGGCGGCGTCCAGGGGGCCAAGGATGAGCGCACCGCCAAGCAGCGCGAGGCGGATCAGACTTATACGACGATGAGCGCGATCGTTCAAGATTTGCATGATACATCGATCGAGGTGGCGTGGACTCCGGCGCGCCAGGACTGGGAGCGCTTGCGTGAGCAAGTCAGCGGCAACAGTATCAGCGTGCCCCAGAGTTATGAGGCGCACACGGCCCTGGTGCCCAAGCTCCTTGCCGTCCTCGACCTGGTGGCCGATCACTACGGCTTGAGTCTCGACCCGGATCTGGACACTTACCAATTGATCCAGTCGATGTATTACCAGTTGCCTTATTTGACCGAGGAACTTGGCAAGATGCGCGCCAAGGGCGCCGGTTTGCTGGCGAAAAAGGCGGCCACGCCAGCGGACAAATTGATATTGTCGGGCATCATCGGCAGGGTGCGCGATCGTTTGAACCAGACCGTCGGATCGTTCAACAAAGCGGCGTCCGCCAATGCCGAGATCGCCGCCAAATTCACTACCTCCATGCAAGATATGGTGGGCCAGGCCAGTGCGACGATGCAACTCGCGACCGAGAAAATCACGCTCTCGGAGAGCCTGGACTATCCCGGCCCGGACTATGTAAAAGCCACGACCCAGGCCATCGACGCGCAATTCGCGGTCAATAGCCTGGCGGCCCGGCAGCTGGAAACCATGCTGGACGGGAAGATACAGGACTTGCGTCAGACCAGGTGGCTGATGATTTGCGCCATGCTGATCCTCATCGGACTGGCCGGTTCGCTGCAATACGTGATCGCCGGCTCGGTCAGCCGCCCCCTGTCGCGGGCGGTCGCCATCGCCCGCCGGGTCGCGCAGGGGGATCTCACTTCCGACATCGGGACGTCGGGCAGTAATGAAACCGCGCAATTGCTATTGGCCCTGCAAGAAATGAACGATGGCTTGCGCAAGATCGTCGGCGATGTGCGCGTCAGCATCGCGCATATCGGCGCCGCGTCAAACGACATCGCCGCCGGCAACGCCGACTTGTCTTCCCGCACCGAGTCGCAAGCGTCCAGTCTGGAAGAGACCGCCTCTTCCATGGAGCAAATCACGTCGACCGTGCAACAAAACGCCGACCATGCGAAGCTGGCGAACGCGCAAGTGGCCAGCACATCGGAAGCCGCCACCAAAGGGGGGCTGGTCGTATCGCAAGTGGTGCAAACCATGGCGGACATCAATGCCAGTTCGCGCAAGATCGTCGATATCATCGGGGTGATAGACAGCATCGCCTTCCAGACCAATATCCTGGCCTTGAACGCGGCGGTGGAGGCGGCCCGGGCGGGCGAGCAGGGACGCGGGTTTGCCGTGGTCGCCTCGGAAGTGCGCAACCTGGCGCAGCGTAGCGCCGGCGCGGCCAAGGAAATCAAGGAGTTGATCAGTGATAGCGTGCGAAAGGTGGATCTTGGCAATAGCCTGGTGGATCAGGCCGGCAAAACGATAGGGGAGATCGTCCAGAGCGTCAGCGGCGTCAGCACGATCATGGCCGACATCGCCATGGCCTCGCGCGAACAAAGCACCGGCATCGAGCAAGTGAACCAGGCCATCACACAGATGGATCATATGACGCAACAAAATTCGGCGCTGGTCGAACAGGCGGCGGCGGCCGCCGCAAGCCTGAACGAACAAGCGCAGTTGCTGGTGCAAGCGATGAGCATTTTTACGCTGGAATAGCGTCGCGCCATATCGCGTGACTGGCTTGAAGCGCGCGGACGGCGGCGCCGGCACAAACTTGCCGGCGCCGTCGACGCCAGGAACAGCAAGCACGTCCTTGGCTAGCAAGCCGTCGGACTTGAAGAATCGACGCCAAGCGGATTTGCAGCCGATTTCATTTGAGTCCGACTAGGCCGCGCCGCCCTCCTCCACGCTTTGC
>DMYQ01000175.1:0-2339 GCA_003482555.1 Janthinobacterium sp. | reverse complement strand
TCCACGCTTTGCTCCACGCCTTGCTCCCCGCCTTGCTCCATATCTGCGCTGTATTCGCCGCGGCGCGCGGCCCGGTTGCAATTGGCCCGGTGCACCAGGGCCCGCTGCGCCGCCAAGGCGTTGCTGTCCTGGCCGCGCCAGAGATCGAGCGCCGGTTGCTGGATGGCGCGCGAAAAGGAAAACGACAGCGCCCACGGCAGGCGCCCCATGAAGCGCGCGTTCATCGCATTCAAGCGCGCCGACGCCAGTTGCGCCGACTGGCCGCCGGAAAGGAAGGCGATCGCCGGCATGGCCGCCGGCACCGTGCGCAAGAAGCAGTTCACGGTGGCGTCGGCCACCTCGTCCACCGCTTCCTGGGTCGGGCAGTCCAGTCCCGCCAGCACCATGTTCGGCTTGAGTATCATGCCCGCCAAATCGACGCGGTACTCGGCCAGCTGGGCGAACACGATGCGCAGGGTTTCCTCGCTCACTTCGGCGCAGCGCCGCAGGCTGTGGCTGCCATCCATCAACACTTCCGGTTCGACGATGGGCACCAGGCCCGCTTCCTGGCACAGGGCGGCATAGCGCGCCAGCGCGTGCGCGTTGGCTTTGACGCAACCACGGCTCGGCATGCCGTCGCCGATGGTGACGACGGCGCGCCACTTGGCGAAGCGGGCTCCCATTTGCGCGTATTCGGCCAGGCGCTCGCGCAAGCCGTCCAAGCCTTCGCTGATCTTCTCGCCGGGGAAGGCGGCCATGTCCTTGGCGCCCATGTCGACCTTGATGCCGGGGATGATGCCGGCCGCGCGCAGGGCGGCGACGAAGGAGCGGCCGTCGAGGGTGCGCTGGCGGATGGTGTCGTCGTACAGGATGGCGCCGGCGACGCTGTCGCCCAGGCCCGGCGCGGTCACGATCAGGCTGCGATAGGCGCGCCGCGCCGCTTCCGTCTGCGGAATGCCCAGCTTGGCGAAGCGCTTGTCGCAGGTGGGATTGCTTTCATCCATGGCCAGCAAACCCTTGCCGTCGGCTACCAGGGCGCGCGCGGTTTCGTTCAATTCTTGCGTTATCATGTGCTCTGTCCCCATTTCCAGTGGCGTATCTCAGGCATATCTTCGCCGTATTGCTCGATGTATTGCTTGTGTTCGATCAATTTGTCCTTCAGTTGCCGTTTCAAGTGCAAGCCCTTGTCGCCCGTTTGCGGCAAGCGGTCTATGACGTCCATCGCCAGGTGGAAGCGGTCCAGGTCGTTGAGCACCGTCATGTTGAAGGGCGTGGTGATGGTGCCCTCTTCCTTGTAGCCGCGCACGTGGATATTCGGGTGGTTGGCGCGCCGGTAAGTCAAACGGTGGATCAGCCACGGATAGGCGTGGAAGGCGAAGATCACCGGCTTGTCGCGGGTGAACAGTTCGTCGAAATCGACGTCGCTCAAGCCGTGCGGGTGTTCGCTTTGCGGCTGCAACTTCATCAGGTCGACCACGTTGACGACGCGGATGCGCAAGTCCGCCAGGCGTTCGCGCAAGATGGCCACGGCGGCCAGCGTTTCCAGGGTCGGCACGTCGCCGCAACACGCCATGACGACGTCGGGCGCGCCCTCGCCCTCGTTACCGGCCCAGTCCCAGATGCCTATGCCGGCCAGGCAATGCTTGACGGCCGCGTCCATCGTCAACCACTGCGGCGCCGGGTGCTTGCCGGCGATGACGACGTTGACGTACTGGCGGCTGCGCAGGCAGTGATCCATCACCGACAGCAGGCAGTTGGCGTCCGGCGGCAGGTAGACGCGCACGATCTCGGCCTTTTTATTCACGACGACGTCGAGGAAGCCCGGGTCCTGGTGCGTGAAGCCATTGTGATCCTGGCGCCAGACGTGCGAGGCCAGCAGGTAGTTGAGCGAGGCGATCTTGCGCCGCCACGGCAGTTGCGCGCTCATCTTGAGCCACTTGGCGTGTTGGTTGAACATCGAATCGACGATGTGGATGAAGGCTTCGTAGCAATTGAACAAGCCGTGCCGCCCCGTCAAGAGATAGCCTTCCAGCCAACCTTCGCACTGGTGCTCGCTGAGCATTTCCATCACGCGCCCTGTAGTCGCCAGCAATTCGTCGCCGGGCACGGTGGCGCCTTCCCACTGCCGTTCGGTGACGTCGAAGAGGGCTTCGAGGCCGTTCGACAGGGTCTCATCGGGGCCGAAGACGCGGAAATTGCGGGCCTCGTCGTTGAGCTTGGCCACGTCGCGCAAGAAGGGCCCCAGCACATGCGTGTCGCCGATGCCGGGCGCGCCGGGTTCAAGCACGGCCACAGCAAAGGCGCGGAAGTCGGGCATGCGCAAGTCGCGCAGCAGCAGGCCGCCGTTGGCGTGCGGGTTG
>DMYQ01000199.1:19974-22681 GCA_003482555.1 Janthinobacterium sp. | reverse complement strand
TCAGCCCGAACTTACCGGTCAGCATGCCGAATTTTCCGGCCCAAAAGGTGCTTGCCAGCGGCATGGTGACGGCGCCGTCCTGGGCCAGGGCCTTGAAGACGCGTTCGGCTTCGGTGTCGTCGGCCACATTGAGCGTGATCGCGCACCCCTTGATGCCCTCGCAGGGCTGCTTGTGTATGCCGTCCGACCCCATCAGCACGGTGTCTCCCAGCGACAGGGCGGCATGCATGATCGCGCCAATTCGCCGGCGTGCGCTCTTCTTCGGGGCTGCCCCGATATGGCATGACGGCGACGTTTTGGGCCGCCAGTTGTTGTTTGTAAAATGCAAATGCCTGGGCGCACCTGCCGCCGAAATTCAGGTAGGGATGGAGATGCATGCCGACTCTCCTCGCAGTGGCGGGCCGCGCCGGCACCATGCCGCCGCGCCCGAACTCGGTGGTGGCAAAGGGGAGAAAAATTTGAACGGAAAACAGGGCCTTTGTTGATCGCCGCCGCCCCGGGCGCCCTCAGGCGACGGGCGTCGCGGCTTGCAAATGCTGTATGCGTTCGCGCATGGTTTTTGCCGCCGTCAGCAGACGTTCCGGCTTGGCCTCGACGATGGCGCCGGCCAGTGTCAGCAGGTCGATGCCTATGCCGACCAGGTCTTGCATTTTTGCAATGCTGGCGATGTTTTTTTTGGCCCCATCGATCAAGTCCAGCAGGCTGTGCTGGGAGGCGGCCAGGCCGGCGATGGCGGCGCGGGCGGCGTCGGTGTAGAGGCCGTTGGCTTGTTGGCGCAGCGCCACTTCCTGATCGAACAAGGCTTGCGCCTCGGTCTGGGTGATGGGCGGCGCGGCCCCGTCGGCCGGCAATTTGCGCAGCGCCCGCATCACGCGCGCGTGCAGCGCGTCGGCCGCGTCCGACAGGCCGTCGGCCAGTTGCTCGCCTGGCGACAGGGCGGCCGGCGGCGGGTTTTGCTGGTCCAGTGTGCTCATGCTGCTCTCCTTCGTGCTTGCCTGGCGGCGGATGCGGATGCGGATGCGGATGCTCAGGGCGCGGCCGGCGCCATGCGCGCGAGCAACTGGCCGTGTTCCTGCGCCATCGCGGCCAGGTTTTTTTCGGTCAGCGCGTAGCGCCGTTCGACCAGTCCGTACTCGGTGGCCTTGCTCTGGAAATGATCCTTGGCCAGGGCGGACAGCAAGCGATCCCGCAGTGCGGTGGCGAACGGAATTTCCACTTCAAACATGCCGAGCACGATTTTCTTTTCATTGTCGTTGCTCTTGTCGTAAAGGCGCAGCAGGGCGATCATCGCGTCGATCAGGCTATGCACGGCGGCATCACCCTCGACGACCATGGTGCGCACGGCCTTGTCCTGATAGTGGGCGCCGGCCATGCGGGTGATCAACTGGGTCACGGTGGAGTAAGCGGCCACGTGGCTTTCGTTGAGTCCGCTGCCGGGCCAAGCCTTGATGTCGGTGCTCATTTTCTTGACGGAATCGGACAGGTCGTAGCGCTCCTCGCCGGCCAGCTTGCCCAGGGTTTGCATGTACAGCGCCAGGCTCTTTTCGATATTGACGAAGTCGTCATAACTGGCGCGGCGCTGCGCGTCCAGTTCGCGCTCGCCGGCCTCGGCCGACGGCGACAGGTACGGCTTTTCGCGCTTATAAGTGTCGCGGTAGCGCTGCGTCAATTCCGTGAACGCGCCCAGCTTGCTCGATTCGGCGGCGAAGGCGCGCGCCGCATCCGTTGGCACGTGCGAGGTGGCGCAAGCGCCCAAGGTGGCGGCCAGGCCCAGGGCGGCGATGAGGTTGAAAAGTTTCATGCGTCCTTTCTGCACTCTCAAGATGAGCTGCGGAAATGCCATGGTGCGCCGGGCGGGCGGATGCGTCTTGCGAAAACACAAGGCCCTGCGCCGCCGTCACGGAAGCACATTCAAGCATCGTCAATGCCCGTGTCAACTTGTCAGCGCCTCGCGCCAGCCCAGTCCGGCGACGGTGCCGGCGCGCGGATGATATTCGCAGCCGATCCAGCCGGCGTAGCCGATGGCGTCGAGCAGGGCGAACAGGTGGCGGTAATTGATTTCGCCGCTGCCCGGCTCGTGGCGCCCGGGCGTGTCGGCCACTTGCATATGTTTGATCAGAGGCAGCAGGGCCGTGATCGTGTTGCTCAATTCGCCCTCCATGCGCTGCATATGGTAAATGTCGTATTGCAAAAAAACATTCTCGCGCCCGCAGTCGGCGATGATGGCGGCCGCCTGCGCGCTGCGCGTCAGGAAATAGCCGGGGATGTCGTGGCTGTTGATCGGCTCGATCAGCACGGCTATGCCGTGCGCAAGGCAGGCGTCGGCCGCGAAGCGCAAGTTGTCGATGAAGGTCAGGCGCGCGCGCTCGGGCGCCAGCAGCGGCGGCGCGATGCCGGCCATGCAATGCAATTGCTTGACGCCCAGGACGGTGGCATACGCCAGCGCCTGGCCCACGCCATCCTTGAATTGGCCGACCCGGCGCGGGTCGCAGGCCAAGCCGCGTTCGCCCAGCGACCAGTCGCCGGCCGGCATATTGTGCAATACCAGGTTCAGTTGATGCCGACGCAGGCGTTCGGCGATCTGATCGGCGTCGAAGGCGTAGGGGAAGAGGAATTCGACGGCGTCGAAGCCGGCTTGTTTGGCGGCACCGAAGCGTTCGAGAAAACTCAGTTCGGTAAACAGCATGGACAGGTTGGCGGCAAATTT
>DMYQ01000199.1:845-19792 GCA_003482555.1 Janthinobacterium sp. | reverse complement strand
TTTGGAAAACAGCATGTTGCTTAAAACGTCGATTCTTGCTTTTCTTGTCAGCGCGCTCTTCAACGTTCCCGCCTTCGCCTGGAAGGTGGAGGTTTTGGCCGGCACGCTGGACGACCCCGCGACGGGCAAGGCCGGCAAACTGTTCGGGCCGGAAATCTTGCGCGCCTATGGCAGCTGCGATTTCGTGGTGCTCGCTTCGGTACGTGGTGTGTTCTACGCCTCGTGTTCGAGACGCAGCGTTGTGATTCGGATCGCGCCGGAAGACGGCGACTGGCCCTCCGCCAAGATTGCCCTGCTGCCGTAGTTGTCGTGAGAGCTAGGCTGTGACTGTGGCAGTGTCTTGCCTGGCAAAAAAATACCACTCGCCGGATGGGGAGTGGTATTCGGGATGGCTACGGTTGGATGGCCCGGGTGGAATGGGGCCAATTCGCCGATTAGCGGCCGCGGCCGCCGGAGCGGTGCGTGGCGGCCGAGCGCGGCGCGCTGCGGTTGCCATTGGGCGCAGCCGGGCCGCCGGCGCTGCGCGGTTTGGCGCCGCCGCCGGCCGCCTTGACGCGTACCGTGGCGCCGGCCGGAGCGCGGCTGTTGCGGTGGCCACCTGCGCCGCTGCGCAATTGCACGGGTTGGGCGCGGGCGTTCAAGTCAGGCTCGAAACCGGGGATGACTTGGCGCGGCAGGGTTTGCTTGATGAGCTTTTCGATGTCTTTCAACATTTCGTGCTCGTCCACGCAGACCAGCGACACGGCTTCGCCGGTGGCGCCGGCGCGGCCGGTGCGGCCGATGCGGTGCACATAGTCTTCCGGGATGTTCGGCAAGTCATAGTTGACGACGTGCGGCAACTGGTCGATGTCGATGCCGCGCGCGGCGATGTCGGTGGCGACCAGCACTTGCAGGGTGCCATCCTTGAACTCGGACAGGGCGCGCGTGCGCGCCGACTGGCTCTTGTTGCCGTGGATGGCCAGGGCGCCGATGCCGTCCGCGCCCAGTTGCTCGACGAGCTTGTTGGCGCCGTGCTTGGTGCGCGTAAACACCAGCACCTGGGTCCAGTTATTCGACTTGATCAAGTGCGACAGCATCGGATGCTTCTTGTCGCGGTCGACCGGGTGGATCTTTTGCAGGATGACTTCGACGGTCGAGTTGCGGCGCGCCACTTCGATCATGGCCGGCTTGTTCAGCAAGCCGTCGGCCAGGGCCTTGATCTCTTCCGAGAAAGTGGCCGAGAACAGCAGGTTCTGGCGCTTCGGCGGCAGCACGGCCAGCACTTTCTTGATGTCGCGGATGAAACCCATATCGAGCATGCGGTCGGCTTCGTCGAGGATCAGGATTTCCACTTTCGACAGATCGACCGTGCCCTGGCCCATGTGGTCGAGCAAACGGCCCGGTGTGGCGACGAGGATGTCGACGCCGTGCTTGAGCTGCTTGATTTGCGGGTTGATGCCGACGCCGCCGAAGATCACGGTCGAGTTCAGCTTGGTGTACTTGCCGTACACGCGCACGCTTTCCTCGACCTGGGCGGCGAGTTCGCGCGTCGGGGTCAGGATCAGGGCGCGGATCGGGCGGCTCGAGCTATTGCTGGTGATCGCGCTGCCATTCGCGTCGGTCGACAGACGGTGCAGGATGGGCAGGGTGAAACCGGCCGTTTTGCCGGTGCCGGTTTGCGCGCCAGCCAGCAAATCGCCGCCCGCCAGCACGGCCGGAATGGCTTGCATCTGGATCGGGGTCGGGATGGTATAACCGTGTTCGGTGACGGCACGGACAATGGCGTCGGACAAACCGAGAGAGGAAAATGACATGTTAGCTTTATTGTAAGATCGGCCTGTCGCCGTGGAGGGCGCCAATCGCAGGCAATCAGATTAGGAGTCAGAAGACAGCGGCAAGGGGACTGGTCATATGTGCCGCACGGACGCAGTATAACAGTGTTGCGATTGGCGGCGCTAATTGTTTCGGACCGGCAATCCGATTTGCCTTGGCGGCAAACGCCGCCATCCCGCCCCGATGCCAGCCTTGAAGGAAATGGCGGGAAGCCTGGTATCGAGGGGAGGGTGATGCGGAGAACCCGGGAAGCCCGGGCTCAATGATGGCGCCGCCGACGGCGGCGCCCGCTCAGGCGAAAGGCGACAGCAGGGCCACCATCTGGCCGAACACTTTCGGGCTGGCGGCGATCACGTCGCCCTTGTACAGGTAGTCGGACTCGCCGGAAAATTCACCGACGATGCCGCCCGATTCCGTGATCAACAGGGCGCCGGCGGCGATGTCCCACGGTTTCAAGCCTTTTTCGTAGAAGCCATCCAGGCGGCCGCAAGCCACGTAAGCGAGGTCGAGCGCGGCCGAACCGGCGCGCCGCACGCCTTGCGCGCGCTCACCCATGATCTGATACATTTTCAGGTATTCGTCGAGGGCGCGGGCGCTGCCGGCCACATAGCCGTTACCCAGCAGGGCGTTGGCGATGCGGTCGAGCTTGGTGACGCGGATGCGCTTGTCGTTCAGATAGGCGCCGGCGCCCTTGGTGGCCGTGAACAGGTCGTTGCGCACCGGATCGTAGACGACCGCCTGCGTGACGACGCCGCGCTGGGCCAGCGCGATCGAGACGCAGTATTGGGGGAAGCCGTGGATGAAGTTGGTGGTGCCGTCGAGCGGATCGATGATCCACTGGAATTCGTTCTCGTCGTGGGTATTTGCGGAAGCTCCAGACTCTTCGGCCAGGAAGGCGTGGTCGGGGTAAGCCTTGGAAAGCACCTCGATGATGGCTTGTTCGGCCGCCTGGTCGACGTCGGTGACGAAATCGTTGTGTTGTTTTTCGGTCACGACGACGCGGTCGAGGTCGAACGAGGCGCGATTGATGACGGCGGCGCCGCGGCGGGCGGCTTTGATCGCCGTGTTGAGCATTGGGTGCATATGAGCTTCCGGTAAAAGAACGCTCACGCCCAGCCGGGCGTTGCCGCCCCGCGGCGCGTGAGAGTACAAGAATGAATTAAAGAGCGGAGCGGTGCCGAAATGGTTAAAATCCGGGCCTGGGGCTGGCGTGTCGCCATCCAGCTGTCCGTATTTTTTCCGTATCGATACCGCGCAATAGCGCTATTTTAAATGAACCTGCCCGAAATCAACACGTCTGTTTTCACTCGCCTGCGATTTATCCTGGTGCAGACCAGCCGCCCGGGCAATATCGGCGGCGTCGCGCGGGCCATGAAAACGATGGGCTTTTCCGACCTGGTGCTGGTCAGCCCGCGCTTTCCGGACGCGCTGCAAGACGCCGAGGCGGTCGCCTTCGCCAGCGGCGCGCAAGATATCCTGGCCGGCGCCCGCATCGTCGACTCGATGGCCGAGGCCCTCGAAGGCTGCAATTTCGCCGCCGCCGTGTCGGCCCGGCTGCGCGAGTTTTCGCCGCCGGTGCTGGCGCCGCGGACCCTGGCCGGCCAGTTGACGGCGGACGCGGGCTTGAACGGGGCCCTCATTTTCGGCAACGAGCGCTTCGGCTTGCCAAATGAAATCGTTGAAAAATGCAATGTATTGATCAATATTCCCGCCAATCCCGACTATTCCTCGCTGAACCTGTCGCAGGCTGCCCAGGTGCTGGCCTATGAATGCCGGGTCGCCGCCCTGGGCGACGCGCAGGGCGCCAGCGGGATCGGTTTTCACGGCCAGGCCGCCGACCTGGGCCAGATCGAGGGCATGTTCGAGCATTTGCAGCGCGCCCTGGTGGCGATCGACTTCCTCGACGCCGACAATCCGAAAAAGCTGATGCCGCGCCTGAAGCGCCTGTTTTCCCGGACCCAGCTGGAAACGGAGGAAGTCAACATCTTGCGCGGCATCGCGCGCCAGATTCTGGCCAAGGCTGAAGGCCGCTGAGCGGCGCGTGGTCAGCCGAGTTCGAAGGGGCGCGGGCGTTCCGCGTACAGGTTTTCCAGCACGCGCCGCTCGCGCTCGACGATGATGAGGACAAAGTCGCCGGCCCGGCGCATGCGCTTGAAGGTGGTGAAGCCCGTTTCCAGGAAACGTTGCAAGTCGCCCAGGCCGGCCAGCCGCGCCGGGCCGCGCATGATGCCCAGGGTGGCCGTCAAGAAGGGGACTTTGACCAGTTCGCACAGTGAGTCGCCCAGGGCCTTGATCAGGGTCAATTGGCTTTCCCGCTCGGCGCGTAAAGTAACCGTGCGGTAGGCGCTCGCGTAGGCGGCGTCGTCGAACTTTGGTCCCAGCGCGCGCGCCATGGCCGTGTCCAGACGCTCGGAGAGGGCGTCGAGCACGATCGCTTGCGTGATCGTTTGCAGCGCGTGCGGCGGCAGCACGCGGCGCATGGTGGGAATGATGCGGCCGAGGTCGGCGTCCCGCTGGCTGGGGTCGGCGCTGCCGTACAGCTCGCGCAAGAAAAATTGCGCCGCCGGGCCGCTGTCGGGGTCGGCCAGCAAGTCGGCATGGGTGCGCGCCAGCCGGGCCGACTGGTATTGCTTGAGCGCGGTGCGCGCCGCCAGCAGGGCCGGATCGCTCTGCGCCGCCTGGCGCTCGGCCTTGACGGCCGCCAATTGCAACTCCAGTGTGTGGACCAGGTCTTCTTTTCTCATGTTGCCGTTTTACCAGATTCGAGTAGACGGAGCGCTCTATTTTTGCCTCTGGAAGCGCGCGAACGATGCCGTACACTGGCTCCCTAAAATAAAATATCAGGGAAGCGGAGACATGCAGACATCACGCAGATCGTTCCTCAAGCTGGGCCTGGCGGGCGCGCTGGCGCTGGCCGCCGGCGGCGCCATGTATCGCTACGCGCGCGGGCCGGCGACCCCCGGGCCCTTCTTGCTCGACGACGAGGGACGGGCGCTGCTGGCGGCGCTGGCGCCCGTCATGCTGGGCCAGGCGGTGCCAAACGAGGCGGGCGTGCGGGAGGCCGCGATCGGCGCGCTCATCGAGCGGGTCGGGGCCGCCATCCACGGCTTGCCGCTGGCTACCCAGAAGGAAGTGCAGGATTTGTTCGGCTTGCTGGCCCTGGCGCCGGCGCGGCGTTTCCTGGCCGGCGTTACGGATGGCTGGGCCCAAGCCAGCCCGGGGCAGGTGGCGGCTTTCTTGCAAAGCTGGCGCATGCACCGCTTTGCCACCTTGCGCACGGCTTACATGGCGCTGCACGACCTGATCCTCGGCGCCTGGTATTCCGACCCCGCCCACTGGGCCGCCATCGGCTATCCCGGCCCGCTCAAGGAACTCAGTTGAGCGCATTTTTTTCCACCCTCTTCGCCATCCCCTTCAGGAAGCAGTCATGACCACAAGCACCCGAGCCACAACAGACGCGAAGACGCCGGCGGCGGGCCTCATTCCCGATCCGATTCAGGCCGGCCTGGCGGCGGGTTGGCAAGTGATCGACGCCTCCACCCTGGCCAGCGACCGCGTGCTCGAGGCCGACGTGGTGGTCATCGGCAGCGGCGCCGGTGGCGGCGTGACGGCGGAAATTCTCAGCCTGGCCGGTTTGAAGGTGATCATCGTCGAAGAGGGCGCCCTGAAGTCTTCGCGCGATTTCAAGATGCGCGAGGCGGACGCTTATCCGGCCCTGTACCAGGAATCGGCGGCGCGCAAGACGCGCGACAAGGCCATCAACATCTTGCAGGGCCGCACCGTGGGCGGCTCGACCACCGTCAACTGGACGTCGAGCTTCCGCACGCCGACCGGCACCCTCGATTACTGGGGCCGGCATTTCGGTTTGAGCGGCTACACGGTCGCCGGCATGGCGCCCTGGTTCGAAATGATGGAGCGGCGCCTGAACGTGAGCACCTGGGAAGCGGCGCCAAACGAAAACAATGAGGTGCTGCGGCGCGGGGCCGACAAGCTCGGCATTCCGGTGGCGGCCATCCGGCGCAACGTCAAGGGATGCTGGAACCTGGGTTACTGCGGCATGGGTTGTCCGACCAACGCCAAGCAGTCGATGCTGGTGACGACCATTCCCTCGGCGCTCAACCATGGCGCCACCCTGGTGACGCGGGCGCGCGCCGAGCGCCTCGTGTTCAAGGGCGACAAGGTCGATCATTTGCAATGCGTGGCGCTGGACGGCGCCGGCCTGGCGCCCAGCGGGCGCTTGCTGACGCTGCGCGCGCGCCACTTCGTCGTGGCCGGCGGCGCCATCAATTCGCCAGCCTTGCTGATGCGTTCGCTGGCCCCGGACCCGCACGGTTTGCTGGGCAAGCGCACCTTCTTGCACCCGACCGTGATTTCAGCCGGCCAGTTCGCGCAGCGCATCGATGGCTACGCCGGGGCGCCACAGACGATTTATTCCGACCACTTCATGCAGACCCAGGCTATCGACGGCGCCATCGGCTACAAGCTGGAGGCGCCGCCCCTGCATCCGCTGCTGCTGGCGACGACGATGGCCGGCTTCGGCGACGAGCACGCCGCCATGATGCGCCAGTTTCCCCACACGCAGGTGTTGCTGGCGCTGTTGCGCGACGGTTTCCACGCCGAAGCGCCGGGCGGCAGCGTGGCCCTGGCCGGCGGCGGGGCCCCCGTGCTCGACTATCCGATCTCGGCCTTCGTCTGGGACGGGGTGCGGCGCGCGCTGCTGACGATGGCGGAAATCCAGTTCGCCGCCGGCGCCCGGAGCGTCTATCCCATACACGAGATGGCGCGCGGCTACCGCACCTGGGCCGAGGCGCACAAGGGCATCCGGGAATTGCCGTACAAGGCTTTGATGACGCGGGTGGTGTCGGCCCACGTGATGGGCGGTTGCCCGATGTCGGACGACGAGCGCCGCGGCGTGACCGGGGCCGACGGCCGCTACCACGGCGTCGCCAATCTGTCGGTGCATGACGGCTCGCTGTTCCCCACCTCGATCGGCGCGAATCCGCAATTGTCGATCTATGGCATCACGGCGCGTCTGGCCAGCGGCCTGGCGCAGGCGCTGACCGGGCGCGCGGCGCCGGTGCCGGTCTGATATCCGGTTGGGCGGCATGATCGCGCGCATACTTCGGCTGTTGCTGGCGCTGCAATTGCTGGCGCTGGCGGCCCTGTGGCTGGCGTTTGCGCGCCTGGGCGCCGGGCCGCTGACGGCGGCGCTGGCGGCGCTGGCGCTGCTGCTCTTGCTGCGCGCCCTGATCACGGCGCACAATTTCTGGCTCGGCTGGCGCGGCGGCAGCGCCACCCCGGACGCGTACCGGCCGGGGCCGGCGGCGCGGGCGCGCCTGTTCGGCGGCGAATTCGCCGCCACCCTGTTGACTTCCTCGTATTGGATGGCCTGGCCCGGGCCCCGTGGGCGCATCGCCGCGCCGGGGCGGCAACGCGGCTTGCCGGTGCTGCTGATCCACGGTTATGTCTGCAACCGCGGTTATTGGAGCGGCCTGAGCCGGCTGCTGGCGCGGGCCGGCATCAGTTACGCCGCCCTCGACCTGGAACCGCCGGGTGCCGACCTGGACGACTACGTGCCCCTGGTGCGGCGCGCGCTCGAAGAGTTGTGCGCCGCCAGCGGCAGCGCGCAAGCGATCATCGTCGCCCACAGCATGGGCGGCCTGGTGGCGCGCGCCTACCTGCGCGCCCACGGCGCGGCCCGCGTGGCGCGCCTGATCAGCGTCGGCACGCCGCACCACGGCACGGGGCTGGCGCGCATGGCGCCGGGCCGCAATGCGTGGCAAATGCGCCACGGCGGCGCCTGGCTGGCGGAACTGGCGGCGGCCGAGGACGGGCCGCGGCGCGCCCTGATCACCTCGATCTTTTCGCACCACGACAATATCGTGGCGCCGCAAACCTCGGCCTTCCTGCCGGGCGCAAAGAACCTCGCCTTCGGCGCCATCGGCCATGTCGCGCTGGGGCGCCACCCGCTGGTGCTCGCTTGCGTGATGAAGGAAATCGCGCTGGCCTCGGCCGCGGCGGCCGGCGCGCCGCCACCGCAAGCCCCTCCCTGCCAGCCCTGAATGTCTTTTTTCTAAGCAAAGATTGCCCTATTTCAATCTCAAGCATGATGACATCGGCACTTTCTGGCGGTAGACTATATTGAGATTCGGCAAGCATGGACGGCTTCCAAGTGTGAGTTTTGGTGAGTTTTGCGGCCGAATGTTGCTGTATGGTTCTAAACAATGACTGCATTCAAGGGGTGACGCGGTCCACCCGCCACACGAACAAAGCGGCCGCCTTGGCGCGAGTATGCTACTAATGATGGTTCTTGGAATGGGAGCTCAATAGTGTCGGCACGCATCCTTATCATTGAAGACAACGCCACCAATATGGAGTTGATGGTGTATTTGCTGCGTGCCTTCGGCTACACGCCGTTGACGGCCTACGACGGCGAAGAAGGCATCAGGGTGGCGCGGCGCGAGCTGCCCGAGCTGATCATCTGCGATGTCCACTTGCCCAAGCTGGACGGTTACGGCGTGGTGGCCGCGCTCAAGAGCGACCCGGCCCTGCGCGCCATCCCGACCCTGGCCGTGACGGCGCTGGCCATGCTGGGCGACCGCGAACGCTTGCTGGCGGCCGGCTTCGACGGCTATATCGGCAAGCCGATCGAGCCGGACGTGTTTGTCTCGCAACTGGAATCTTTTTTACCGGAGGCGCCGTCGGCGCCGGTTCAGAACGACATCGCCACCATCCTCATCGTGGACGACCACGTGCTCAACCGCGAATTCCTGATGGCCTTGCTGGGCTACGGCGGCCACCGCCTGCTGGAAGCGGCGGACGGCGCCGAGGGCTTGCGCATGGTGCAAAACGAGCGCCCCGACCTGGTCATCTCCGACATCCTGATGCCGAACATGGACGGCTACGAATTCGTCACCCGCCTGCACGAAAATCCGGCCACGGCGGACGTGCCCATCATTTTTTACACGGCCACCTATCGCGAGCGCGAAGCCAATGTGCTGGCGCAATCGTGCGGCGTGCGCTGGGTGCTGCCCAAGCCTTCCGACCCGGACGTGATCCTGGCCACCGTGCAAGAGGCGCTCGGGCTGGCGCCGGCCGCCAGCCTGCCGACGTTTTCGCCGGCGCCGCCGGCCGAGGGCCATTTTCGCGGCATCGACAACAAGGTCAATGAATACCTGGTCGAACTCGAGTCGAGCAGCCAGTCGATCACCAAGTTCGCCAACCAGGGCGAGGGGCCGGAACCGGCCAGCGAACCGTTGAAGGTGATGACGGAGCGCCTCTCGCGTTCCCTGTCCAGCCTGCAGGCCGTGAGCCTGCGACTGACCGCCCTGATCGAGCTCGGTATCGAGCTGGGCGCCGAGCGCGACCCGCAGGCGCTGATTGAAATTGGCTGCCGCGTGGCGCAAAACATTTGCGTCTCGAAATACGCCTGCATCGGCGTGCTGGCGGAAAACGTCGACGCCCTCAGTTATTTCGCCTCTTGCGGTTCGGATCAGCGCGCCGGCCTGATCGCGGCCACGCCGCGGGCCGGCATCTTGAAGCGCGTGCTGGAGCAGCGCCAGCCGTGCCGGGTGAACGACCTCGACGGCGACCCGGCCGCCCTCGGCTTGCCGGTCAGCCATCCGCCCGTGCATTCCTTCCTCGGCGTGGCGATCGCCTCGCGCGAGCGCACCCACGGCTGGTTGTACCTGGTCGACAAGCTCGGCGCGAACGAATTCAGTGAAGTCGACGAACGCGTCGCCGCCACCGTCGCCGCGCAAATTTCAGTGGCCTATGAAAACCTGCTGCTGTACGAGGAAGTCAAGCGCCACCACGCGCAACTGACCCTGGACATGTCGGCCCGCATCCGCCTCGACGAAGACTTGCGCCGCTTCCGCCTGGCGATGGACGCCACCGCCGATGCCATCTTTCTGGTCGACCGGGCCGGCATGTGCTTCGTCGACGTCAACCTGACCGCTTGTGCCATGCTGGGCTTCGAGCGCGAAGATTTTCTCAAGGTGGGCAAGGAAGCCGTCGCCCCCGCGGAGTTGCAAGACCTGTACGTCAAACTGCTGGCCGGCGACCAGGGCGGGGCGATGGCCGAGCTGCTGTTGCAGTGCAAGGACGGCACACCACTGTCGGTCGAGGTGCAGCGCCGCACCCTGCGTTCCGGCCAGAGCTGGATACTGGTGGCGGTGGCGCGCGATATCACCGAGCGCAAGGAAGCCGAGCAGCGCCTGCTCAAGCTGGCCCATTTCGATACCTTGACGGGCTTGCCGAACCGCACCCAGTTCTACGATTCCCTGAGTCACTCGCTGGGCCAGGCGGCCGAACACGGCTGGTCGGTGGCGGTGCTCTTCCTCGACGTCGACCGTTTTAAAAACGTCAACGACACGCTCGGGCACACCATCGGCGACGAATTGCTGCGCCAATTTTCCAGCCGCCTGGTCGATTGCCTGCGCGTGCGCGACACCATAGGCCGCTTCGGCGGCGACGAATTCGCCGCCATCCTGATCTTGCCCGAGGGGGCGCAAAACGCCATCGCCGTGGTCGACAAGATCCGCGAAGCGATGCGCCGCCCCTTCGACTTGAAGGGGCACGAGGTGACGGTGACGGCCAGCATCGGCATTTCCGTCTACCCGGACGACGGCCTCGACGCCGACATCCTGATCCAGTACGCCGATACGGCCATGTACCGCGCCAAGGAGGCGGGGCGCGACGCCTTCCGCTTCTTCACGGCGGAAATGAACGCCCAGTCGCTGGCCCGGCTGGACCTGGAAAACGCGCTGCGGCGGGCCATCGAAAACGAGGAATTCGTGCTCTTTTTCCAGCCCAAGGTGCACATCGGCTCGGGGCGCATCAGCGGCGCCGAAGCCCTGATACGCTGGCGCCGGCCCGGCCATGGCATGGTCTCGCCGGCCCTGTTCATCCCCATCCTGGAAGAGACCGGCCTGATCGTGCGGGTCGGCACCTGGGTGCTCAACGAAGCTTGCAAGAAAATCAGCGAGTGGGAAAAGAGCAAGACGGGCGCCGTGCATCTGTCGGTGAACGTGTCGGGCATCCAGTTCTTCGTCGGCGGCCTGGAGGAAGAGGTGCTGAAGGCGATCAAGCGCTACGATATCGCGCCGGAATTACTGGAACTGGAATTGACGGAAAGTTCGCTCATGTCGAACGCCGAGGAAACCATCACGGTGCTGCGCAATCTGAAGGCGCTGGGGATCCAGATTTCCATCGACGACTTCGGCACCGGTTATTCCAGCCTGGCTTACCTGAAGCGTTTCCCGATCGACAAGCTGAAGATCGACATCGCCTTCGTGCGCGAAGTGACCAGCAATCCGGACGATGCCGCCATCGTGCTGGCCATCATCAACATGGCGCACAGCATGAAGCTGCAGGTGATCGCCGAAGGGGTGGAAAAAGACTCGCAACTGGCGTATCTGCGTCGCCACGACTGCGATGAAATGCAGGGCTATTACTTCAGCCGGCCGGTACCGGAAGACGAGTTCGTGCAAATGCTGCAGGGCGGGAAATTCCTCGAGGCGCCAGTCGATGAAACCCTGCTCGACCAGCAAACTCTCTTGATCGTCGACGATGACGCCTTCATGCTCGACGTGCTCAGCGATTTTCTGGCGCAGGACGGTTACCGCATCTTGACGGCGCAGACGGCGGCCGACGGTTTCGACATCCTGGCGCGGCACAGGGTGCAAGTAATCCTGTGCGACCAGTGCATGCCTTTGATGAGCGGCACCGAGTTCATGAGCCGGGTCAAGAACCTGTGCCCGGACACTTTCCGCATCATGCTGTCGGCCTATGCCGACCTGACCCCGATCATGGCGGCCATCAACGGCGGCGCCGTCGACCGCTTCTATACCAAGCCCTGGAAGGGCGCCGTGCTGCGCGACAATATCCGGGAAGGCTTCCGCCTGCACGGCCTGCTGCACGGCCCCTTTGCCGTTGCCGCCTAGGAGCGGCGGGGAGGAACGCTAGAAATGCACGCCGCGCAGCAATTGCTGCATGGCGATCTGCTCGGACGACATGTGCGGCGCCTTCTTGCCGTCGCCACCCTTGGCCGCGTCGGAGTCGGGGAACATGCGGAAGGTCGTGTTGAGCACGATCTGCGCCACGCGCGGCATCAGCGCGTGCAACACCTGGCCGGCGATGCCGACCCGGGTGGCGATGCGCACCGGCTTGTAGACGATGGCTTCGGCGATCAGCTCGGCCGCCTCTTCCGGCGCCAGGGTCGGCACGTTCTGGTAAATCTTGGTCGGCGCGATCATCGGCGTGCGCACCAGGGGCATGTTGATCGTCGTGAACTTGATGCCGACATCGGACAATTCCGACGAGGCGCAGCGGGTCCACGCTTCCAGCGCCGCCTTCGAGGCCACGTAGGCGGAGAAGCGGGGCGCGTTGGTCAGCACGCCGATCGAGGAAATATTGATGATGTGACCCCGTTTTTGCGCGATCATCGTGGGCAGCAAGCCCATGGTCAGGCGCAGGCAGCCGAAATAATTCAGTTGCATGGTGCGCTCGAAGTCGTGGAAGCGGTCGTAACTGGCCTCGATCGCGCGGCGGATCGAGCGGCCGGCGTTGTTGACCAGGATGTCGACGCCGCCGTGCTCTTCGATCAGCAATTTCACGAAACGGTCGCAGTCGGCCATGTCGGCCACGTCGGCCGGGTAAGTGATGACGTCGAAGCCGCGCTCCTGGATGTCCTTTTTCGCCTCGGCCAGCTTGGTTTCGTCGCGGCCGCAAATGATGGTGGTGGCGCCCGCTTCAGCGAGCTTGTGTGCGGCCGCCAGGCCGATGCCGGACGAGCCGCCGGTGACCAGCACGACCTTGCCCGCCACTTGCCCGCGCAGGGTGCGGTCGATGAAGAGGTCGGGGTCGAGCTTGCGTTCCCAGTAATCCCAGACCGGCGCCGCGTAACTGTCCAGCGCCGGGCAGGCGATGCCGCTGCCCTTGAGCGCCAGGGTGGTCTGGCGGCTGTCGAAGCGGGTCGGATAGTTGACGAAGTTCATCATGCCGTCCGGCAGGCCGATGTCTTTCATGATGGCGTCGCGCACGCGGCGCACCGGCGTCAGCGACATGATGCCTTTTTTGATCGATTTCGGGATGAAGCCGAGCAGGGCGGCGTTGATGCGGATGCTCATCGTGGGCGCGTGCGCGGCCCGGCAAAAGGTGTTCAGCACTTCGCCCACGCGCATCGGGTCCGGGTCGGTCAAGTGGAAGCATAGGCCGTCCAGCTTGGCCTGGTGGGAAATGTGGTCCATGGCGTTGACGACGAAGTCGACCGGGACGATATTGATGCGTCCCCCTTCCAGGCCGATGGTCGGCATCCACGGCGGCAGCAATTGGCGGATGCGCTGTATCAGCTTGAAGAAATAGTAGGGGCCGTCGATCTTGTCCATTTCACCGGTTTTCGAGTCACCCACGACGAGGCCGGGGCGGTACACGCGCCAGGCGCCCTTGAGCTCTTCGCGCACGATTTTCTCGGAGGCATGCTTGGTGGCGAAATACGGGTGATCCAAGCCTTCCGCTTCGTCGAACATGTCTTCGCGGAAGATGCCCTCGAACATGCCGGCGGCGGCGATCGAGCTGACGTGGTGGAAGCTGCCGGCCTCGATGTGGTTGGCGAAGTCCACCGCGTGCCGGGTGCCGTCGATGTTGACGGCGACTTGCTCGTCGGCGTCCGCTTGCATGTCGTAGATCGCCGCCAGGTGGTAAAAATGGTCGATTGTCTTGCTCAATTTTTGGCTGTCTTCGGGATAGACGCCCAGCTTGTCGCCGCGCAAGTCGCCGAACACGGGGATGGCGCGCGCCTTGCCGACGCCCCAATAGGCGTGCAAGGCCGGTACTTTGTCGCGGCTCGCTTCGCGCAGCAGGAAATAGACCACGCTGCCCTTGCGCGCGAGTAGTTTCTTGACCAGCCGCTTGCCGATGAATCCGGTCGCACCAGTGACAAAATACTGCATCCTGTTCTCCTTTTAGGTGTGAAAAAATATTGTATTCTAATCATTGCAGGCTCCGTGCCACTTGGCAAGAAAACTTCCTAGAGTCCGGGCCCTATTGCGAGGTTTTAGACTTCGCTCTCTATCGCATTAGAACCCCGTCTCTAGATTTGCTGTCTAAAATGATTTCATCAAATTTTATATACAGGGAGCGGAAATGGTAAAGAAATTGAAGGCTTTGGCAAAAGACGAAGAGAAGCAATTGGCCAGCGCGGTGCGCACTTCGGCCCAGCAAATCTGGCAAGCTGGCTTGGGCGCTTTCGCCAAGGCGCAGGAAGAGGGCGGCCGGGTTTTCTCGAAGCTGGTCAAGGAAGGCACCGAATTGCAAAAACGGGCGGAAGACAAAGTCTCCGACGTCACCGGCACCGTGACCAAGATGGCCGACGGGGTCAGCAAGCAAGCCTCCGGTTCCTGGGACAAGCTGGAACAAGTGTTTGAAGACCGCGTCTCGCGCGCCCTGGGAAAAATCGGCGTGCCGACCCAAAAGGAAATCCTGGCCCTGACCAAGCGCGTCGAGCAGTTGAGCAAGGCTGTCGCTGAATTGTCGGGCAAGAAAGTGCCGGCGGAAACCAAGCCGGCAGCTGCCGCAAAACCGGCGGCCAAGGCGGCCGTGGCGCCTAAAACACCGAAGGCCGCAGTCAAGGCGGCGGCACCAAAGACTGTAGCCAAGGCGGCACCCAAGGCCAGCGTCAATTTCCCGACCGCCGCCTCGATCAAGAAGCCAACCCCGAAAGCGGCGGCCGTCAAGAAGCCTGCCGTGAAAAAAGCAGCCGTCAATGGCGCCCCGGCAGTCGAGCCGGTAACGCCTTCGGTCTAAGGAGCGCCGGCGCCAAGCGCCCATCTCCCTCCCGGTCGCCTCGGCGGCCTCCTTCGGCCGGCGCCCCGGTCTTCACCCTCGGCCCGCGCAGGCCGGGTCCGGGACGGCGCCGAAGGGCGGGGAGATGTGCCGCGCCAGAATTCAGGGCTTGCACCGCGCAAGCCCTCACGCCGTACCGATTACCGATTGCCGATGTAGATGCCGATGACCGTTGCCGACCGTTCCACCGCTATTCCCGCCACCCCCGCCGCCCGCGCCGGCCACGCCGGCCACGCCCCCGTCAAGCCAAAAATCGGGCTGGCGCTGGCCGGCGGCGGCCCGCTGGCGGCCGTGTATGAAATCGGCGCGCTGGCGGCCATCGAAGAGGCGATCGCCGGCCTCGACCTGACGGACGCGGCCATCTATGTCGGCGTCAGCGCCGGCGCCATCATCGCCGCCGGACTGGCCAACGGCCTCACGCCGCGGCAAATGTGCCGTCTCTTCATCGAGAGCGACGTCGCGGCGGAAGACGGGGCCGCGCTGTTCAAACCGGAAACCCTGCTGCACCCCGCGCTGAAGGAATTCGGCAAGCGCGCGCGCAGCGTGCCGGGCCTGCTGGCCGGCTCCCTGTTCCACTATGCGCGCCAGCGCAAGAGCCTGGCCGCCTCCTTCGAGCGGATGAAGGAGGCGCTGCCGGCCGGCTTCTTGACGGGCAAGGCGATCGACGTGTTTTTGCGCGCCACCTTCGCCCAGGCCGGGCGCAGCAACGATTTCCGCAAACTCAAGCGCAAGCTGATCATCGTGGCGACCGACCTCGACACGGGCAAGGCCGTGCGCTTCGGCGAACCGGGCTGGGACACGACGCCGATTTCCGTGGCCGTGCAAGCGAGCGCGGCGGTTCCCGGCCTGTTCGCCCCGGTCGTCATCGGCGGCCACCACTTCGTCGACGGCGCCTTGCGCAAGACCATGCACGCCTCGATCGCGCTGGAAGAGGGCGTCGATATCCTGTTTTGTGTCAATCCCATCGTGCCGTATAACTCGACGGTCGATTCCGGTCGCGGCCACGGCGCCCGCCTGCACGGGGCCCGCACGACGGGCGCGCGCAAGCTGGCCGGCGGCGGCTTGCTCGACGTGCTGTCGCAAACCTTGCGCTCGATCTTGCATTCGCGCCTGGAAACGGGCCTGGCCAGTTATGAAAACAGCCATCCCCACGTCGATATCCTGCTGTTTCAGCCCGAGGACGGCGACGCCGAGCTGTTTTTCACGAATATTTTCAGTTATAACAACCGGCGCCGCATGTGCGAGCAGGCGTATCAGAACACGCGCCTGATGTTGTGGCAGCAGCGCATCGAGATCGACGCCAAGCTGGCGCGCCACGGCATGCGCCTGCGCTTGCCGGTGCTACAGGACAGCAGCCTGAGCCTGGTCGAACTGACGCCGTCGCGGCGCGCCACCAGCCGCCTGGACGCCGTGCTCGACGACCTCGAGCGCTACCTGAAAGTACAGCACGGCGTTTGAGGCTGCCGTTTTGGCGGAGCGCGGCCGGTTCTTGCGGCGCCTGGCGTTTTTTGGCGCGGCGCTGGTTTCTAATAGTGGCGCTTAAGTGTTATGCTTGCAGTAGAAAAACAGAGACCGCCCGCCATGCTACAAAAAGCACCACGCCGTACCCGTGAACGCATTCTGGAATTATCCTTGCGTTTGTTTAATGAGTTTGGAGAACCGAATATCACGACCACCGTGATTGCGGAGGAGATGAATATCTCGCCGGGGAATCTGTATTACCATTTCAGGAATAAGGACGATATCGTCAATTCGATATTCGTCCAGTTCGAAGCGGAAATCGAGCGCATCCTGACGGTGCCGGACGGGCGCCGCTCGAATATCGAGGATGTCTGGCTATATCTGCATTTCATGTTCGAATTGATCTGGCGCTACCGTTTCTTTTACCGCGACTTGAACGATCTGCTGTCGCGCAACCGCAAACTGGAGCTGCATTTCAAGCTGATCCTGGCGCACAAGATCAAGGTCGCCAAGCAATTGTGCGAAGACTTGCGCAGCGAAAAATCGCTGGAGGCGTCGGACATGGAAATCAACGCCATGGCCACGAATATGGTGGTGGTCGCCACCTACTGGCTGTCCTACGAGTACGTGCGCAATCCGCGCAAATACACGGAGCAGCAATCGATGTCGGACGCGCTGGCGCGCGGTTGCTACCAAGTGCTGTCGCTGATCGGCCCCTACTTGCGCAACGAGACCCATCTGCTGTTCCAGAAGTTATCAGAAGAATATTTGAGACAACTAAAATAAGGAGTGTGGCATGGCATGGAATCAATTCCCGTATCCGGACAAGGCTTATGTCTATACGCCGGCCAGCCTGAAGAAGGCCTGGGCGCGCTTGCACGCGGGCGACGCCGAGGCGTTTCCGGCCGATGCGGCCCTGGTGCGGGCCTGGATCGCCTTCCATGCCGGCGACTTTGAAACGGCGGCCAGCCTGGGTCTGGAAGCGGGCGTGGATGGTTATGCGGTCGCCCACAAGGCCACTTGCATCTATGCCACTTATCTGGAAACGGACGAAAAAGCCAGGATCGCCACCTTTGAAGCCGTGGCCGAGCGCTGCGAGCGTCAGCAGGCCGAGCAGCCGGACAACGCGGCCGGCTTTTACTGGCACGCCTACGCCCTGGGCCGTTATGCCCAGGGTATTTCAGTGCTCAAGGCGCTGGGCCAGGGCGTGGGCGCCAAGGTGCGCGCCAGCCTGGATAGGACGCTGGAACTGGCGCCCAAGCATGCCGACGCCCACATCGCCTTCGGCGCTTATCACGCGGAAATCATCGACAAGGTCGGCGCCATGCTGGGCGGCTTGACTTACGGCGCGAAAAAAGACCTCGGCTTCCAGCATTTCAAGACGGCGCTGGCGCTCAACCCCGATTCGGCGATCGCCCGCATCGAATATGCCAACGCGCTGGTGATGTTGGACGGCAAAAAGAAAATGGCCGAGGCGGTCGCCCTGTACGAAGCCGCCGCCCAATGCGAAGCCCGCGATGCGATGGAGCGCCTGGACATCGCGGCCGCGCAAGAAGAACTGGACGAGTGAGCGGCATGAAAGCCATCTGTGTGTATTGCGGCGCCAATCCGGGCGCCACGCCACTTTACGGCGACGCGGCGCGGATGCTGGCGCGGGCCATGGTCGAGGAGAATATCGCCCTGGTGTATGGCGGCGGCAATGTCGGCTTGATGGGCATCATCGCCGACGAGGTGCTGCGCCTCGGCGGCGAGGTGACGGGGGTGATCCCGAGCGCGCTGGTCGAGCGCGAGGTCGGGCATACGGGCTTGACGCGCCAATTCATCGTCAAGGACATGCACGAGCGCAAGGCCATGATGGCGCAACTGGCGGATGGCTTCATCGCCATGCCGGGCGGCATGGGCACCCTGGAAGAATTATTTGAAATGCTGACCTGGTCGCAACTGGGCATCCACGCCAAGCCGGTCGGCCTCTTGAACGTCGACCATTTTTACGATGGCCTGGTGGGCTTCATCAACCACGCGCAGACGCAAGGTTTTGTGCGGCCCCAGCATGCCGCCCTGATGATGGTGGAAGCCGAGCCCAATGCGCTCTTGCAGCGTTTCAGGGGCCGCGCCGCCTGATTGCGCGGATACCCGCTCACCACAAACGCTGGCCCGAGATGTCGAGTTGGGTCAGGTAGAGGCGCAAGTCGAATTCGTATTGGTGATAATTCGGCTCCATATAGGCGCACAGCTTGTAGAAAGCCTTGTCGTGCTGCTTTTCCTTCACGTGGGCCAGTTCGTGGACGGCGATCATGCGCAAAAATTCCAGCGGCACATCCTTGAACATGCTGGCCACGCGGATTTCATGCTTGGCCTTGAGCTTGCCGCCTTGCACCCGCGAAATCGAAGTATGCAAGCCGAGCGCGTGCTGGATCACGTGGATCTTGCTGTCGAAGGCGACCTTGTTGATCGGTTCGGCATTCCGCAGGAACTCGGTCTTCAAATCCTGCACGTACTGGTACAGGGCCTTGTCGTTGCGGATATCGTGGGCGCCCGGATAGCGCTTGAGCAGCACCTCGGCCAGCTTGTTTTGGGCGATCAGCTGCGCCACTTGTTCGCGGGTCTGGTCGGAATAGGCGCTGAGATACTTCAGGGAAGACATGGCGGGATGGCGGGCGGGTCGGTCGAGGCGAGACTGTACCACACCCGGCCACTCAGCCTTCGCGGTCCGCCTCTTCCTTGCGGCTGGCGTTTTCAAACCGTTCCCGCGTCTGTTTTTCATTGCGCTGGCCGAAGGCGTAATTCGACTCCAGCCACATGACGTTGATGATGGCCAGGGCCACCGCCAC
>DMYQ01000199.1:0-615 GCA_003482555.1 Janthinobacterium sp. | reverse complement strand
GTCTAATTAATATGCCGTATGGTCGTTGTCGCGGATGTGTTCCAGGGTCACCTTGCCGCGCACCACGCTGTAGACCCAGCCGGTGTACATGATGATGATGGGCAGCATGATGACGACCACCCAGAACATCACGCCAAGGCTCTTGTGGCTGGCGACGGCGTCCCAGGCCGTCAGGCTGCTGCCGGGCGCGAGCGAGGACGGCATCACGAAGGGAAACATGGCGGCGCCGGTCGTCAAGATGATGGCGGCCACGCACGTGCCGCTGGCCAGGAAGGCGGCCAGGGTGCGGCGCCGCGCGCTCAGCACGATCACGGCCAGGGCGGCGGCGAAGGCGGCGACGGGCAGGGCGATGGTGGCGGGCCAGCGGCTGTAGTTATCCAACCAGGCGCCGCCGGCCCGCACTACCGTCTTAGCGGTCGGCATGAAGGCGGTATTGATGTCCGGCATGGCGGTGATGCGGAAGCCGGCGATGCCATAGGCGACCCACAGGCCGGCGCCGGCAAAGGCGGCGATGGTCAAGGCGGCGGCCAGCATGGCCATGGCGCGCGCCCGCTTGGCCAGCGCGCCCTCGGTCTTTTGGTGCAGGAAAGTGGCGCCGTGCATGGCCAGCATCGC
>DMYQ01000135.1 GCA_003482555.1 Janthinobacterium sp. | reverse complement strand
CGCGCAACACGATGTCGCGCCCGTTCGGCAAGGTCAGGTAAATGAAATTGGCCTCGCCCAGGTGCTCGACGATGTTCACCACGCCGTCGAAGCGGGTGCCGGCGTCGGCATGCTCCACGATGTGCTCGGCGCGCACGCCCAGGGTGACGGCGTCGCCCGACTTGACCCCGGCCGGCTCCACCAGGGCCAGCGCTTCCATCCCGCCGGCCAGCGCGACGCGCACGCCGTCGGCGTCGATGCCGCTCACCTTGCCCTCGAACAGATTCATCTTGGGCGAGCCGATGAAGGTGGCCACGAACAGATTGGCCGGCTGCTGGTACAGCTCCAGCGGCGAGCCGGCCTGCTGTATCCGGCCCTCGTTCATGACCACGATCTTGTCGCCCAGGGTCATGGCCTCGACCTGGTCGTGGGTGACGTAGACGATCGTGGCGCCCAATTGCCGGTGCAGCCTGGCGATTTCCAGGCGGGTTTGCACGCGCAGCGCCGCGTCCAGGTTCGAGAGCGGCTCGTCGAACAGGAACAGCTGCGGTTCGCGCACGATGGCGCGGCCGATGGCGACCCGCTGGCGCTGGCCGCCCGACAGTTCGCGCGGCAGGCGCGCCAGCAGGTGGTCGATCTTCAGGATGACGGCCGCCTGCTTGACGCGGCGCTCGATGGCTTCCTTGTTTTCGCCGGCGATCTTCAGGCCGAAGGCCATGTTCTTGTACACCGTCATGTGCGGGTACAGGGCATACGACTGGAACACCATCGCGATGCCGCGCTCGGCCGGCGGCAAGTCGTTGACGACCCGGTCGCCGATCGACAGTTCGCCGCCGCTGATCGCTTCCAGGCCCGCACAGCATGCGCAGCAGGGTCGACTTGCCGCAGCCGGAAGGCCCGACCAGGACGGCAAACTCGCCGTGCGCGATCTGGAGGTCGATCCCGGCCAGCACGTCGCCCTCGCCGTCATACGATTTGCGGATTTGTTTCAGACTCACGTTCGCCATAAAGCACCTATTATTTGACCGCGCCGGAGGTCAGGCCGCGGATCAGTTGACGAGAAAAAATGAGGTACATGACCAGCACCGGGATCACCGCCAGCGACAGCGCCGCCAGCACGGAATTCCAGTCGGTGACGTATTGGCCGATGAATTGCTGCACCCCCAGGGTGACGGTCTTGGTCTTGTCGGAGGGCGCCAGGATGAGTGGAAACCACAGGTCGTTCCAGGCCGGGATCATGGTGAACACGGCCACGGTGGCGATGGCCGGGCGTATCAGTGGCAGGATCACCTGGAAGAAGATCTTGTATTCGCCGACGCCGTCGCAGCGCGCCGCATCCTTCAATTCCTTCGGCACCTGGCGCACGAATTCGGACAGTATCATCACCGCCAGCGGCAAGCCCTGGGCCGTGTAGACCAGGATCAGCGCCGTCAGGGTATTGATCAGGTCGAGCTTGACCACCAGTTCCAGGATAGCCACGGTGCCCAGGCGGATCGGGATCATGATGCCGATCGCCAGGTACAGGGTGAACCAGCGCCTGGCCGCGAATGCGTACTCCGACAAGGCCCAGGCGGCCATGGCGCCGAACAGGACGATGCACAGCAGGGAAATCAGGGTCACGAACAGGCTGTTGCCAAAGTAAAGCAGGAAGTTCGAGTTGGCCAGGACCTTGTGAAAACCAATCAGCGAAAAGGTCTCGGGCGTCGGCAGGGCCAGCGGATTGTCGAAGATCGCGGCCCGGCTCTTGACCGAATTGATCAGGATCAGGAAGATCGGGAACTGGGCGATCAGGGTGTAGCCGCCCAGGATCGCGTGGACGCCGGCCTTGCCGAGCGGCCGGTATAGAGGCTGTTTCATGGTTGCCATCCTTACAGTTCGTAGCGTGTCAGCTTGCGCTGCACGAAAAAGAAATACACGCCGACGCCGACCAGTATCACCAGGAACATCAAGGTCGCCACCGCCGCGCCCATGGTCGGACTGCCGATCTGCGACTGGTAGCCGAAGAAGGTGCGGTAGAAGAATGTGCCGAGGATGTCGGTCGCATAGTTCGGCCCGGCCAGCGCGCCCTTCACCGAATACACCAGGTCGAAGGCGTTGAAGTTGGCGACGAAGGTGAGGATGGTCACCAGTCCCAGGGTCGGCCAGATCTGGGGCAGCTTGATGTCCCAGAAAATGCGCAGGGCGCCGGCGCCTTCGGCGTGGGCCGCCTCGATGATCTCTTCCGGCACGGCCAGCAGGGCGGCGTAAATGAGCATCATCGGGATGCCGACGTACTGCCACACCGAGATCAGGGCGATGGTCGGCAGGGCCGTCGATTCCTGTCCCAGCCAGGGCGCGAAAAAGTCCGCCAGGCCGACGTGGGCCAGCAGCGATTCGCCCACGCCCCACAGCGGCGACAGGATCAACTGCCAGATGAAGCCGATGATCACCACCGACAGCAGGGTGGGCAAAAAGATCAGGGTGCGGTAAGTGCGCTCGCCCTTCAAGCCTTTCAGGCTGAAGAGGGTGGCCAGCAGCAGGCCGATGGGGTTTTGCAGCAGCATGTGGATGATGAAGAATTTCGTGTTGTTCCACATCGCGTTCCAGAAGGCGTGCGACCATTGCGGGTCGAACAGGATGGTGGCGTAGTTGGACAGGCCGGTAAAACTGTAGCGCCCGGAATCGCTGGTGGCATAAAATCCCAGGCGCAGGGTGTCGATCAGGGGCAGGGCGCTAAACAGTGAATAAATCAGCAGCGCCGGCGCGAGAAAGACGCTGACATGCCATGGAAATGCTCGTTTCATAGCCGCTCTCCAAACAGAATACAAAACCGGCGGCAGCGCCGCCGGCGAAACCACGCGGTGCATCGCGACCGCTTGCGCACCCAGGGGGAGAAAGGTGTTATTGCTGCGGCTTGTACCACTTGGCGAAGCCGGCCTGGATCTGTTTGGCCGCATCCTTGCCCGACAACTTGCCGTTCAAGACCTGGGCGTTCACGTTCCACAATTCGTTTTCCATGCTCGGTTCGCCGCGGTTGAGCACTTGCGCGTTCAGGCGGATGGTGGAGGCGCAACTGGCGCGCCAGTCCAGCATCTGCTTGGCGACCGGGTCCCTGACCGTGATCAGGTGGTTCGACAGCGAAAAGAAGCCGGTGACCTTGTTGGTGTAGATGTCGGCGAATTCCTGCGACCCCAGCCAGGCCAGGAATTTATACGCGTCGGCCTTGTTCTTCGACTTGGCGTTGACGGCCATGCCGATGTCGGTGTGGTCCGAGATATAGCATTTGTCGCCGGCCTTGTGTACCGGCGGCGGGAAGGCGCCCAGTTCCAGCGTCGGCGTCTGCTTGAAGTAAGAGATGTCCCAGGAGCCGCTCGGGTAGATGGCGGCCTTGCCGAGCGCGAACTGGTTCTGGCTGTCGCCGTAGGTTTGTGCGCTGGCGCCCTTGGACAGGTAGGTGCCCAGCTTGGCCTCGTAATCCCAGGCGGCGACGAATTGCGGGTCGGTGAACTTGGCCTTGCCGGCGATGAGCGCCTTGCGGCCTTCCTCGCCCTTCCAGTAATTGGCGCCGATGCTGGTGAAAACCACCTGATTCGATTCCCACTGGTCGGCCGTGCCCAGCGCCAGCGGGGCGTATTTGCCGCCTTTCTTGACCGCTTCCAGCACCTTGAAGAAATCGTCCTCGGTCTTCGGCGGTTGCAGGTTGAGCTCCTTGAAGATCTTCTTGTTGTACAAAAAGCCGTGCATGACCGAGGCGATCGGCATGCAAAACGTGTCCTTGCCATCGTCGGTTTGCCAGGCCACCTTGGCCGAGGCGGGGAAGTTTTCCATGCCGGCCTTGCCATCGAGTTTGTCGATATGGCCGTGCTTGTACAGCGATAGCGAGACGTCGAAGGGACGGCAAGCCAGCAAGTCGCCGCCGGTGCCGCCGGCCAGGCGCGCGTTCAGGCTGGAATCGTATTCGGTGGGCGCGGTGGGTGCGAACTTCACTTCGATACCGGGATTCTTTTTCTGGAAGGCGGGAATCAGCACGGTTTCCCACAGCGCCTTGTCGTCCACGCGCCAGCTTTCGATGGTCAGGGTTCCCGCTTGCGCGGCGCTGGCGGCGAGCAGGGTGCTCAGCACGGCGCCGCGTATCATAGGATGTGATTGCATTGATGATCTCCAATTGGTTTTTTAATGGTGACTGCCGGCCCCGGGGGCACCTTGCAAATGCAGTGGACGGACAGTAGCACCGTTAAAAATGTGACACCAACCCGGGGCGCCGGGGCTGCGGCATATGCTTATGTCATTGATTTTATGGAGTAATAAATTTTCCCGACGGGCGCCGCTGTTACATAACTTTACGTTCGGCGCGCACTCGGCGAGTACAGGAAGGCTGCGCCCAGAGGGCAGGGAGCGTCGGCGGCGCGGCGGGCCGTTGCGTGGAAAAGCTCACAAAACCTTGCGCTTCCTTACAATTCGGGACGCTTATTTACCGTATATTTTTTGCTCAC
>DMYQ01000310.1:8359-8515 GCA_003482555.1 Janthinobacterium sp. | reverse complement strand
ACAAACTACGTCCCTACATATTTGGCTGGAAGGCCTATTTCGGCTTGACGCAAACACCCAAGGTCTGGCGCGAGCTGGACGAGTGGATACGTCACAAGCTGAGGGCGATCCATCTCAAGCAGTGGAAACGCGGCACGACCCGCATGCCGGGTGGTG
>DMYQ01000310.1:1986-8109 GCA_003482555.1 Janthinobacterium sp. | reverse complement strand
GGCCAATTACTGGCCGCCCCTATGCAAAATTCCGGCGGTGCAGTTCGAAGCCGCCGCCTACCCCGCGGCGACGGCGGCGCGCACCTGGGTCTTGCGCAAGAGCCGGGTGCCGCTCGCCATCGCCTGCTCGATCCCCATGGCCGCCACGTAGCGGCTGCGGTAGGCGGGGTCTTCCGGCGTGAGCAGGGTCAAGCGCTCCTTGGCCCGCGTGACGGCCACATAAAAACGGTTTTCCTCTTCCAGCGGATCGGCTTTTACGCGCGGGAATTCGTCGATGGCCAGATACGGCATCAGCACGTGCCCGTATTCCAGTCCCTTGACCTGGTCGATGCAGGCGATCGTCACCTTGCGCGGCGTCTTGGCGTCGGCCAGCCCGTCTTCCATCGCGCCCAGCCAGCGCGAGAACCCGCCCAGTTCGGTGCCCGCCTCGACGCAGACCGCGATGAAGCCGGCGATCGACTTTTCCACCACGCGCGCCTGCTGCGGGTCGACGTAGATGCGGCGCGCCGTCTGCCCCAGTTGCATCACCTCGAACACGTGTTGCAGCGCGGCCCCGGCCGCCGTGGACGGCTCCAGGTCGCGCAGGAATTCCACCGCCGCCAGGGTCAGCGCCGCCTTTTCGCCGTTCGCGGACTTGCCCAGCTGATTCGTCAGGAAGCCTTCCAGCAATTCCGGATAGGTGGCGACATCATCCTTGGCTTGCTGCAACTCGGTCCGCGAAAACGGGATTTCCGCGAAAACGATCAGCGCTTCCAGGATCTCGGCGCGGCGCTGCCCGCTCTTGACGCTGTGCAAATCCTTGCGGGCGATGGCAACCAGGCCACGCATCATCAGGATTTCCTGGCTGGCCAGGTAGCTGTGCATGTCGACGAAGGCGTAGGCGATGCCGCCCTGGAACAACGCGTTTTCCACGCGGATCGACTGGTCGCGGTCGCGCAACAGGATGGCGCAGGCGCCGTAATCGTGGCCCTCGCTGTGCCAGCGTTGCAGGGCCGCCAGCAATTGCCGCGTGCACGCCTTGGCGTCGGCCGCCTCGTAAGTGAGCAAGTCGATGGCGGTGGCGCGCGCCAGCGCCGAGGCGCTGACCTTGCGCTTGAGCGTGCCGACCGCCTGCGCCAGTTCCGGCCCGTAACGGTATGAACAGGTCAGCGGATAGCGCTGCAGGGCAGGGAATTCCTGGGCGAAGCGCTGGCGCAGGAATTGGTGGTCGGCGCCCGCCCAGGTATAAATGACTTGGTCCTTGTCACCGGCGCCGCAAAAAAACGCGTTGCTGCGCCGTATCAGCATGGTCAAGAGGCGGAAGGAGGCTTCGTTCAAGTCGTGCAATTCATCGGCCACGATGACCTGGAATTGCGGCAATTGCTGGCGCAGGGGCGCGTCTTCGTCGAGCATGCGCACCAGGTCATAGGTGGCGTCGAAGGGGGCGCGGAACTGGAAGTCGCCCGTGTCGCTGCCGCGCAAGCGCTCATACTCGCGTATCCACAGGAAATTGGTGAGCGACATGCCGATCAATTCGATATTCTCTTCGATCGAGTTGTATTCGAAGTCGGGCGAGTGGAAATCCAGCCTGGCCTTGGTGCGCAGTTGCAGCTTGAGAAACTGCGCCACCGCCGTGTTGGTGGTGCTGACGTCGAGCGCACAACGGCCCGCATGGTTTTCCGACACATTCTCGAGCGCGTCCAGCGCGTAGGGGCGCAACTGCTCGTAGGAATCGACGGCCTTGGTGGCGCCGCCCTCGATCTTGAGCAAGATGGCGCGCGCGAAATCGTCGACGGTCTCTATCGTCAGGCGCCGGATGATGGGCGCGGCCAGGCCGATTTCCGCCAGGCGCTGCTTGAGCGCCAGCTTGGCGGCCTGGGTGAATACCAGCGCCAGCGTCTTTTCCGGCACACGCCCGCGGTACAGCGACTCGGCGATGCGCAGCGCCAGGGTGGTGGTCTTGGCGGCGCCGGCGTTGGCGTCGATCAGCACGACGCGCTTTTGCGCCGTCTGGATCGCCAGTTGTTCCGGCGTCGGCTTGATACGCTTGGGGATGAATTGCGGAGTGTTATCGATGCTCAAAACTGATCCTCATGGGGGCGGTCTGTTTTACCAGGCGCAGGTGCGCAGGCCGGCGAAAATGTCGTCGCGCTCGGGCAGGTAAAAATTGCGGAATTTCGGCGACACCAGGCGCGCCGGCGTGGCAAACGAGGCGCCGCGCAAGACCTGGTGGCTGAAGAACCAGGGTTCCGAATATTCACGATAGGCGTCGGCCTGAAAACCCGGATAGGGCGCGAACGGCGACGCCGTCCACTCCCACAACTGGCCCCAGCGGAAAGCGGGATGGCCGGACAGGGCCGCGTATTCCCACTCCGCTTCCGTGGCCAGGCGGCGCCCGGCCCAGGCGCAATACGCTTGCGCCTCGTACAGATTGATGTGGCGCACGGGCTCGGACGGCGCCAGGGTGCTGGGCCGGCCGAAGCGCACCGTGCGCCACTGCAAGCCGTCGCGCTGCCAGTAGCGCGGCGCCGAGCGCTCTTGCCGCATCAGCCACGCGCTACCCTCCGCGCTCCAGTAGTGGCGGTTTTCATATCCGCCATCGGCGACGAAATCGCCGAACTGGGCGTTGGAAATCAGGGAAGCGTCGATGCTGAAGGCTGGCACGCGGCAAGGGTGGACGATTTTTTCATTGTCGAACACGAAGCCGCCCGCGTCCGCGCTCCCCAGTTGCAGGGTGCCGCCGGGGAAGGCGATTTCCGGGGCCGGCGCGGCGTTGCCGGCTTGCGCCAGGGTGGCCGGCGGCAAGCCCAGCCCCACCGTCTGCAAGGTGTACAGCAGGGCTTCGCCGTGCATGTCTTCGTGCGCCAGCGCCAGCCGGTAAGGATACAGGGCGGCGTCGTTGTTGGCTTCGCGCGAGAGCTTGTCGAGCACGCGGTCCAGCACTTCGTGGCAATAGGTTTTCAGCGCCCCCGGCAAGGGCAATTCCAGGGTCCAGCGGCCGCGGTGCGGCACCGTGTTGGAGTCGAACAAATCGTCGCCGCGCGTGAGCAGCGAGTTGTACACGGCGTCGGCCGGGTGGCTGGACTCGGCCTCGCGCAAGATGAACCACTCGGCGAACCAGGCGATGTGGCCCAGCTCCCACAGCGGCGGATTAATGATGCGCAACTGCGGCACGCGGGCCGCCACGTCCATTCCGGCCGCCGCGAAACAGTCGAACAGGGACAGCGTATAATGGCGCGCGGCCTTCAAATCGCGCGCCAGTTGCTGCGGCGCCGCCTGCCTGAATGAAGCGGTATGTGGAGTCATTGAAGTCATGCCCCGATTGTAGCGACTTTTGACGAGGACAACAGTGGCAAGAGCGCATATCTGGATCGTCAGCCCCGCTTCAAAGTCGGCCAACAACGGCAATTGGCACACGGCCAGCCGCTGGGCGCGTTTTTTGCGCACCCGCCATCGGGTCACGCTGACGCAGCGCTGGCCCGCCGATGCCGATGCCGATGCCGCCGCGTCGGGCGTCTCCGCGTCGGATGCCGCCGCGTCGGGCGCCGCGCCGGATCTGCTGATCGCGCTGCACGCGCGCCGCTCGGCGCCATCGCTGGCGGCCTTTGGCGCCGCCCATCCGCTGCGCCCCACCCTGTTGCTGCTGACCGGCACCGACCTGTATCGCGACATCCGCAGCGACGCGGCGGCGCAGGCGGCGCTGCGCCAGGCCAGCGCGCTGGTGTTGCTACAGCCGGCCGGGCTGGACGAACTGGCGCCGCCCTTGCGCGCCAAGGCCAGTGTCATTTACCAGTCGGCCGCCCCCCTGGCGCCGATCGGGACGCCGACCGGGTCGCCGCGGCGCTTCCTCGACGTCTGCATGATAGGCCACTTGCGCGCTGAAAAAGATCCGGCCACCTTCATGCGCGCCGCCGCCCTGCTGAGCGCGCCGCGCCTGCGCCTGCTGCACGTGGGCGCCGCGCTGGAGCCGGAACTGGGCGCCCTGGCCCGCGCCACCGCCGCCGCCCAGCCGCGCTACCGCTGGCTCGGCCCCCTGCCCCACGCGGCCGCGCGCCAGCGCCTGAAACGCTGTCACCTGATGGTCATCGCCTCGCTGATGGAGGGCGGCGCCAACGTCATCATCGAAGCCGTCACCAGCGGCGTGCCGGTGCTGGCCAGCGACATCGGCGGCAACCGCGGCATGCTGGGCTTTGACTACGCCGGCTACTTCCCGCTCGGCGACGCCGCCGCCCTGGCCGCGCTGATCGAGCGCAGCGTCGCCGAGCCGGCCTTTTACGCGCTGCTGCAAAGCCAGTGCGCGGCGCGCGCCCCGCTGTTCGCCCCCGCCGCCGAGCGTGCGGCTTTGCTGCAGTTAGTGGATAATCTGCTGCATCCGCAAGAATAATCCCCGCACCCATGGAAGACACAATGAGCACACACTCCGAACAGCCGATCAAACTCACCTCGTTTTCCCACGGCGGCGGCTGCGGCTGCAAGATCGCGCCCGGCGTGCTGGCCGAGATCCTGAAAAATTCGAGCGGCTTTCCCGTGCCGAAGGAGCTCATGGTCGGCATCGAAACGGCCGACGACGCCGCCGTCTACAAACTCAACGACGAACAGGCGCTGATCGCCACCACCGACTTCTTCATGCCCATCGTCGACGATCCCTTCGACTTCGGCCGCATCGCCGCCACCAACGCCATCTCCGACGTCTACGCCATGGGCGGCACGCCCATCATGGCGCTGGCCCTGGTCGGCATGCCAATCAACAAGCTGCCGCTGGAAACCATCGGCCAGATCATTCGCGGCGGCGAAGCCATCTGCGCCGAAGCGGGCATCCCCATTGCCGGCGGCCACACCATCGACTCGGTCGAACCGATCTACGGCCTGGTCGTGCTGGGCCTGGTGCACCCGTCCAAAGTCAAGCGCAACGCCGACGCCCGCGCCGGCGACGTCCTCATCCTCGGCAAACCGCTGGGCGTGGGCGTGCTGTCGGCGGCCCTGAAAAAAGACATGCTGGGGCCGGACGGCTACGCCGCCATGATCGCCAACACCACCAAGTTGAACAAGCCGGGCAAGGCCCTGTCCGAGATGAGCGGCGTGCACGCGCTGACCGACGTCACCGGCTTCGGCCTGCTGGGCCACCTGCTGGAACTGGCGCGCGGCGCCGGACTGACGGCGCAACTGAGCATGGCGCAAATCCCCTTGCTGCCGGGCGTCGAGCAACTGGCCCACGACGGCTACTTCACCGGCGCGTCCGGGCGCAACTGGGACGCCTACGGCAAGGACGTCACGCTCTCGCCATCCATCACGCCGGCCCAGCACATGCTGCTGACCGACCCGCAAACCTCGGGCGGCTTGCTGGTCTCCTGCGACCCGGCCAGCGTCGCCGAAGTGCTGGCCCTGTTCGCCCGCGAAGGCTTCGACAGCGCCGCCGTGATCGGCGAAATGGTGGCCGGCGCGGCCCGCATTCAGGTCGCCGCCTGATAGAGCACCTGACTCTGCAACTTTGGGGTCAGGTCTCGCATTGTCGCTTTTCGGGTTCGGCGGGACGTAACAATGACTCGCCGCGTGTTACGGGCGAGTCAGGTTCTAATGTTTTCTGGGGGAGGGGAAAGGGCCGAGGGGGCCGACAGGGCCGAAACCGGCCCCGTGTCAAATTGCCGGCGGCGAATTAACGATAAAACGCTTCGACTTTGCCTTTTAATTTGAGCAAGAGCGGTTTGCCCATGCGATCCACGGACTTGCCGGCGGGTATGCGAATCCAGCCTTCGCTGATGCAATACTCTTCGACGTCCAGACGCTCCTTGTCGTTGAACTTGATGCCGATATCGTGTTCGAACACGGCGGCGATGTGGTGGGGACTACGTGCATCGATAGATAGACGGTCGGGCAATGGGGGTAGGGTGGAATCGGTCATGGGTATAAATTATCCATGATTTCAGCCCGCTTTCTGCGCCTATTTACAATTTTTTTTGCATCCGCCCCGTCACCGGCCCCAAGTACGACCAGGGCCCGGGCGCCACAGTCTGCACTTTTTATACTGCGCCACCCTTGACAGGCAGCGCCCCCATCCCTTACATTGAAGGCATGTCCCCGCTTAAACAACTCTCCCCTTCCCTGCTGTCGCTAACAACGCGACTACTAGCACGCGCGTAGTTTCAT
>DMYQ01000310.1:0-1811 GCA_003482555.1 Janthinobacterium sp. | reverse complement strand
GCCCCTATCGCTAGCGATCGCTTGCCCGGCCTAGTGCAAGTGGCCGCCGGGCAGGCTCGCGCCACATCCCAGTTTCGTCCAGCTTTCACCCTCTCCAGGAG
This sequence comes from Janthinobacterium sp., assembly GCA_003482555.1. GTDB lineage: Bacteria > Pseudomonadota > Gammaproteobacteria > Burkholderiales > Burkholderiaceae_D > Janthinobacterium. Next base: position 1,710 of record DMYQ01000310.1, on the reverse strand, counting down.
TATTCCATCATGATGTTGCACAATCCAGCTTCAAAGTACCGCGCCTTCCCGCAAGTGAAATTGACCGACCGCCAGTGGCCCGACAACGCCATCACCAAGCCGCCCATCTGGATGAGTACCGATTTGCGCGACGGCAACCAGGCCTTGATCGAACCCATGAGCGCCGAAAAGAAACTGCGCTTCTTCGAGATGCTGATCCAGATCGGCTTGAAGGAAATCGAAGTCGGCTTCCCCTCCGCCTCGCAAACGGATTTCGACTTCGTGCGCAAACTGGTCGACGAAAACCGCATCCCCGACGACGTCACCGTGATCGTGCTGACCCAGTCGCGCGATGAGCTGATCCGCCGCACCGTCGCCTCCGTGGCCGGCGCCAAGCGCGCCATCGTCCACCTCTACAACTCGGTGGCGCCGGTGTTCCGCAAGGTCGTCTTCAATATGTCGCGCGAAGAAATCACGCAAATCGCCACCAGCGGCACCACCCTGGTCAAGGAACTCGTGGCCCGGCACCCGGAAACGGAATGGGGCTTCGAATACACGCCGGAATCGTTTTCCACCACCGAACTCGATTTCTCCAAGCATATCTGCGACGCCGTCAGCGCCATCTGGAAGCCGACCCGGAACAACAAGATGATCGTCAACCTGCCCTCGACCGTCGAATGCAGCACGCCCAACGTCTACGCGGACCAGATCGAATGGATGTCGCGCAAGCTGGCGCGGCGCGATTGCCTCATCATCAGCGTGCACCCGCACAATGACCGCGGCACCGCCGTCGCCTCCGCCGAACTGGCCGTGATGGCCGGCGCCGACCGCGTCGAAGGCTGCCTGTTCGGCAACGGCGAGCGCACCGGCAACGTCGACCTGGTCACCCTGGCCATGAATCTGTACACCCAGGGCGTGCATCCGGGCCTGGATTTCTCTGACATCGACACGGTGCGCAAGTGCGTCGAAGAGTGCAACCAGTTGCCGGTGCATCCGCGCCACCCCTACGCCGGCGACCTCGTCTTCACCGCCTTTTCCGGCTCGCACCAGGACGCCATCAAGAAGGGCTTCGCCCAGCAAAAACCGGGCGCCCTGTGGGAAGTGCCCTACCTGCCGATCGACCCGGCCGACATGGGCCGCAGCTACGACGCCGTGATCCGCGTCAACAGCCAGTCCGGCAAGGGCGGCATGGCTTATCTGCTGGAGCAGGAATTCGGCCTGGTCTTGCCGCGCCGCCTGCAGATCGAGTTCAGCCGCGCGGTGCAGGCCGTGGCCGACGCCAGTGGCCGTGAAATCGCCGCGCGCGACATCCACGCCATCTTTTGCCGCGAATACTTCGAGCAAACCACGCCCTATTCCTACGGCGCCCACCGGATGGTGGAAGACAGCAGCAGCGACGAGCCGGTGCAGATCGACATCACCCTGGCGCACCGCCAGGCTACCCTGGCGCTGCAGGGCGGCGGCAACGGCCCGATCGACGCCTTCGTCAACGCTCTCGGCCTGGACATCAAGCTGATGGACTACCATGAGCACGCGATCGGTTCGGGGGCCAACGCGCAGGCGGCCTGCTACGTCGAGCTGCGCCTGGACAACGGCCCGACCCTGTTCGGCGCCGGTCTCGACAGCAATATCGTGACCGCCTCGTTCAAGGCCGTGCTCAGCGCCGTGAACCGGCAACTGGCCATGAACGACGCCGCCAGCGCGCCGGCCGCCATCCACGCGCCCGCCTAA
>DMYQ01000050.1:27337-32413 GCA_003482555.1 Janthinobacterium sp. | reverse complement strand
TGCTGGATGAAATCCCAGGCGTCCGCCACATTTTGTACGGAACAGCAATTCCAGCCCGCTTCGCGCAGCGAATACGTGACCAGTTCGACGATGGCCGGCTCGTCTTCGACGATCAATACCGTGGTTTTATCGGATGCCATTAATCTCACTCGGGCGAGTCGCTGGCGACCGCGGGCACCGTCCGCGAATGGCGGATGTCCTTGCCTTCCACGACATAAATCACGTACTCGGCGATGTTCTTCGCGTGGTCGCCGATGCGCTCGATGGCTTTCGCCACCCACAGGGTGTCCAGGGCGGCCGAAATCGTGCGCGGGTCTTCCATCATGAAGGTGATCAGATTGCGCATGATGGAGCGGAATTCGTGGTCGATGATGGCGTCCTGGGCGATCAGTTGCAAGGCTTGCTTGCCATCGTTGCGGGCGAAGGCGTCGAGGGCGTCGTGCAGCATGTCGCTGGCGCTGTTGGCGATGCCGCGCACCATTTCGTAATGGTTGACGACGACGTTGCCGCGCGCGTGCAGGCTCTTGGCCACGCGGGCGATCTTGGTGGCTTCGTCGCCAATGCGCTCGAGGTCGGTGATCACCTTGATCGTCGCCATGATGGTGCGCAAGTCGTTGGCGGCCGGCTGGCGCCGCACGATCAAATGGCTGCAGGCGTCGTCGAGCGACACTTCGAGCTGGTTGACGGCGTCGTCTTCGCGCATGACGCGGTCGGCGCGCTCGGGATTGCCGATGCGAAAGCAGGTCATCGCGTCGAGAAACTGGGTTTCAACGATGCCGCCCATGAGCAGCACTTTCGAGCGGATCGCTTCGAGTTCGTTGTCGTATTGCTTGGATGAATGCTCACCTAACATGCTGTGTCTCCGTGATTCTGTTGATCTTGTGGCGGGCTTAACCGAAGCGGCCGGTGATGTAATCCTGCGTTTCTTTGCGGGCCGGATTCATGAATATCTGGTCGGTTTCACCGAATTCCACCAATTCGCCCAGGTACATATAGGCAGTGTAGTCCGAACAGCGGGCCGCCTGCTGCATATTGTGGGTGACGATGGCGATCGTGTAGTCTTGTTTCAGCTCGCTGATCAACTCTTCCACCTTCGAGGTCGAGATCGGGTCCAGGGCCGAGGTCGGCTCATCGAGCAGCAGCACGTCCGGCTTGACGGCCACGCCGCGCGCGATGCACAGGCGCTGCTGCTGGCCGCCCGACAGGCTCAAGCCGCTTTTATTGAGCTTGTCCTTGACCTCGCCCCACAGGGCCGCCTTCTTCAGGGCCCATTCGACGCGCTCGTCCATCTCGCCCTTGGACATGTCTTCATACAGGCGCACGCCGAAGGCGATATTGTCATACACCGACATGGGAAACGGGGTCGGCTTCTGAAACACCATGCCCACCTTGGCGCGCAACATGTTGACGTCCTGGTCGGCGTCCAGCACATTGCGGCCGCGGTACATGATGCTGCCTTCGGCGCGCTGGCCCGGATACAGGTCATACATGCGGTTCAGGGTGCGCAGCAGGGTCGACTTGCCGCAGCCGGAAGGGCCGATGAAGGCCGTGACCTTCTTTTCATGGATGTCGAGGTTGACGTTGTGCAAGCTCTGGGTCTTACCGTAAAAAAAGTTCAAGCCCGTGATCTCGATCGTTTTTTTCTTTGGCGCCAGGTCGGCGGCGCTGTCTTTGCTTATTTGCGTTTGCATGGTGTTCGCTCGATGGAATGGGGCGGAATTAATTCGGAATTTTTTGGCTGAACAGGGTGCGCGACAGGATATTCAGGGCCAGCACGCTCAAGGTAACCAGCAGGGCGCCGCCCCAGGCCAGCGTGCGCCAGTTATCGTAGGGCGTGAGCGCGAACTGGGCGATCACGATGGGCAGATTGGCCAGCGGCGCATTCATGTCGGCGCTGAAAAACTGGTTGTTGAGCGCCGTGAACAGCAGCGGCGCCGTTTCGCCGGAGATGCGGGCCAGCGCCAGCAGCACGCCCGTCATGACGCCGGCCTTGACGGCGCGCAAGCGCACCAGGGTCGCCACTTTCCAGCGCGGCGCGCCCAGGGCGAAGGCCGCCTCGAGCAGGCTGTTGGGTACCAGGCGCAGCATATTGTCGGTGGTGCGCACGACCACGGGCACGGCGATCATGGAGAGCGCGATCGAGCCGGCATAGCCGGAAAAATGCCGCACGTGGGCCACGTACAGGGAATACACGAACAGGCCGATGACGATGGACGGCGCCGACAGCATGATGTCGGTGACGAAGCGCGTCAATTGCGCGAACCAGTTGCCTTCGCCGTATTCGGCCAGATAGATGCCGGCGAAGATGCCGATCGGGGTGCTGACCACGGTTGCCAGGCTCACCATCATCAGGCTGCCGACGATGGCGTTGAGCAAGCCCCCGCCCTCGCTGCCCGGCGGCGGCGTGCTTTGGGTCAACAAGTTGAGCGATAGCGCGCCGAAGCCCTTGATGAACAGGGTGGCCAGGATCCAGACCAGGAACAGCAGGCCGATCGCGGTGGCCGCCACCGACAGGGCGATGCCGACGCGGTGCACGAACAGGCGCTTGCGGTAGACGGGATTGACGATAGGTGCTTGCTTCATTTCACGCCTTCCTTGCGGGACATTCCGGCCAACATGATTTTGGCGGCCGACAGGACGATTAAGGTGATGACGAACAGGATCAGCGCCAGCGCCAGCAGGGACGAGGTGTGCAGCGGTGTTTCCGCTTCGGCAAACTCGTTGGCCAGGATGGAGGTGATACTGTTGCCGGCCGCGAAAAGCGACCAGGACAACTGATTCGCGTTACCGATCACGAAGGTGACGGCCATGGTCTCGCCGAGCGCCCGGCCGAGGCCCAGCATGACGCCGCCGACCACGCCGGTCTTGGTGTAGGGCAGCACGATCTTGCGCACCACTTCCCAGCGCGTGCAACCGAGGCCGTAAGCCGATTCCTTCAGCACGGCGGGGACGATTTCAAACACGTCGCGCATCACCGAGGCGATGAAGGGAATGATCATGAGGGCCAGGATCAGGCCGGCGGTCAGGATACCGATACCCATCATCGGGCCGGAAAACAGTTGGCCGATGATGGGCAACTGGCCCAGGGTCGACTTGAGCAGCGGCTGCACGTGTTCGGCGAACAGGGGCGCGAAGACGAACAAGCCCCAGATGCCGTAGATGACGCTGGGCACGCCGGCCAGCAGTTCGACGGCGGTGCCGAGCGGGCGGCGCAGCCAGACCGGGCAGATTTCAGTGAGGAACAGGGCGATGCCAAAGCTGATCGGAAAGGCGATCACCAGGGCGATGAAAGAGGTGCTCAAGGTGCCGACGATGGGGATCAGGGCGCCATACTTGTCGTTGACGGGATCCCATTCCGCCGTCGTGATGAAGGCCGGGCCGAAGGCCCGCAGGGCCGGCATGGAATCGATGATCAGGGAAACGATGATACCGACGAGCACCAGCAAGACCGACAGGGCAAACACCATCGTCATCTTGTGGAAGATAAAATCCTGCATGCGCTGCTTGCGCATGGTGGAGTGCATCGCAGCTAGGCTGCTGTCAACCGTGTCTGGCATCGTGATCAAGGGGGAGGAGAGATTTGCGCTCATAGTATGCCATTAAAGTTGGGCTAGCCGGGAACGCCTGTGCGCCGCGGATCGGGAACCATGCGGCCCCGGCTAACTCCCTCGCCGCGCCGGCCTTTTGAGCCGCCGCGGCGAGGGAAAGACTGCGGTATTAGTAGATGGACTTGCCGGAGCCGTCTTTCAGCTTGGCTTTCCAGGAATCCTGCACCAGTTTGACGACCGAGGCCGGCAGTGGAACATAGTCGAGTTCGGCGGCTGCGGGGGCGCCGTTCTTGTAAGCCCAGTCAAAAAACTTCAACACTTCCTTGCCCTTGGCGGCATCGGACTGCGCTTTATGCATCAGGATGAAGGATGCGCCCGTGATCGGCCAGCTGTTCTTGCCAGGCTGGTTGGTCAGCACCACGGCGAAGCCCGGTGTCTTGGCCCAGTCGGCGCCGGCGGCGGCGGCCTTGAAATTGTCGTCGGCAGGCTGCAGGAACTGGCCTTCCTTGTTTTTCAGCTGGGTGTGCGTCATCTTGTTTTTCTTCGAGTAAGCCCATTCGACATAGCCGATCGAACCCTTGATGCGCTGCACGTTGGCGGCGACGCCTTCGTTGCCCTTGCCGCCTACGCCCACGACCCACTTCACGGCCGTGCCGGAACCGATCTTGGCCTTGAATTCAGGATTGGTTTTCGACAAGAAGTCGGTGAACAGGAAAGAAGTGCCGGAGCCGTCGGCGCGGTGCACCACGGTGATATCCAGGGCCGGCAGTTTCACGCCCGCGTTCAGGGCGACGATTTCCGCGTCATTCCACTTGGTGACTTTACCGAGGTAAATGTCGGCCACGACCTGGCCCGTCATTTTCAATTGGCCCGGCGTGACGCCGTCCAGATTGACCACCGTGACCACGCCGCCCATGATGGCCGGGAACTGGGTCAAGCCATCGGCGTCCAGCTCTTCCGCCTTCAAAGGCATGTCGGAGGCGCCGAAATCGACGGTCTTGGCCTTGATTTGCTTGATGCCCGCGCCGGAACCGACGGACTGATAGTTCAGGCCGTTGCCGGTGGCGGCTTTGTACGATTCCGCCCATTTGGCGTAGATCGGGTAGGGAAAGGTGGCACCGGCGCCCGTCATGTCGGCCGCAAACGCGGCTGCCGACGACCCTGCCACAACTACGGAAGCACCCAGCACCAGCGTTTTCAACATTTGTTTCATTTGCATATCAAGTCCTCAGGGTTGTACAAATTGGAATGCTGCGAAGTGTAACGCGCAAATATGACCGCTTTATGACATGCCGAAAATTCCAAAAAAATCGGCCCACGCCCGCGGAAGCCACCCCGCCCGCCCCGTCGAAGCCGCAGTTACCCGCTGGCCACCCCATTTTACCCGTTCTTATGCCCCCTCTTGTCACAAACCTTGCGCCAAACCGAATGCCAATGTCACCAAGTTGTCATAATTCACAATTACACTTGAGAATTGCCGATTGGGGCTAGAATCAACCATCTGCGAAAAAGAAAAGCGAATGAAACC
>DMYQ01000050.1:0-27160 GCA_003482555.1 Janthinobacterium sp. | reverse complement strand
CGCGTCATGGCGCAGGCCGAGGACAAGAGCATTCCCTTGTTGGAGCGGCTGCGTTACCTGTGCATCGTGAGCAGCAACCTGGACGAGTTTTTCGAAGTGCGCGTGGCCAGCCTGCTGGCGGCCGGCAGCATAGGCGGCTCCCTGTCCGGCCACCCGGCCCTGATGGCGACCCTGGCGCGCATTTCCGCCGAGTGCCATCTGCTGGTGCAACACCAGTATGAAATCCTGAACACGGAAGTGTTGCCGCAACTGCGGGCCAAGGGCGTGCACCTGGTGCGGCACACCGACCGCAACGACGCGCAACGGGCCTGGGTCAAGGATTATTTCGAACGCGAAGTGCGTCCGCTGCTGACCCCGATCGGCCTCGACCCGGCCCACCCCTTCCCGCAAGTGGTCAACAAGAGCTTGAATTTCATCATCTCGCTGAGCGGCAAGGATGCCTTCGGCCGCGGCACCGCGATCGCCATCGTCAAGGCGCCGCGCGTACTGCCGCGCGTGATACGCCTGCCCGACCACCTGTCGAGCAACGGCGCCTCCTTTTGCTTGCTCTCTTCCATCATCCACGCCCACATCGCCGACCTCTTCACCGGCCGCGAAGTGACGGCCTACTCGCAATTCCGGGTCACCCGCGACAGCGACCTGTGGGTCGACGAGGATGAAGTCAAGAACCTGCGCCAGGCCTTGAAGGGCGAACTGGTGGGGCGCCAGTTCGGCACCTCGGTGCGGCTGGAAGTGGCCAGGAATTGCCCGCACGAATTGTCGACCTTCTTGCTCGACCAGTTCAGCCTCGATCAAAGCCGCCTGTACCGCGTCAACGGCCCCGTCAACCTGGTGCGGCTGACCGAACTGATCGACCATGTCGAGCAACCGGCCCTGCGTTTTCCGCCCTTCTTCCCCGGACTGCCGCACAAGACCGCCGTGGCCGACATCTTCGCCTCGCTGAAGAAGCACGACATCTTGCTGCACCACCCTTTCCAGTCTTTCCAGACCGTCATCGATTTCGTGCGCAGCGCCGCCTACGATCCGGCCGTGGTCGCCATCAAGCAAACCATTTACCGCACCGGCATGAATTCGGACCTGATGGAGTCGCTGATCGTGGCCGCCCGCATGGGCAAGGAAGTGACCGTCATCGTCGAACTGATGGCGCGCTTCGACGAAGAAGCCAATATCAACTGGGCCGACAAGCTCGAGCAGGCCGGCGCCCAGGTGGTATACGGCGTGGTCGGCCTCAAGACCCACGCCAAGGTGGCGCTGGTGATACGCCGCGAGGAAGGGACGCTGCATTTCTACGCCCACCTGGGCACCGGCAACTACCATCCGACGACAACCAAGCTGTATACCGATTTCGGCCTGCTGACCTCGCGCCAGGAATTGGCGGTTGAGGTCAACGAGGTATTCATCCACCTGACCAGCCTGACCAAGCCGCACAATCTGAGCCACCTGTGGCTGGCGCCGTTCGGCTTGCAAAGCGAAATCATCAAAGCCATTCGCAACGAGGCGAAGATCGCGCGCGGCGGACGGCCGGGGCGCATCATCGTGAAGATCAATGCGCTGGTGGACGAATCGGTGATACGGGCCCTGTACGCGGCCTCGATCGACGGCGTCAAGATCGACTTGATCGTGCGCGGCGCCTGCACCCTGAAGCCGGGCGTGCCGGGACTGTCGGACAATATCCGGGTGCGCTCCATCATCGGCCGCTTCCTCGAGCACAGCCGCATCTATTATTTCCGCAACGACTTGGCGCACGACGTTTACCTGGCCAGCGCCGACTGGATGAGCCGCAACCTGTTCCGCCGCGTCGAAGTGGCCTTCCCCGTGCTGGATCGGGCCCTGAAACGACGCGTCATCACGGAAGGCTTGAATCCTTACTTGAAGGATAATACGAACGTCTGGGAACTCGAGTCGAACGGGCAATACACGCGCCGCAAGCCCCGCGCCAAGCAGGCCCTGTTCAGCGCCCAGCAATATTTGATGGAAACCCTGGGCACGCCGAATACCGAGGGCCAGGATTAGTGTGACTCGCCGGCCGGCATGAAGCCGGCCCTTGCACCACTCACCGCAGCAGGGAGAACAGCATGGATATCATCTTATGGCGTCATGCCGAAGCGGAAGATGGCGAGCCCGACATGGAGCGCGCGCTCACCCCCAAGGGCCAGAAGCAGGCGCGCCGCATGGGCGACTGGCTCGCTTCGCAGTTGCCCGACAGTTGCCGCATCCTGGTCAGTCCGGCGCTACGCACCCTGCAGACGGCCGAAGCGCTGGGGCGCAAATTCAAGCTGGCGGCGGAACTGGCGCCGGGCGCCGAACCGGAAGATATCTTGAAGGCGGCCAACTGGCCGAACGCCAAGGAATCGGTCTTGATCGTCGGCCACCAACCCACCCTGGGCCAGTTGGCGGCGCTGCTGCAGACGGGCGAAGTGCAGGATTGGGACATGCGCAAGGCCAGCGCCTGGTGGTTCGCCCAGCGCGAACCGGGCGACCCGAACAGCGTGTATTTGAAAGCCGTGATGGCGCACGATCTGGTCGTGAAATAAAACAATTTTCTTGCGACACCGGCCTTGTAAAGCGGCATCCTTCTGCTAGAGTTTAAGCGTATCTACTTCAGGGAGGAGCCGCTCAACGGCGGTTGTCGACACCATGTTTACCTTGCTCATCATTGGTATTTTCGGCGGCATGATCAGCCTCATCGCATATGAAATCGTCAGCGAGCTGCGCGGTAGCCAGCAAAAACTGACCGACCGCTATCACGAGTAGCGCGCCAGCCCGTCCTGGCGCCGGCGAGGCACGATCTGCCTTCCGCGCCATCGCCTCCGTCACCGCCCCACCCGCCCGACCGAATTTCCCAACTTATATTCCCGTCTTGAACTTGGTATAAATGCGCGTCATCAGGCGCCGCATCTCGGCCGTGCTCGCTTCCGGCGCGGCCATGCGCCGCTTGTCTTGCTCCGACAGGAAGATGGCCTTGTTTTCGGCGATATCCTTGCGCACATACTTCAGGCTGGCCAGATTCGGATTGGCATAAAACACCTTGTTGCTCAGGCTTGCATGCACTTGCGGGCGCAGGATGTAATTAATGAACAGATGGGCATTGTTTGGATGGGGCGCGTCGGTCGGGATCGCCATCGTGTCGAACATCAATGCCGCCGACGCCTTCGGCACCAGCACTTCGATCACATTGCCGTTCCTGGCGTCGAGCGCGCGCTGGCGGGCGATATTGATGTCGCCGGACCAGCCCAGCGCCACGCAAATCGAACCATTGGCCATGTCGTTGATATAGCCGGACGAGCTGAACAAGGTGACATTGGGACGCATGGCTTGCAAGACCTTGGCCGCGTCCTGATAATCGGCGGCCACCTTGGAATAGGCCGGCTTGCCCAGATACTGCAAGGCGGCCGGCAACACTTCCGACGGCGAATCGAGCAGGGAAACGCCGCAAGACTTCAGCTTGGACACGTATTTCGGATCGAAAATCAAGTCCCAGGCATTTTCCGGCAGCGGCAGATTGCCGAGCGCCGCCTTGACCTTGGCGACATTGATGCCGACCGTGGTGTAACCCCACAGCCAGTCGACCAGGTGATCGTTGTTTGGATCGAGCTTGGCCAGCTTGGCCTGGATGGCGGGATCGAGATTGCCCAGATTGCTCAACTTGCTCTTGTCGAGCTTGCGCAACAGGCCGCCATCCATTTGCAGACGCGCCCATTGCGCGGTCGGCACGACGATATCGTAGTTCGACTTGCCGGTCACCAGCTTGGCGTTGAGCACCTCGTTACTGTCGAACACATCGTAACGCACCTTGATGCCCGTTTCCTTTTCAAAATTCTTGATCGTATCGTCGCCGATATAATCCGACCAATTATAAATATTCAGGATCTTTTCTTCCTGCGCCCGGGCCGCGGGCGCCAGCGCCAGCAAAGCCATGCCCAAGACCACGCCCGACGCGAAATTCGCGCGCCACTTACTTGTCACCATCGTTGCCACCATCGCTGCCTCCATCCCTGCCTCCTGTTCGATCACGTCAACCTGCGAGGCCGGAATCATACCGTCCGCGACGGGCCCAGGTCCAGGGTTTCAAGCAGACATTCAAGCCATGAAATCGAACAGGGAACTGGCGCCGCCGGTCGCGCCGCTCTGCTCTTGTTGCGAATACATTTTGACCAGGGCGTTGGCCTGGGCCGTCAGCGCCTTCGTCAGCGCCGCCCGCTTGACGTTCAAGCCGCCGATATCCTTGCCCAGCGCCGCCGTTTCGCGGTGGATGCCGCCGCTGTCGCCGTTCAGGGAAGTGAGCTTGGCGGCGAAACGGTCGGCGATGCCGCTACCGTTATTGGTGAACAGCTTGCCGACGGCGTCGGGGTCGGCCGCGATGGCCGCCTTCAGTTTTTTGTCGTCCAGCACCATGTTGCCGTTCTTGCCGACGCTGATTCCGGCGTTCGCCAGCGCCGTCGCGTCCGCGCCCGTGCCTTGCAGCACTTGCGCCAGTTGCGTGCCGACCTGACCGAGCGCCGTGTCGGCTTTCAAGTCACCCGTTTGCAGGGTTTGCAGTTTCGCGTTCAAGCTGTTGTAGGCCGCCACCAGGCCGGCCACGTTGCTGGCGATCTGGCTGGCGTCCTTGGCCACCACCACCTTGGCCGCGCCGATGCCGCTCAAGGTCAAGGTGGTGCCGGCGATCGCCGTCGTCAATGTATTGCTCGCGCTGGTGAGCGCCTTGCCATCCACCGTCAATTGCGCGTCTTGCGCGGCGGCCACCTGGCTCAGCCCGCTCTTCGCGGACGCCGCCGTATCGTAGGACAGCAAGTCCTTGACGGCCGTGTCGCCGCTGCCGCTGATGCGCATGCTGTTGGCGGCGCCGGTCGCCCCCTTCAAGGCCAGCGCGAAGCCGCTCCCGCTCTGCACGACGGTGGCGTCGACGCCGGCCGCCTTGAACGCGGCGGCGATGCCTTGCAAGCTATTATTGCCGCTGTCGATGGTGATGGTCTTGCTGGTCTTGCCGGCCGCGAAGTTCTTGCCCTCGCCGGTGCCGAACTCGACCTTGATGACGGTGGCCGCGCCCGTGCCGATGGCGGCGCTGGCGCTCTTCTGGACGGCGCCGGCCAGCGCCTGCCCCTGCGCCAGTCGCGTCACGTTCAAGGCGTAACTGCCGCCGACGGCCTGGCCGCTGCTGGTCGCGCCCAGCACCGCCGGCGCCGACGAGGTGGCCGAGGTCGCCAGTCCGGCCCCGCCCACGCCTTGCGCGACGCTCTGGAACTGGGTCAAGATGTTTTGCAACTGGCCCAGCGCCGACAGTTTGGTCTGGTCGCGCGTCAAAGACGCGTTGAGCTTGGTCGCGCCCTTGTTTTGCGACGTCATGATCTGTTCGACGCGCGCGTACACATCGGCGGAAGGCGTAGCCTGGGTGGCGGAGCTATTATTGACTGCGGAGGTAACCATGTTTGCGCGTCCCATGTCGGTTTGACGTCCGGGCACGCCCGCGCGCCCCGGCAGAGCCGGCGCCGGTGAAATTGTCGCCGCGCCCTCTGGATGGCATATTATGCACTTTTACCGACATACCAAAGCGCGAAACAGAACGCCCTTCCCCCTTCGGCGCAAGCGATGTCTCAGCGCATGTACTTGGTGATCGCGCTCACGGCCGCCGGATCCAGATTGGAAAATTGAAAGCCCACCTTGAAGCCGTCGTGACCGAGGATGCAATAGGTGACCGACACGCTCGCCTCGATCAAGTGCGATTTTCCGTCGATATACATTTCAAACGTGATGCGCCCGCGCTGGCCCACCTTCACCGGATCGGCCACCATGGCCGCCACGCCGGCGGCCGAGATATCCATGGTGCGGGCCGCCACCGCCGGCATTGCATCCATCACCAACATGGCCTTGGCCCTTAAAATCTTGCGCGACGCCTGCCTCTGGTCTGCTGACACTGTGTAATCCGATGCAAATACCGCCCCAATGGCGCTCAGGCAATATTATAGTTCCAAAACCAGCGCTGAGTCCGCGCCAGCTTTGGCGCGCCCGCTCCGCCTCGCGCTCGCCCCTACCCACGCTTCATTCGTATTCGCGCAATTTATTGAACGCTTCATCGATGCGCTCGACGGCGATGATGGTCATGCCTTCGATGGCTTGCTTGGGCAAGTTCGATTTCGGTATCATCGCCAGCGAAAAGCCCAGCTTGGCCGCTTCGCGCAAGCGCTCCTGGCCGCGCGGCGCGGGCCGGATCTCGCCGGCCAGGCCCACCTCGCCGAACACCACCAGGCCGCGCGGCAGCGGCTTGTTGCGCATCGAAGAATTGATCGCCAGCAGCACCGCCAGATCGGCGGCCGGCTCCGTGATCTTGACCCCGCCGACGGCATTAATGAAGACGTCCTGGTCGAAGGCGGCGATGCCGGCGTGCCGGTGCAGCACCGCCAGCAGCATCGCCAGGCGGTTTTGCTCCAGGCCGACGGAGAGCCGGCGCGCATTCGGCAAGTGGCTGGTGTCGACCAGCGCCTGGATTTCCACCAGCAGGGGCCGGGTGCCCTCTTGCGTCACCATGACGCAAGAACCGGGCACCTGGTTGTCATGCTGCGACAGGAAGAGCGCCGACGGGTTGGAAACCCCTTTCAAACCCTTTTCCGTCATGGCAAACACGCCCAGTTCGTTGACGGCGCCGAAGCGGTTCTTGATGGCGCGCACCAGGCGGAAGCTGGAATGGGCGTCGCCCTCGAAGTACAGCACGGTGTCCACGATGTGCTCGAGCACGCGCGGGCCGGCCAGTGCGCCCTCCTTGGTGACATGGCCGACCAGGATGATGGTGACGCCGGTCTGCTTGGCCATGCGGGTCAGCTGGGCCGCGCATTCGCGCACCTGGGCCACCGAGCCGGGCGCCGAGCTGAGCGCATCCGAATACACGGTCTGGATCGAGTCGATGACGGCCACGTCCGGCTTCAGATCGGCCAGGGTGCCGAGAATTTTTTCCAGCTGGATTTCAGCTTGCAGCTTCAAATCCTTGGCGTCGATCACCAGGCGCTTGGCGCGCAGGGCGATCTGGGCGCCGGATTCCTCGCCGCTGACATACAGCACGCGCTTGCTGTGCGACATGTTCGCCAGCGCCTGCAGCAGCAGGGTCGACTTGCCGATGCCGGGGTCGCCGCCGATCAACACCACGCCGCCTGCCACCATGCCGCCGCCCAGCACGCGGTCGAATTCCTCGATGCCGGTGCCGAAACGGGGCACGTCGATGGCGTCGATATCGGCCAGGGACAGCACCGGCGCCGTCTGCGCCAGCGCCATGTGCTGCGGATTCGAATAGCGGTTGTTCGCCCCCCCGCCCGCTTCGACGATGGTTTCAACCAGTGTGTTCCACTGCTGGCAGGCGCCGCACTGGCCCGTCCACTTGTTGCTGACGCCGCCGCACTCGCTGCAGGTGTAATTGGTTTTTGCTTTTGCCATGGGGCGCTTCCGGTAAATGGTGTGAATGATGTCAATGGGTCGGCGCGGTCGGGCCGGCGCCAGGTCGGCCGCCGCCTCAGTCCTCGCGCACGCGCACGCGCGCGGCCAGCGCGCACATCAATTCATAGCCGATGGTGCCGGCCGCCTGCGCCACCTCGTCGACCGGCAAGCCGCGCCCCCACAGCGTCACCGCGCTGCCGACGCGGGCCTGGGGCAGCGCCGTCAGGTCGACCGCCAGCATGTCCATCGAGACCCGCCCGACCAGGGTGGTGCGCACGCCGTCGACCAGCACCGGCGCGCCATCCGGGGCGTGGCGCGGATAACCGTCGGCGTAACCGCAGGCGACCACCCCGACCCGGGTCGGGCCGGCCGCCAGGAAGCGGCTGCCGTAGCCGACCGCGTCGCCGGCGCCTATGTCCTGGATGCCGATGATGGCGCTGCTCAAGGTCATGCTCGGCTGCAGGCCGAAGGCGGCGGCCGTATTGCCGCCCGGCGTGCCGCCATACAGCATGACGCCGGGGCGCACCCAGTCGCTCTCCAGGTCGCCCCCCAACTCGGCCTGGCGCAGCACGCCGGCCGAATTCGACAGGCTGCGCGGCCCGTCCAGGCCCTGCGCGCCGAAGCGGAAGCGGCGGATCTGCTCCTGGATCGGCAAGCCCGGGTGATTGGCCGCGTCGGCGTTGGCGAAATGGGTCATCAGGGTGATCGTGCCGACGGCCGGGATCGCGCGCAGGCGGGCGTAGGCGGCGCCGAAGGCTTGCGGCGTGAAGCCGAGCCGGTTCATGCCGGTGTTCATCTTCAAGTGCAGGTCGATCGGGCGCGCCGGCCGGGCCGCCTCCAGCATGGCGATTTGCTCGAGGCAGTGGACGGCGCCATTCAAATCGTGGGCGGCCATCGTGTCGATGTCGGAGGGATCGAAAAAACCTTCCAGCAGCAAAATCGGCTTGTTCCAGCCCAGCGCGCGCAAATGCAGCGCATAGTCGACCTCGACCAGGGCCAGGCCGTCGGCGGCGGCAAAGCCGCGCAGCGCCCGTTCCAGCCCGTGGCCGTAGGCGTTCGCCTTCACCACGCCCCACACCTTCGCTTGCGGCGCGCACGCCTTGGCCAGGGCCAGATTCTGTTTCATGGCATCCAGATGGATGGTCGCAATGATGGGCCTGGGCATGATCGTTCCGCAGCGTAATATGTAAGAAGCCGTATTTTACCGGACGCATGCCCGGGCGCGCCGCGCAAACTTTGGGGATAGCGACTATTCATGGTATAAAGCAAGCCATATATGATTTCAGACACTCTCGAATGAACCGTGGTTTCTACACCATCATGGCGGCGCAGTTTTTTTCTTCGCTGGCTGATAACGCCCTTCTCTTCGTCGCGATCGACCTGCTCACTTCGATGAAGTCGCCGGCCTGGATCACGCCGCTGCTCAAATTGTCCTTCGTCCTGTTCTACGTCTTGCTGGCCGCTTTCGTGGGCGCCTTCGCCGACGAGCTGCCGAAAGGGCGCGTGATGTTCATCGCCAACCTGATCAAGGTGCTCGGTTGCGCCCTCATCTTCGCCCGCGTTCACCCGCTGCTGGCCTATGCAGTGGTCGGCTTCGGCGCGGCGATCTACTCGCCGGCCAAATACGGCATCCTGACCGAATTGCTGCCGGCCGAAAAACTGGTCGCCGCCAACGGCTGGATCGAAGGCTTGACCGTCACTTCCATCATCCTCGGCACCGTCATGGGCGGCGCCCTGGTGAGCACGCGCACCTCGACCTTCCTGCTCGGCTTCGACATGCCCTTCATCGACACCGGCATCAGCACGCCGACCGAGGCCGCCCTGTGCGTGGTGGCCGGCACCTATGTGCTGGCGGCCCTGTTCAACTTGAAAATCCCCGGCACCGGCTGCGTCTACTCGCACCAGGAGCGCAATCCGATCAAGCTGATCACCGACTTCGCCAATTGCTATTCCATCTTGTGGAAAGACAAGCTGGGGCAAATCACCCTGGCCGTCACGACCCTGTTCTGGGGCGCCGGCGCGACCTTGCAACTGATCGTGCTGGAATGGGCCAAGAAATCGCTGCACATGCCCTTCGACAAGGCCACCAGCCTGGTCGGCGTCGTCGCCATCGGCGTGGCGCTGGGCGCGGTGCTATCGGCCCGCTTCATCCCGCTGCGCAAGTCGCTCACCGTGATCCCGCTCGGCATCGCCATGGGCGTCATCGTCATATTCATGACCCAGGTGCATTCGGTCTGGCTGGCCTATCCGCTGCTGGTGCTGATCGGCGCCCTGTCCGGCTTTTTCGTGGTGCCGATGAACGCCCTGCTGCAGCACCGCGGCCACGTCCTGATGAGCGCCGGCCATTCGATCGCGGTGCAAAACTTCAATGAAAACCTGTCCATCCTGACCATGCTGGCCGTGTATTCGGTGATGATACGCATGCACCTCGACCTCGACATCATCATCATCGTGTTCGGCGTCTTCGTGGCCGGCACCATGTTCATGATCATGCGCAAGCACGCGGCCAGCCAGCGCGAACACGATTCGCTGGCCCTGATCGGCGAGCACAAGCACTAGAGAGGCGCACGGCGAGCGGCGTGCGCCGCCCCACCTTGTTTGCCAGTGCCGGAATTACCGGGCGCTGGCAGGCGCCGCGCGAACGGATCAGGCCGGCAACAGGCCGGACAGGCGGCGCGCAGCGGCTTGGGCGCGCCAGTCGTCGGGAACGATGAAGCCGCGCTGGCGCTCGATCAGCCAACCGTTTTCCTCGCGCACCGCCGCCACCAGCACCGGCGCGGGCGTGACAGCGAACTGGGCGGTCAGAAACGCGCTCAGCGCGGCGCGTTCGAACGATTGAGTGCCGACGGCCACTTTCAGCGGCGCCAACCACAACAACTTGGGCAGGATGACGTAGGCGCCATCGTCCAGTTCCCCCAGCCGCTCGAGCGGACACCAGAAACCGTGATTGTGGGCGGCCGAGATGCCGGCCATGGCGGGCACCGTCGCCTCGGGATAAAACAACCAGCCCTTGACCAGCGCCTGCGCGCCCAGCACCGCTCGCGGCAGCAGGCTTTGCGCGGCCGGATGGCGGGCCAGCGCCAATTGCTTGTCGAGTATCTTGCGCATCTTCAGACCCAAGGTGTCGGCCAGGTTCGGGCCGACCAGGCTGTCGAGGCGGTCCGGCGCGCCTTCCAGCAGATAGAATTTGGTGGCGAATTCCCAGTGCAGCAAGGCGTCGCCGCTGCGCAGCAGGAAATCGAATTCGCCGACGGTATCGTTCTTGTTCGCGCGCACCTGCAAGCCGTGGGCAAACAGCGTGCCCCGCCGGGTGAAATAAAAGGCCATCAGCTTTTCGGCGTACAGGCCGAGGCGGGAGTAGACGCGCGCGCCGAGGGCCATGTCGAGCGGCGCCGGGTCGCGCTGCAGCGCCGCCAGCCAGTCGGCGTCGGCCCGCGTGGTCGGGTCCAGGGTGGCGATGCGGCCGCCCCACTCGGCGCCGGCCGGGTCGAGCAGGTCGGGCGCATCCAGCAACCAGGCCAGCGCGCGCACGTGCGGTCGCGTCAGGTGGCCCCACTTGCGCTCGAAACCGGCCTGTAAGGTAGCCTCGCGCGTATCAGCCCTGTTCTGCATGCGCGTTCATGGCCAGGCACAGGTCGGGCCAGGCCTTGGCCTTGTCGGCGCCCTGGCGCAGCATGTCTTCCGGGTGGTAGGTGGCCACCACGGCGACGGCCCCCAGGCGGCGCACGCTGCCGCGCGCGGCGGCCGGTTCGCGCATCAGGCCGGCGGCCGCGGCCCGGCCCAGGGTCAGGATGGTGCGGCTGCCCGTCAGCGCCAGTTCGCGTTCCAGGAAGGGGCGGCAAGCCGCCACCTCGCCCGGCGTCGGCGCGCGCTCGGCGCCGCTGGCGTCGGACGGCCGGCACTTGACCAGGTTCGTCACGTAGACGTCGCGCCCGGGCGCCAGCTTCATCGCCAGCAGCATGTTGTCGAGCAGTGTGCCGGCGTCGCCGCTGATCGCTTGCGCGGCCTTTTCATCGGCGCGGTTGGGGCCCGCGCCGACGATCATCCAGGCGCCCTTGCGGTCGCCCCGGCCCTGGACCACGCCTTTGCGGCCGCGGCACAGATCACAGCGCGTGCATTTGGCGAGCACCGTTTTCAGTTCGTCCCAGTCCATCGCCGCGATTGCCGCGTCAGATACGGGCGCCACCGGCGGCGGCGCCGGCGCGTCGTCGAACCATGCGGTGGAGGCGTCCTCTTCCGGCGCGGGTGCGCTTGCCGCCGCTGGCGCCGCCACGACTGGCGCCGCCACGACTGGCGCCGCCGCCGGCGCGACGAAGTCGGGGGCTAACGGCGGGGGCGCAAGCGCTGCGGGCGCGGCCGGCACGCGCGCAAGCACGGCTGGCGCCGGCGTCTCCACTTGCATGACGGCAGGCGCGGCGACACGAACAGACTCAAGCCCAGGCTCAAGCTCAAGCGCAGGTTCAAGCCCAGGTTCGGACGACACGCCATCGACCACCCGCGCCGCGCGCAAATGCCAAAGAGGGCCTACGCCCATCTCTTCCAGAAAAACCGCGCTGCGGCCGCTGCTCTGATTCATATTCCAAGTCGCATCACAATGGCGTCCTCGCGTTGCTGGCCGGCGGCCGGATAGTAGCCCTTGCGCCGGCCGATCTGTGAGAATCCGTAGCGCTGGTAAATGTCCAGCGCACGGGTGTTGGACGGTCGCACTTCCAGCAAGACCGATTCCATGCCCAGCCCGCGCGCGCAGGCGAGCGCCTGGTTGAGCAGAAAGCGGCCCAGGCCCAGGCCCTGGATCTCGGCGCTGACGGCCACGTTGAGCAGGTGGGCTTCGTCGACGATCAGCATCAGCAGGAAGTAGCCCATCAAATAGCCGTGCTGGTCGCGCAGCACCCAGGCCTGGTAGCCGCTGGCCAGCGAGTCGACGAAATTGCCGCGGCTCCAGGGATGGGGATACACGATGTCTTCCAGTTCCAGCACTTCGTCGAGGTCGCTTTCCGTCATCGGCTCGTAGCGCAACTTGGCCAGGTCCCACTTCATGCCGCGGCCTCGGCGGCGGCGGCCTTCGCGATTTGCATGTCGCGCCGTTCGGCGCTGGTGAAGGCAATCTTGTTGCGCAAATACAGGGGCTGAGCCTCGGCCGCGGGTACGCCGGCGCCGGCCGCGAAAGCCCGGCGCGCCAGTTGCCCGATCTGCAAGGCATGCGGCATGATGGCGGCGTCGGCGGCGGCGGCAAAGGCGCGTTCGGCGAATGCTTCCCCATAGGCGGAAAAGCCGTTGCCGCAGGCGGCCGCAGGCTCGCCCTGGGGCAGCACCGCGGCGGGCGCCGACAGGGTGGGCGCCACCACGACCCGCATGGCCTCGCCGTCCATATGGTACTGGGCCCAGTACACCTCGCCCATGCGGGCGTCGAGCACGGCCAGGATGTTGACGGCCCCGTGTCGCTGATGGCAGGCGAGCGCCATCGCGTCGAGCGTGACCACCGGCACCACCGGCAAGCCGGCGCCGAAGGCCAGACCTTGAGCGATGCCGCAGGCGGTGCGCACGCCGGTGAAGGAGCCGGGGCCGGAACCGTAGGCGATGGCGTCGCAATCGGCCAGGGTGATGCCGGCTTCGGCGAGCAGGCTTTGCACCATCGGCAGTATCGATTGCGAATGGGTGCGCACGCCGGACGAGTCGCGGCTGCTGCTGACGTCGCCGCGCAGCAAGGCGCAAGAGGCGAGTTCGGACGAGGTTTCAATGGCGAGTATGGTAGACATGCGGCATTTTAACCCGGCGCGCGGGCGGCGCGCACGGGCTCGGGGCCAGACGCGCCGCTTTCTGCGATGAAAATCGAGATTCCCGCCCCCGGCCCGCCCTTTCGGGTTTCCCTTGGCTACGCATCGGCTGGCATCGGCTGGCATCGGCCGCCATCAAAACCGACAAGGCGGGACCCGACATCAAAGAGGTCCGGCAAGGTAGAATACGCGCATCCGGCGCCAACGGCGCCATTTGATGTCGATACCCATGCACAGTTTGACCCTGAGTTCCGAGAACCGCGGCGTCGCGGCCGCCGCCCTGGCTGGCCCGCGCTGGGTGGTCGCCTGCCTGTGCGCCGGCTGGTGCGGCACTTGCGCCGGCTACCGCGCCGTCTTCGAGGAACTGGCCGCGCGCCATCCCGATAAATTGTTTGTGTGGATAGATATCGAGGATCAGGCCGAGGTGGTGGGCGAACTCGATATCGAGAATTTCCCCACCCTGCTGATCCAGCGCAAAGACCAGGTGGCGTTTTTCGGCACCGTCACGCCCGACCCCGGCCTGGCCCACCGCCTGGTGCAGGCGCAGGCGGCGCTGAGCGAGGCTGAATTGACCCAACTGAGCGGCGCCAGCGCCGAACGCCGCCAGTGGCAGCGCGACTGCAATCTGCGCGCCATGCTGGGCGCCGCCGCCTGAGAATGCACTAGCCGCGCTAGCCGCGCCAGTGTTCCAGCACGTCTTGCGGCAGCGCGGGGCGGCCGTAAAAATACCCCTGCGCCTGATTGCAGCCGTGCCGCAGCAGGAAGTCCGCCTGCTCCCGCGTTTCCACCCCTTCGGCGATCACCGACAGGTTCAGGCTCTTGCCGAGCTGGATGATGGCGATGGCGATGGCGGCGTCGTTGACGTCGGTCGAGATGTCGGTGATGAAGGAGCGGTCGATCTTCAAGGTTTGCACCGGCAACTGCTTCAGGTAGGCCAGCGAGGAATAGCCGGTGCCGAAATCGTCGATCGCCAGGCCGACCCCGATCGAATGCAGGTCGTTGATGAAGACCATGGCGTCACCCGTGTTCATGATCACCGATTCCGTCACTTCCAGTTGCAGGCGTTGCGGCTCGAGCCCCGTTTCCTTGAGGATTTCAGCGACCATGTTGACGATGCTGCCCCGTTCGAACTGCTTGACCGACAGGTTGACGGCGATCTTCGGCACGTTCAGGCCGGCCCGCTGCCAGCGCACCATTTGCCGGCACGCCTCGAACAAGACCCATTTGCCGAGCTGGTTGATGAAGCCGGTGTCCTCGGCCAAGGGAATGAAGCGCACCGGCGGCACCGGGCCCAGTTCCGGATGGTTCCAGCGCACCAGGGCTTCGACCCCGATCAGGCGCCCGGTATCGATTTCCACCTGCGGCTGGTAATTCAAGAAAATTTCATTTTTTTCGATCGAGCGGCGCAGGAAGGTTTCCAGGCGCAGCTTTTCGACGCCCTCGCCCGTCATCGACGGCGCATAGAAACGGTAGCCGTTGCGGCCGCGCGCCTTGGCCTGGTACATGGCCACGTCGGCGTTACGGATGAGCATGTTCAAGTCGACCGCGTCGTGCGGGAACAGGCTGATGCCCACGCTACAGGTGACGAACAGTTCGTGCCCGGCCACGATGAAGGGCCGTTCAAACAGCGCCACCAGCTTTTCCGCCACCAGGCTGGCGCCGTACTGGCCGTCGACGTTTTCCAGCAGCACGATGAATTCATCGCCGCCCAGGCGCGCCAGGGTGTCGCCCTCGCGCAACTTGGCCGCCAGTTCCAGCGCCACCTGTTTCAGCAATTCGTCGCCGATGTGGTGGCCGAGCGTGTCGTTGACGTTCTTGAAGCGGTCCAGGTCGATGAACAGGATGGCCAGCTCTTCCTGCTCGCGGGTGGCGCGCTGCAGCGCGTGGTGCAGGCGGTCGTGGAACAGCAGCCGGTTCGGCAGCGCCGTCAGGGAATCGTGGTGGGCCATGTGGTCGAGCTTTTCCTGCGACTGCTTGACCACGGTGATGTCGGAAAAGACGCCGACGAAGTGGGTGGTCGCGCCGACGCTGTCGCGCACCGCGCTGACGGTCAGCCATTCCAGGTAGATCTCGCCGTTCTTGCGCAGGTTCCAGATTTCGCCGCGCCAGAACCCGCTGGCGATCAGTTCGGCCCACAGGTCTTCGTAAAAATGCGCGTCGTGGCGGCCGGAGCGGGTGAAGCTCGATGCGCGCCCGAGCGCCTCTTGCTCGGCGTAGCCGGTGATGCGGGTGAAGGCCGGGTTGACGGCGACGATGACGCCGTCGGCGTCGATCACCATGACGCCGTCGGCGATGTGTTCGAGCACCGTGGCCGACAGGCGCAACTTCTGTTCGGCTTCCTTGCGCGCGGTGATGTCGGCATACACCCAGATGCTGCCTTCGTGCGGGCGCAGCGGGTCGAGCGCGTAACCGCTCACCAGGGCCCAGAACAGGCTGCCGTCCTGGCGCCGGTACTGGCTTTCCTCGTTAAAATATTCGCCCTTGCCGAGGATGGCGTATTCGCGCTCGCCGGCGCTCTCGAAGGCGTACACGGTGGAATAGACGATGGCCGTCGGCGAGCCGGCCAGTTGCCCGTGCGGGTAGCCGAACAGCTCGTCGCAGCGGCGATTGGCCGAGACGATGTGGCGGTGGCGCACGAACATCACGCCGAACATCACGTTGTCGAGGATCGCGCTCTGCTCGGCGAGCAAGCCTTCGATGCGCATTTCATTGTGCTTGCGCTCGCTGATGTCGGAAATGATGCCGTCGACCCAGGGCGAAGCCCCCGGCTCGCCGCGTTGCGGCTGGCCGTTCTCGGCCACCCAGCGCTCGGTGCCGCGGGCGTCGACGATGCGGTATTCCAGTTCGTAGGGCTGGCCGTCGCGGATCGCCTGCGCCAGCGCGCGGCGGTGGACCTTGCGGTCTTCCGGGCAGATCAGGTCGGCCCAGAAATGGGTGGTGCCGCGCATGAAGTATTGCGCCGAAAAGCCGGAAATGTCGAGGATGGCGTCGCTGACGAAGTCGATCGGGCCGTCCGGGCGGAAGCGGAAGACGGCGCCCGGCACTTGGGTGACGATGGTGCGAAAGCGCTCTTCGCGCTGGCCGATGTCTTCGAACAATTGCTTGATGGCGACCCGCATCTGTTCCAACTGGCCGCCCAGGCGGCCCAGCTCGTCGTTGCTGCCCAGGTCGAGCCGGGTCTCGAAGTCGCCGTGCGAGAGGCGGTCGGAAAAACGCATCAGCTTGCGCAGCGGCTTGAGCAGGCGGCGATTCATGAACAGCACGATCAGGGCCATCGACACGGCCAGCTGGGCCGCCAGCACGAAGGAATAGGCGATCTGCTTTTCGCCCAGCTCTTGCTGGCTGCGGGCGTCGTCCATCGAGACGATGATGCGGCCGATGCGTTCGCCGCGCACGAGGATATCGCGCTTGGCGCGGTAGACGTTGCCGAGCGGCCGGGGCGGCGCCTGCACGTTCATGAACTGGGTATCGGACTGGCCGATGACCTGGATTTGCCGCACCGAACTGTCGCGCATGACCGATTCGACCAGGGAACGGGCCGACTCGGCGTTCATATTCCACAGCGACTCTTGCATGCCCAGGGCCAGGATGTCGGCGTTGCGCTGCAGCGCTTCGTTCAAGCTCGTCTTGGCCGACTGGCGCTCGTGCACGCCCACCAGCAAATAACTGCCGATGGTGGCCGGAACGGCCAGGCCGCCGAAGACCACGAACAGCAGGGCGACATAGATGGACAAGCCATACAGCGCGCCCACCCTGGAAAGAAGTCTGCGATAAAGGGGACTAGCCATGCGCATGCGGCGCGCGCGCGGCCGGGTGGGAAATAGACATCATGAATCCATCAAGATGGGGAACGACACGACGGGATGGGAGTATTTCCATAACGGAATTATGCACCAAAAGTCACCGACAGGCGCGGCGGCGTCGTCACCTTCGGAATCACCGTCGCGGTCGCCTCCACTGGCGCTTCCGCGAGCGCGGCAAGCAAACATCGTCCAAGCTTGCTATCATCGCCGCACTTTACCAGAGGAACCTCGCCATGACCCTATCCATCTACTCCGCATCGATCCCCGTCTTCAAGCAAATCCTGGGCAGCCTGTCGGCCATCCTCGAAAAAACCGAAGCCCACATCGCGGCCAAGAAAATCGACCCGAACGCCCTGCTGAACTTCCGCATGTTTCCCGACATGCTGCCCTTCGTGCGCCAGATCCAGATCGCCAGCGACTTCGCCAAGGGTTGCGCGGCGCGCCTGGCCGGCGTCGACGTGCCAGCCTACGATGACAGCGAACAGAGTTTCGCGGAATTGAAGGCGCGCATCGCCAAGACCTTGGCCTTCATCGACGGCCTGGCGCAAGCGGACATCGACGGCAGCGAAACGCGCGCCATCACCACCGGCAGCGGCGAAAAGACCAAGCACTTCACGGGCCAGACCTATCTGTTCCACTACGCGCTGCCGCATTTCTTCTTCCACGCCACCACGGCCTATGACATCCTGCGCCACAATGGCGTCGAAATCGGCAAGAAAGACTTCATCGGCAGCTATTGATGGAGCCCTGGCGAACTCGGGGAGACAAGCTCCCCCGGTTCGCTAGGTATTACGGCGCGGATAGCCCTGCTGGCTGATCCGCTGCCAGACGATTTCCTTTTGCGGGGTCGTCATCGACACCCAGTGCGCCACCTCGACGACGGTGCGCCCGCAGCCGCGGCACACTTCATCGAAGGTGGTCGAGCAAACGGCGACGCAAGGCGTGTCGGCCCGTAAGTGTTCCTTGGCTTCCTTGTCCATTCTTACTTCGCCCGCGGCAAATCGAGCTTGGCCCAACCCTCGTGCCCCAGTTGCTGCAAGGTCTCGATATTTTTTTCAAAGATGTCGGACGCCTCCGGGAACGCTTCCACGGCGCGCTCGATACTGTCTTCGCGCAGCAAGTGCAGGGTCGGGTAGGGCGAACGGTTCGTGTAATTGCCGATATCGTCGGGCGCCGTATCGGCGAACTGATAGTCGGGGTGAAAACTGGCAACCTGCAATTCGCCGTCCAGATCCATGTCTTCCACGGCGCCGTCCACCACGTCGAGAAATTCGTTGTAGTCGAGGAAATCGTTGAGCACGTAAGGGTGGATCAGCAGGGTCGTGTCGACCGCTTCCGGATCGCTGTCGGACAGGGCTTGCAACTCGTCCATCAATTCCTGCAGCAATTGTTCCGGCGTGCCCGCGTCGCTGACGACGTAGCGTATCTGTTTCTTGACGTGCACGGCCTTGGCGAAGGGGCACAGGTTCAGACCGATGACGGCCTTTTCCAGCCAGGCCTGGGTGTTGGCGATGATGGTGGCGTGGTCGTCGTCTTGACGGGCTGGGGTAGTCATATGCAATATTTCCTGTATTGAAAGCTGCGGTGGGCGACCCGATAAATGGTTCGCGCAAAAGCCAAATTGTACGCACTCTTTGCGCAGTCTCATACTTAATAGGCGGCGCGCTTGCCGTTTTGCCGTGTCCGCCTATGCTTGAGCACTTGACGGCCGCGGCCGCTCCAGCTTTCCAGGCCGACATTTCCCTTCCGCGCGACGCCCCGCAAAGGCGCATGAAAAGGCGAATAAAAAAGCCCGCGACAATGCTGTCGGGTCGACATTTTCATTAAGTGGTATGTAATGATTGTCTGAAAGAATTACGTTTATTCCTGTCATGGAGCCGACATATTTCTTGACTCAAACGTTCAGACTTACGTACACTCGCTGCTTACTCATGGTCAGTCCGGTGTTTCTTAGCCGACAACAATGGAAAACTATGCACGACAACACGCTTAATACTTCGACCTTGGCCGCGCTCGTTCTAGCCCTCGTTCCCGCCCTCGGCCAGGCTCTCGAAGCGCCGCCCGCGGCCGTGGCCGCGACCGGCCCAGCCCTCATTCCCCTATCCCCGCTGGTGACGGCAAAACTACCCACCTTCGATTCCGCTTCCCTGCTCAAGGCTGAAAAACTCGTAAAAAGCAGCGCCGACGCCGACGCCAGGGACGTCGACGTCTGGAGCCGCATCCGCAGCGGCTACGCCATTCCCGATATCGACAACCAACTGGTGGCCAAGCATGTGGCCTGGTACACCAGCCGTCCCGACTACATCGCCCGCACCACCACGCGCGCTTCCCGTTATATCTTCCACGTCGTCCAAGAGCTGGAAAAACGGGGCATGCCGACCGAACTGGCATTGCTGCCTTTCATCGAATCAGCCTTCAATCCGCAAGCCTTTTCCAGCGCCAACGCGGCCGGCATGTGGCAATTCGTGCCCTCCACGGGACGCGACTTCAATTTGAAGCAAACCATGTTCAAGGATGAGCGCCGCGGCGTGCTGGCCTCGACCGATGCCGCCCTCACCTATCTGCAGCGCCTGTATGACATGTTTGGCGACTGGCAATTGGCGCTGGCCGCCTACAACTGGGGCGAAGGCTCGGTGCAGCGCGCCATCAAGAAAAACCAGGCGCTCGGCAAACCGACCGACTTCGAAAGCCTGGCCGAGCTGATGCCGGCCGAAACGCGCAACTACGTGCCCAAGTTGCAGGCGGTCAAGAACATCATTGCCAATCCCGGCCAGTACGGGGTGACCCTGCCGAACGTCGACAACCAGCCGTATTTCACGGCCGTCGACAAGACCAGCGACATCGACATGACGGTGGCGGCGCAACTGGCCGAACTGTCGCTCGACGACTTCAAGGCGCTCAACCCGCAATTCAACCGCCCCGTCATCACCGGCGGTGACAAGACCAAGATCTTGCTGCCGCCTGAAAACGCGGCCAAGTTCACCAGCAACCTGGCCAAGTGGGGTCACGCGCTGTCGACCTGGACCACGCACAAGATCACCACCGCGCGCGAGCGCATCGAAACGCTGGCTTCGCGCTTCGGCACGACGGCCGAGGTGCTGCGCCAGGCCAATAATATTCCGCAAAGGACCAGCCTGCGGGCCGGCTCCACCATCCTGGTGCCGAGAACCTCGGCCTCGCTGAACGTCGACATCACCTCCGAGATCGCCGACAACGCCACCATGTCCTTCGTGGCCGACCGCCCGGAAGGCAAGCACCGCAGACGCGGCGTGAGGCTGGTGAGGGGTCACAAATCGCGGGCGCAGCCGATTTCCCTGGTCAAGCCCAGGCTGGCGCGCGGCGGTTCCAGCCAGCGCGGCAAAGCCCGTCCCTGATGCGCCGGACTTGAGCGCCCCGATCCTGCGAGCAATAGTTGCAGTCGGGGCGGACACGCCCTACAATCTCGGTCTTGCGCCAGACGGATCGGTTCCGCATCATGGAAGCATCAAATAACAACCCTTACTGCCGTCAACGCCGAGCGCACCTTCGCGGTAGTAGTCATTGGAGTCAATGTATATGGCGTTCTTGCAAGGCAAAAAAATTCTCATCACCGGCTTGCTGTCGAACCGGTCCATCGCCTACGGCATCGCGAAAGCCTGCCACCGCGAAGGCGCCGAACTGGCTTTCACCTATGTCGGCGAGCGCTTCAAGGACCGTATCACCGACTTCGCCAAGGAATTCAACAGCGAACTGATCTTTGACTGCGATGTCGCCAGCGACGAGCAAATCACGGCCGTCTTCACCGACCTGGCCAAGCACTGGGATCAGCTCGACGGCCTGGTGCACGCGATCGGCTTCGCGCCGCGCGAAGCCATCGCCGGCGATTTCCTCGACGGCCTGTCGCGCGAAGGCTTCAAGATCGCCCACGACATTTCCGCCTACAGCTTCCCGGCCATGGCCAAGGCGGCGCTGCCGATGCTGCGCGCCGGTTCCTCGGTGCTGACCCTGACCTACCTGGGCGCGGTGCGGGCAATTCCGTACTACAACACCATGGGCCTGGCCAAGGCATCGCTGGAAGCGTCGGTGCGTTACCTGGCCGAATCGCTGGGTTCGAAAGGGATACGCGCCAACGGCATTTCGGCCGGCCCGATCAAGACCCTGGCAGCCTCCGGCATCAAGGACTTCGGCAAACTGCTGGGCTTTGCCGCCTCGCACGCGCCCCTGCGCCGCAACGTCACCATCGATGAAGTCGGCAACACGGCCGCCTTCATGCTCTCCGACCTGGCGTCCGGCATCACCGGCGAAATCACCTATGTCGACGGCGGCTTTTCGCACGTGATGGGCTTGAACGCCGAAGACTACTGATCCGCGCTGCGGCATGGAGGAACGGCGCCCCCTTGCGGCGCCGTTCCTTCTTGTCTATTCATGTTGCAAAAACGGGGTGCTCATATCGGATCGTGCAATTTAGCGTGCAAGATGGGGCGTAATACTGTATAGTCCTGTTTGTGCGCTGCAATATGTTTTCGCAAGAGACAAAGCGATAGCTACACCGCAGTAACATAGATATAACACAGCAATATAAACTAGCAGCTTCGCAAGCCTTGGCGCATCCACTGGATGCCGCTAAATAAAGCCCTCCCGCCTTGTGTGTCGCACCTGACACCGTCCCGGCGCAAAGCTTTTGTGCCGAAATTTCTTTATATTTGAGTCATTTCGTTTTGGTTGGCGTTGCTATTTTGCGTTCTGCTTTTTGCAAGAACGCTGATTTTTACGAAAGAAAAGAATGACATTTGAATCATTAGGCCTGCACGCGTCCATTATTTCCGCATTGACCGAATCGGGCTATACCGCGCCGACCGACGTGCAAAAGCAAGCCATCCCCGCCGCCATCGAAGGTCGCGATTTGCTGGTGTCGTCGCAAACCGGCTCCGGCAAGACCGCCGCGTTCATGCTGCCGTCGCTGCACAAACTGGCATCGGCCGAGCAAAGCCCTGCCAGCAAGACCCCGAATCAAGAAATGCAAGCGGCCCGTGCCCGCGGCGACCGTCCACGTTTCAAGGCCGCCCAGCCAAAAATGCTGGTGTTGACCCCGACCCGCGAACTGGCCCTGCAAGTGACCACCAATACCGACAAGTACAGCACCGGCATCCGCCGCATCAAGGCCGTGTCCATCCTGGGCGGTATGCCTTACCCGAAACAGATGCAATTGCTGGCCAAGAATCCTGAGATTCTGGTCGCCACGCCAGGTCGTTTGATCGACCACATGGATTCGGGCAAGATCGACTTCTCGCAACTGGAAATTTTGGTGCTGGACGAAGCCGACCGCATGCTGGACATGGGTTTCATCGACGACATCGAAAAGATCGTCGCCGCGACACCGGAAGGTCGTCAAACCATGCTGTTCTCGGCAACGCTGGATGGCGTGGTCGGCAATATGGCGCGCCGCATCACCAAGAACCCGATGGTCATCCAGATCGCCGGTTCCTCGAGCAAGCACGAAAACATCGTGCAACGCGTCCACTTCGTCGACGATCTGTCGCACAAGAATCGCCTGCTCGACCACCTGCTGCGCGACGAAACGCTCGATCAAGCCGTCGTCTTCACCGCCACCAAGCGCGACGCCGACACCATCGCCGACCGTTTGAACATCGCCGGTTTCTCGGCCGCCGCCTTGCACGGCGACATGCACCAGGGCGCGCGCAATCGCACCCTGGACGGCATGCGCCGCGGCCAGGTGAAAGTTTTGGTCGCCACCGACGTCGCCGCCCGCGGTATCGATGTGCCTACCATCACCCACGTGTTCAACTACGATCTGCCGAAATTCCCGGAAGATTACGTCCACCGCATCGGCCGTACCGGTCGCGCCGGCCGTAACGGTCTGGCCATTTCCCTGGTCAACCACGCCGAAGGCATGAACGTCAAGCGGATCGAACGCTTCACCAAGCAACTGATCCCGGTCAACGTCATCGAAGGCTTCGAGCCTAAGAAAACGGCGTCGGCACCACGCTCGACAGCGCGTCCAGGCAGCTGGAAGCCGGGCGACAACCGCTCCGCGGCCGCCAAGCCAGGTCAACGCACCTTCAGCAAGCCGGGCGCGCCTAGCACCGGCGGCGGCTACAAGGGTTCCAACCCGCGCAGCACCGACGGCGCCCGTCGCACCTTCGGCGACCGTTAATCGTCACCGCGGCAAGCAATAAGTAAAAAGGCCACCAGAGCGATCTGGTGGCCTTTTTTTATTGTCGCGATTCGTGTGAATATATACCGGTTCATGGATGGCCCCGAATTGCTTTAAGGCGTTTAGCTTCTCTGCTAGCCGCGCGGTGGTCCGGGAACGAGATTTATTTTAGTGCCCGTATCGAGGAATTATTCAAGTTCTTGCACAAGGAAGTCATGTTTTGCGGACATGAGGACATAGATAGTTCCTTGATTCTTTCCAAATCATCGCTATTCAGCGTCGTATCGATATGGCTGAGTACGAAACGTTTTAATGGTGGATTGAGCTTGGTAAGCTTGTCAAGCTGTGGCAAAGTGTCCCATCGATCGAGCAGCAAACGGGCAATAGCTTCGGAATTCCCCTCTGCAATGCTGCCGTCATCACAATGGCGAAATTTTTTAAACATGCTGTCGACCTTCGCCCAAGTATCAATTTGGTCAATGATGGCATCGGCCGCCTCGGCCTCCCGTGGCGAACAGGTTTTTCCGTGTGCCGACGCCACTGTCGCCACGCCGAAGAAAAAAATAAAGGGAATAAATTTCATTACTCACATCTCACTTTAGAGTTTTCGCGGAACAAGTGGGATTCCTTTGGGCTACGCCCCAGATATCCATCTGACGGCGCCCATTGGTGAAGCATTTGCTTTAATTTTTTTTGAGGCGATGATTAACGTAAGCGATTGCGAATCTCTGCAGGGGATGCGCATTGCCTCCCGGCCGCCAGCACTGCTTGAATTTCCCGGTATAACCATCGAACTGAAAGGAATGGGGAGCGCCGCGCACTTTTCCGCGCCCCAGAAGCAGCTTGGCTGCCGTTGCCCCGGCCATACCGGCGCAGAACTGGCAGGCAATGCCCGTGGAAGGAACGCGATGCGCGGGAAAATCGACAAATTCGGGTGCGACCAGATAATGGCGCTGCAAGAGTCCGGGCGCAACTCCTACCAGGAAACGGATAGGCCATTCCTGCTCCGGGTGACCCTGCAGGCGAAAATATTCCTCGAAGCTCGGTCCTTGCGGTAAAAAATTGATGAGCGATGCGCCCATTCCCAAAGGTACGGCGAAGGTGATCGGTATTTTACGCGCCTGACACGCTGCATAGACCATGCGCCTGGCATCGAAAACAAAGTAGTCCAGCCCATCCACGTAAAGATCAACACCGTCTAAAAAGGCATCCACATTCTCAGGCCGCACGCCGTTGCTGAAAAGAGTGAGATCAAGCTCTGGATTAATGTCTCTGGCCATGCTTGCCATGACCTCCGTCTTGCTCTGCCCGAGAGTGGACACGGCGGCACCTGCTTGGCGATTAAAGTTAAGCAAATCGAAGGTATCAAGGTCCGCCAAATGAAAGGCGCCGATGCCAAGGCGAGCCAAAGTCAGTACGTGGACGCCGCCTGCCCCGCCCAATCCGGCGATCGCAACCCGCTTGCCTCGCAAAACCGCCTGCTCGTCAGGGGTCAACCAGCCGATATTGCGAGAGACTGCAGTGAAGTAATCGAAGTTTTCCATGGTCAGATCCTCAATATCCGCGCAGCAGACGCTGCATGATGCCCTCTTCATCTATTTTTGAGAAAAAGTACGCATACAGCGTGCGCGTGTTTGCCTGTTTGCCCAAACCGCCATAGAATTGGATCATTTCATCGACATGCGCGCCATTCAACCGCAGCAAACTCACGGGAAAATTGACCCTGGGATTCAATTTTTCCACGCCGATGATTTCACAATCGAGCATTTTTACATAATAGTTCGTATGGTGCGGCACGACTTCCATCACTACGTCTGTATATTGATAAATACGATTGGCGTAAATAAACGCCATGTGCAGCAATCCGCCGAAGATATATTTACTGCAAGCGCGGTGATCGATCGCCAACTTGGTGAGTTCACACACTAGCCGTCCTTCACCCCGCAACTGGTCAATATTTTCCTGGTAAATTTGATCTGCAGCCAGCCCGTCCCCTGCATCGAGCTCCAAAGTAACGGTGCCTACGACTTGATCAAACTGGGAGGCAATCAAGGTGAATTTCATCCTGCCGCCCTTGACCGGGTTGGCAGGGTAACCCCGCGTGGCATACATTTTCTGCACCAGCATGCTGGCGGAGGTGATGCAATTTTCCGTGCCTGCGACACGTATATTGAAGCGTTGCTCCTCGATCTCGGTCGTAAAATCGGCCCCGGCAAGGGCGATCTCCTTTTTCCTCGGGAGCGCTGGCGCAGCAATTATTTCCTTATAGGCAACCGTAGTCAGCGCTGCATCGATCGACTGGTCGCTGAGGCGGCGCTTGTAGGGAAAAGATGCGGTTGCCATTTCTGTTTTCTCCAAAAGTGCGATATGGACGAACGCCATGTGTACTCGTCAAAATTGGCCAGCGTTTATGGATCGCGAAGAAATCTGCCCCCTCTCTTGCACGCGACAGTGCGCTCAAGCCGAGATGCAAGGTGAGGTGTGATGCGTTTGCCATGACCTTTAGCTCCCTCGTCACATACAGAAAGGCCCCAAAGAAAAAAGGCCTTGGGGCGGGCTGAACGCCATTGAATGGTGAATAAAGCAGGCTTGCCGCTGGCTACGCCTACTTGCCGCGCCTCGTCCTCGTCATAGCCAGAGACAATAGGCCAATGCTAAGCAGCGCCACGCTTCCCGGTTCTGGAATCGCGGCACCGAAGGCAGCGTCCAGCGAACCGACGACGGTCTGCGTACCGCCTGCAGCGGGGTTGAAGTTGTCAAATTGCCCGGATTGGAACGAAAAATTGTAAAAAGGATCAGGGGATACGAAGTAGCCTGCGCCGTTGGCGGTCGGAGTTGGACCGCCCGTTGTCGTCAGCGCAAAGCTGGTGGTTGTACCGAAACTCCCACAATTGATGCCGCCGCCAATGCAAGTGGATAAGCCAGGCGTCAGCGTTCCCGTTCCGGATTGTGGAACGCCGTAGGCAATTAAATAGTCATCGGCACTCAGACCCGTCGTCCATGCGCCAGACCCCGTTGCGGGCGCGATGAACGCGGTATCGCTTAACGGGTCGATATACAAGCTTAAGCTGCCCACCGGGCTGAAGGTGAAAGTCGTGCTTCCACCGCTGGTAACAAAGCCACCGCTGCCCTCAAACAAGGCATACATTCCATATTGATTAGGTGAAAAATTGCCAAGCTGGCTGGCTAACACGGTACTGCCGTTCACCGCGACATATTGTCCCGCGTTCCACAAGAGAGATACGGCAAAAGTGCCCGTAGTCGCGGAGATGGGGCTAAATGTGGCCATTTCAGTATAGTCGCCAGTGATTTTACCCACTGTATTGCCTAGCAAAGCTGGATTGGCTAATGCGCCGGGCACTGAAGCTTCGGTGACGCTAAAGGGATTGAATAATGCAGCCAGGGCGCCGTTGCTTACGACACCCATGGCCGCAGTGAATGCGGCGGCAAGTGCGGTTTTGGTGATTGCTGTTTTCATGATGACTCCCATCGTTGCTCGGTAAATTATTGTAAAATTAGTATTTGCAATAACTACAAAGCATATTCCACGCCATCTACTGAAAATTCAATATATTCAATGACTTGTAAAAGTTCATTGGCATTATGCTTGGCAATGTGTAAAATATTCCGACGCCTTTTTTGCGCACAGCCGGGTCAAATGGGAATTTTTTACCAAGACAAACGCGTGGAATGTTTTCAGATTGAAACGGTAATAGTGCGGCAGCGCCAACAGTAAACGTCCGCAAGTCTTAAGGATTTTGAACAGTTTTTTCAAACCGGGACGCTCAATAGTTATTCGATTAACTTATATTGATTATCAAAACCAGACGAATCCATCCAATAACGTGGCTAGACTCGTCGGCGGCGGTATTTCGGACATAACAGGATTACCCGCGCGAGACGCGAAAATCGTATCGATGACAGCGACACGCATGGGTATACCAATACATTACAATCGGCTATGCACTGTGGATGGCCCCGAAAGGCGAGGTCATACGCGCGGTCGCGCG
>DMYQ01000049.1:10403-10948 GCA_003482555.1 Janthinobacterium sp. | reverse complement strand
ACCGCTCAAAAACCTGGCGTCCCCAAGGGGATTCGAACCCCTGTACTCACCGTGAAAGGGTGATGTCCTAGGCCTCTAGACGATGGGGACCATGAACTGCGCAATTTTCCGTGCTTTGGTGGAGGTAAGCGGGATCGAACCGCTGACCTCTTGCATGCCATGCAAGCGCTCTCCCAGCTGAGCTATACCCCCCTGGCACAGAATTACTACAACCGCCGAAGCGATTTTTACTACCACTACGAAACCTGGC
Source organism: Janthinobacterium sp. (assembly GCA_003482555.1). Taxonomy (GTDB): domain Bacteria; phylum Pseudomonadota; class Gammaproteobacteria; order Burkholderiales; family Burkholderiaceae_D; genus Janthinobacterium. Next base: position 10,698 of record DMYQ01000049.1, on the reverse strand, counting down.
GTCCCCAAGGGGATTCGAACCCCTGTACTCACCGTGAAAGGGTGATGTCCTAGGCCTCTAGACGATGGGGACCATGAACTGCATTTGTACAACTTTCTGCGCAGTGGTGGAGGTAAGCGGGATCGAACCGCTGACCTCTTGCATGCCATGCAAGCGCTCTCCCAGCTGAGCTATACCCCCCGGGCGCAGAAATAATAAAAGCCGCACTTGGCGACTTTGTCCAACTAACTGTTTCAGGCGATTGCCAACAACAAATCAGTGCAACAACCGCTCAAAAACCTGGCGTCCCCAAGGG
>DMYQ01000049.1:7482-10280 GCA_003482555.1 Janthinobacterium sp. | reverse complement strand
ATGAACTGCATTTGTACAACTTTTCTACCAAACTACTCACAACATCTGCGCTACTTTATTTCAACCTCTACGAAGAATTCCTTCTTCGTGCTGGTGGAGGTAAGCGGGATCGAACCGCTGACCTCTTGCATGCCATGCAAGCGCTCTCCCAGCTGAGCTATACCCCCGTTGGCGCAGAAACAAGAGTATAGCAAAGATATAGCGGGATGCAAATACCCTTTTGCAACTATCAGAGATATTTGGCCAAACGCGCCAAAACCGTGTCGCGGCCGAACACTTGCAGCACGGCGTCGATGGCCGGCGTTTGCAACTGCCCCGTGAGGATCAGGCGCAGCGGCATGGCCAGCAGCGGCATCTTCAAGGTGTTCGCCGCCAGCACTTCCTTGATCATGGCGGCCAGCGCTTCCTTGCTCCACTCCACCGTGGCGCAGCGTTCGGCGAACTGGGCCAGCGCCGGCTTGACGGCGTCCGTCAGGTGCTGCGTCAGCAAGGCGGCGTCCGGCCGCGGTTCGCGGTAGAACAGCATGGCCGCCGTCGCCAGTTCATTGACGGTGTTGACGCGCTCCTTGAGCATGCCCAGCACCAGGGCCAGGTCGGGGGCGCCGTCGAACTGGGCGCCCTCGGCCAGCATCATCGGACGGGCCAGACCGGCCAGGCGGCCATTGTCGGCCAGCTTGATATAGTGATTGTTCAGCCAGGCCAGCTTTTCGTGATTGAACTGGGCCGCCGATTTGGTCAGGTGGCTCAGGTTGAACCACTCGCAGAACTGCGCCATCGAAAACACTTCATCGTCGCCGTGGCTCCAGCCCAGGCGCGCCAGGTAATTCAGCATCGCTTCCGGCAGATAGCCCTGCGCCGGGTAATCCATCACGCTGACGGCGCCGTGGCGCTTGGACAGCTTTTCGCCGTCCGCGCCCAGTATCATCGGCAGGTGGCCGTACAGCGGCAGCGGCGCGCCGATCGCGCGCAAGATGTTGATCTGGCGCGGAGTGTTGTTGACGTGGTCGTCGCCGCGCAAGACGTGGGTGATCTGCATGTCCCAGTCATCGACGGCGACGCAAAAGTTATACGTCGGCGTGCCGTCCGGGCGGGCGATGACCAGGTCATCCATTTCGCGGTTCGAGATCGTGATCGGTCCCTTGACGACGTCGTCCCAGGTGACGTCGCCGTCGAGCGGGTTCTTGAAGCGCACCACCGGCTTGCGCTCGGCCGGCACCGGCGGCAGGGTCTTGCCCTCTTCCGGGCGCCAGGTGCCGTCGTAGCGCGGCTTTTCGCCGGTGGCGCGCATTCTTTCGCGCATGGCCTCGACTTCTTCCGGCGACGAGTAGCACAGGTAGGCCGTGCCTTCGGCCAGCATCTGCGCCACCACTTCGCGGTAACGCTCCATGCGCTGCATCTGATAGAAGGGGCCTTCGTCGTGCTCCAGGCCAAGCCACTTCATGCCGTCGATGATGGCTTGCACGGCTTCAGGCGTCGAGCGTTCCAGGTCGGTGTCTTCGATGCGCAAGATGAAGGTGCCGCCAAAGTGGCGGGCATAGGCCCATGAGTACAGGGCGGTGCGGGCGCCGCCCAGATGGAGGTAGCCGGTCGGGCTGGGAGCGAAACGGGTGCGGACGGGAGTGGTCATCGAAGTATTGCTGCCAAAAAGGTAAAGACGCCATTTTACCCCCTCGCCCCTACAATTTGGCGATGTCGCGCTGGACGGCGGCGGCCCGCTGCCGCAGCGCCGTCTCGAACAGCGCCACCAGTTGTGACAGCGGCCGGTGCAGCGGCTTGACGATGTTGACGGTGAACGGCAGCGACACCGCGAAGCGGCGGATCTGCAGGCCGCGGCCGGCGAAGTCGAGCGCCGTCAGGGGATTTACGATGGCTACGCCGACGCCCTCGCGCACCATGGCGCAAACCGAGGCCGCGCTGGGCGTGTCGAGCACCAGGCGGCGCGCCACGCCGGCCGCGCCGAAGACGGCGTCGATCTGCTGCCGGTAAATATCGACGGCGGACAGGCTGATGAAGGCCTGGCCGGCGAAATCGCCGGGCGCCAGCACGCTTTTGGCGGCCAGCGCATGGCCGTCGGGCAGCACGCACACTTCATCGACCGTCATCAGCGCGCTCAACTCGGTGCCCGCCGGCGCGCTATCGACTTCGGTTAAGCCGATATCGTGGCGCTGCGCCGACAACCACTCTTCCAGCAGCGGCGACTCTTGCGGCGTGATGCTCACGCTGACCTTGGGGAACTGCGCCAGGAACAGGCGGCAAGCCTGGGGCAGCAGCGATTGCGCAAACACGGGCAGGCAGGCGATCGACAATTGCCCCTGCTCGAACTGGCGCAGGGCGGCCGCCGCGCTGACGATGCGCTCCAGGCCGAAATAAGAGCGCTGCACTTCCTCGAACAATTGCAGCGCTTGCGCGGTCGGGCGCAGGCGGCCGCGCAGGCGCTCGAACAGGGTCAATTGGGTCAGATATTCGAGCCGGGCCAGTTCGCGGCTGACGGTGGGTTGCGAGGTGTGCAGCATCAGCGCGGCGGCCGTCATGCTGCCGGACGTCATGATGGCGCGGAAAACTTCGATATGGCGCAGGGAGATGGACATACCCATATCATAAATGAATAGCCATACCTCAAATGGATATTTTATGTATGCCCCGGTATTGTTCATGATGCAGACATTCGCCGGGCCGCATCCGCCCCACCCCAACTCATAAGGAAGAGACGATGACCACATTCTCCGCAGCCACCCTCAGCCAACTGGCCCAGCAACACGGCACCCCCCTGTGGGTCTACGACGCCGCGCTGATACGCG
>DMYQ01000049.1:6078-7270 GCA_003482555.1 Janthinobacterium sp. | reverse complement strand
GAAGCGGGCGCCCGCGTCGACGCCGTCTCCCTGGGCGAAATCGAGCGCGCCCTGAAAGCCGGCTTCAGCCCGGCCGAGAGCGACGGCGCGGCCGGCCTCGTCTTCACCTGCGACCTGTTCGACCGCCCCACCCTGCGCCGCGTGACGGAAGCGAAAATCGAAGTGAACTGCGGCTCGATCGACATGCTGCATCAACTGGGCGCCGTCTCGCCCGGGCACCGGGTCTGGCTGCGCATCAACCCCGGCTTCGGCCACGGCCACAGCAACAAGACCAACACGGGCGGCGAAAACAGCAAGCACGGTATCTGGCACACGGAACTCCAGGGCGCGCTGCAACTGATACGCCAGTACGGCTTGCACCTGGTGGGCTTACACATGCATATCGGCTCCGGCGTCGACTACAGCCACCTGGAACAGGTGTGCGGGACGATGGTCGATCTGGTGACGGGCATGGACCACGACCTGGAAGCGATTTCCACCGGCGGCGGCCTGTCGGTGCCCTACCGCGACGGTGAGCAGCCGGTCGACACGGCCCATTATTTCGCCTTGTGGGACGTGGCCCGCAAGCGCATCGAAAGCCATCTGGGCCACGCCGTGCGCCTGGAAATCGAGCCGGGCCGCTTTTTGGTCGCGGAAGCGGGCGTGCTGATATCGGAAGTGCGCGCCACCAAGCAAATGGGCGGCAATCACTTCACCCTGCTGGACACGGGTTTCAGCGAATTGATGCGCCCGGCCATGTATGGCAGTTACCACGCGATGACGGTGTTGCCGCAAGATGGGCGCGACCTGGCCGCGCAAGACTTGCGCGCCACCGTCGTCGGCGGCCCCCTGTGCGAATCGGGCGACGTCTTCACCCAGCTGGAAGGCGGCGTGGTCGAAACGCGCCTGTTGCCGCCAGCCCAGGTGGGCGATTATCTGGTGCTGCACGGAACGGGAGCGTATGGCGCGTCGATGTCGTCGAACTACAACAGCCGGCCGCACGCCGCCGAATACCTGATCGACGGCGCTCGTTCGCGCCTGATCCGGCGCCGCCAGACCGTGGAAGAATTAATGGCGCTGGAACTGGAACTGCCGGTCTGAGCGACGCTGGCGCCGCCACAGCACGGCGCCAGACTTACTTGATAGACTTACTTGGCAGGCTTGCTTGCCAACCTTACTTGACGTTGACCTTGATGGTCTTGCTCATCGCCGG
>DMYQ01000049.1:2323-5993 GCA_003482555.1 Janthinobacterium sp. | reverse complement strand
ATGGGTGGCATCGGCAGGCACCACCTCGCCCGCCTTGACGGGCTCGGCGTTGATCAGCAAATGGTGATGGCCGACATTCGGCGCCACGGCGCCGGCCGGCTTCACTTCCATGCCGCTGACGGCGAATTTCACCTTGAACGGGCTGCTGACGGTGGCGCCGTCGGCCGGCTCGACGAAGGATACCGATTGCGCGTAGGCGCTCGCCGCCACGCAGGTGGTGACGAGGGCGGCCGCCGCGAAACGGCGCATGAACTGGGTTGTGATAGTCATGGCAACTCCTGAAATTTAATCGTTTTTGATGACGATACTGGGGAACTTGCTGCTCAAATCCTTGGCCTTTTCAGCCACTTTCACTGCGATCTTGCGCGCGATCTCTTTATAGATGGCGGCCACGGGACCGTCCGGCTCGGCCACCACGGTCGGCTTGCCGGAATCGGTCTGCTGGCGGATCGCCATCGTCAGCGGCAACGCGCCGAGGAATTCCACGCCATATTCGGCGCACATCTTTTGCCCGCCGCCAGCGCCAAAAATTTCTTCCGCGTGACCGCAGTTCGAACAGATGTGGGTGCTCATGTTTTCCACGATGCCGAGGATCGGAATGCCGACTTTCTCGAACATTTTCAAGCCCTTGCGCGCGTCCAGCAAGGCGATGTCTTGCGGCGTCGTGACGATCACGGCACCCGTCACCGGCACTTTTTGCGACAGGGTCAACTGGATGTCGCCGGTGCCGGGCGGCATGTCGACGATCAGATAATCGAGGTCGCGCCAGTTGGTTTGCTCGAGCAACTGCTGCAGCGCCTGCGTCACCATCGGGCCGCGCCACACCATCGGCTCGTCCGGATCGATCATGAAACCGATCGAAGACACTTGCAAACCATGGTTTTCCAGCGGCTCCATGGTCTTGCCGTCCGTCGTTTCCGGCCGTCCGCTAATGCCCAGCATCATCGGCTGCGAAGGGCCGTAAATGTCGGCGTCGAGCATGCCGACGGCCGCGCCCTCGGCCGCCAGGGCCAGGGCCAGGTTGACGGCCGTCGTCGATTTGCCGACCCCGCCCTTGCCGGAAGCGACGGCGATGATGTTTTTCACGTTCGGCATCAATTTCAAGCCGCGCTGCACCGTGTGCGAAATGATCTTCACGGTCACATTGACCGTGACCTTGCCGGCCCCGGCCAGCGCCTGCAGGGGCGCTTGCACGCTGGCGCGCAAGGCCTCGATCTGGCTCTTGGCCGGATAACCGAGCTCGATGTCGAGCGACATATCGGCGCCCTCGACCTTCAGATTCTTCACCGACTTGGAGGACAGGAAGTCCTTGCCGGTGTTCGGATCGATAACGATTGAGAGTGCGGCCTTGACGTCTTCTACAGTAATGCTCATGAAAATCTCCGTGTGTGATGCAGTAGTCTAGCGCAAAATTGACTAAATATCAGGGCGCGCGGGGGCCGTCGGCTGCGCGGAAGGGCCGTCCGCTGTTAAAATAGTTTCTTCTTCCTCCAAAAAGTGCATCAATCATGACCCGCAAGCTGTTCGTCACCACTGCCCTGCCTTACGCAAACGCCGCCTTCCACATTGGCCACATGATGGAATACATCCAGGCCGATATCTGGGTCCGGTTCCAGCGAATGCAAAGCGACGCTGGCGTTAAGCGCGAGGTGCACTTCGTCGGCGCCGACGACACCCACGGCACGCCGATCATGATCGCGGCCGAGAAGGAAGGCATCACGCCGCAGGAATTCGTCGCCAAGATCGCCGCCGGCCGGGCCCAGTACCTCGATGGCTTTCATATCGCCTTCGACAACTGGTATTCCACCGACTCGCCGGAAAACGTCGAGCTGTCGCAAGGCATTTACCGCAAGCTGCGGGATACCGGCCTGATCGTCACCAAGACCGTCGACCGCTTCTTCGACCCCGTCAAGGGCATGTTCCTGGCCGACCGCAACATCAAGGGCGAATGCCCGAAATGCGGCGCCAAGGATCAATACGGCGACAATTGCGAAGTGTGCGGCGCGGCCTATCAGCCGACCGAACTGGTGCGGCCGTTCTCGGTCTTCACCGGCTCGACCCCGATCATGAAGCCGTCGGAACAGTATTTCTTCAAGCTGTCCGACCCCCGTTGCTTCGAATTTTTGAAGGATTGGCTGAACACGCCCGGCCGCTTGCAGCCGGAAATGGTCAACAAGGTCAGCGAATGGCTGGGCGAAGCGGGCGAAAAGCTGGCCGACTGGGACATTTCGCGCGACGCGCCCTACTTCGGCATCCCGATTCCCGATGCACCGGGCAAGTTTTTCTATGTCTGGCTGGATGCGCCCGTGGGCTACCTGGCCAGCCTGAAAAACTATTGCAGCAAAAAGGGCATCGACTTCGAGGCCCTGTTGCGCGACCCGGCCACCGAGCAGATCCACTTCATCGGCAAGGACATCGTTTCCTTCCACTTGCTGTTCTGGCCCGCCATGCTGAAATTCGCCGACCATCCCGTGATCGACAAGCTGAGCGTGAACGTGCACGGCCACCTGACGGTCAACAATGAAAAAATGTCGAAGTCGCGCGGCACCGGCATCTCGCCGCTGCGCTACCTGGACCTGGGCATGAACCCGGAATGGCTGCGCTACTACATCGCCTTCAAGCTGAACTCGAAGGTTGAAGACCTCGACTTCACGGGCGAGGACTTCGTGGCCCGCGTGAACAGCGACTTGATCGGCAAATACGTCAACATCGCCAGCCGCTGCGCCGGCTTCATCGCCAAGAAATTCGACGGCAAGCTGGCCTCCACGCTGTCGGACGGCGCCCAGGCCTGGATCGCGCGCGCCCTGACCGTCAGCCATGACGGCGTGATCAGCGAACGCCAGGCCGGCATCGCCCACCACTTCGAGCACCGCGAATTCGGCAAGGCCCTGCGCGAAATCATGGAAATCGCCGACATCACCAACCAGTACGTCGACGAAAACAAGCCGTGGATACTGGCCAAGGACGACACCAAGGTAGCCGAACTGCACGACGTCTGCAGCGCCGCCCTGATCCTGTTCCGCCAATTGACCATCCTGCTCTCGCCGGTGCTGCCGGGCGTCGCTGCCAACGTTGCCGGCTTCCTCAACGACGACAAGCTGAGCTGGGCCGACACCGACGTCGCCAGCGGCGCCGTCTACCAATCGATGCTGGGCCGCGCGATTGGCGCCTACCAGCACCTGATGACGCGGGTCGACGCCAAAATGGTCGAGGCCCTGTTCGACGCGCCGATTCCCGTCGCCATCGCCGTCGCCGCGCCGGCCGCAGTCGCGGCGGCGAGCGTCGCCCTGGATGCGCCGATCGCCGCCGACATCGCACCATTGGCGGCCGAAATCAAGATCGACGACTTCACCAAGATCGACTTGCGGATCGCCAAAATCGTCAATTGCGAACACGTGGCCGGCTCCGACAAACTGCTGCGCCTGACCCTGGACGCGGGCGAAGGTCGGCTGCGCAACGTCTTCTCCGGCATCAAGGCGGCCTACCAGCCGGAAGAACTGATCGGCAAACTGACCGTCCTGGTGGCCAACCTGGCGCCCCGCAAGATGAAATTCGGCATCTCCGAAGGCATGGTGTTGGCGGCCTCCGGCGCCGACGAAACGGCCAAGCCCGGCATCTACATCCTGAACCCGTGGCCGGGCGCCGAACCCGGCATGCGCATCAACTGACC
>DMYQ01000049.1:0-2150 GCA_003482555.1 Janthinobacterium sp. | reverse complement strand
CTGACCCCAGACTTTTGCAAGGTTTGCCGCCCTCGGCACTGCGATAGGATTAGCGCGGCGGCGCCCGGCGCGGTAAAATATCGGTTGCAGCCTCACCAATAAGAGAATATGAAACTCACCAAACAGTTCCAATTGTACGAATCCGAGCACACTTTGTTCATCAAGGCGCTGAAGGAAAAGAATCCGGGCATGGAAGAGGGGCAGCGCGAAGGCCGCGCCTTGCTGTGGGATCGCCCGCCAGTAAGCCTGAGCGAGCAGGATCGTCAGATGGAATCGGCCATCAAGCAGCAGGCTTACGTGTACCAAAATAAGATTTAAGCAGTCGGGGCGAGCGGGATGTTGCCAGAAGATGCGGTGTCAGCCGACCCGGCCGGCGTTGCCGTGGCCGATGCGCCGGTCGCCCCGCCCGCTACCTTAAGCGATCCGGCCGCCACGCCGGCGACCGATCCGCTCGGTTTCGCGCGCCTGTACGGCGAGCCGCTGATGCGCATGCCGACGGATCTGTATATTCCCCCGGACGCGCTGGAAATCTTTCTCGAAGCTTTCGAGGGTCCGCTCGATTTGCTGCTGTATCTGATTCGCAAGCAAAACTTCAATATTCTCGATATCCCGATGGCGCAGGTCACCCTGCAATACCTGAAGTATGTCGATCAAATTCGCGTCCACAATCTGGAATTGGCTGCCGAATACTTGTTGATGGCGGCGATGCTGATCGAGATCAAGTCGCGCATGCTACTCCCCTCGCGCAAGAGCGACATCGAGGACGAGACGGGCGACCCGCGCGCCGAACTGGTGCGGCGCCTGCTCGAGTACGAACAAATCAAGCTGGCCGCCTATGACTTGAACACGGTTCCGCAACTGGAACGCGATTTCGTGCGGCCGCAGATTTTCATCGAGCAAAGCTTGACGCCGACCTGGCCCGATGTCGTGCCGCTCGACTTGCAGTCGGCCTGGCTGGACGTGCTCAAGCGCGCAAAATTGACCCAGCATCACAAGATCAGCCGCCCGGAATTGTCGGTGCGCGAGCATATGTCGAGCATCTTGCGCCAGTTGCAATCGGCCCGCTTCGTCGAGTTCGCCGACCTGTTCGACGTCGCCGGCGGCGTGCCCATCGTCGTCGTCAATTTCGTCGCCCTGCTGGAACTGGCCAAGGAAACCCTGATCGAAATTACGCAAGCCGAACCGTTTGCCCCCATCTACGTGCGCCTGGCGTATTCGCCGGCCTGAGCCGGCCCGCCCGCCGCCACCGATTTCCCCTTAGCTCCAGCGAAAGCATCCCATGAAAATTATTTCCTCCATTGAAGAATTGCGCGATCAGTTAAGCGGGCAATTACGCACCGCCTTCGTGCCGACGATGGGTAATTTGCACGAAGGCCATCTGTCCCTGATGCGCCTGGCGCGCAAGCACGGCGACCCGGTGGTGGCATCGATCTTCGTGAACCGCCTGCAATTCGGGCCCAACGAAGACTTCGAGAAATATCCCCGCACCTTCCAGGACGACGTCGCCAAGCTGGAAAAGGAAGGCGTCTACGTGCTGTTCGCACCCACCGAGCGCGACCTGTACCCTGAACCGCAGGAATTTCGCGTGCGCCCGCCCGACGACCTGGGCAACACCCTGGAGGGCGAATTCCGCCCCGGTTTTTTCGCCGGCGTCACCACCGTCGTGCTGAAACTGTTTTCCTGCGTGCAGCCGCGCGTGGCCGTGTTCGGCAAGAAGGATTATCAACAGTTGATGATCATCCGCAACATGAGCCGGCAGTTCGCCCTGCCGACCGAAATCATCGCGGCCGAAACCTACCGCGCCGACGATGGCCTGGCCCTGTCGTCGCGCAATATGTACCTGTCTCCAGCGGAACGGGCGGAAGCGCCGGCGCTGTACAAGAACCTCAATTTCATCGCCGATGAAATGCGCAAGGGCCGGCGCGACATCGCCGAACTGGAACACGCGGCGATGGCGCAATTGCGCCAGCAAGGCTGGAATCCGGACTATATCTCGGTACGCAAGCGCAGCGACCTGCAAGCGCCGTCGGGCGCCGACCTGGCCAAGGACGAACCGCTGCTGGTGCTGGCCGCCGCCAAGCTGGGCCAGACCCGCTTGATCGACAACCTGGAAATATAGAGCGCGCTCGCGCCGATCGAGTAGGGGGCGC
>DMYQ01000155.1 GCA_003482555.1 Janthinobacterium sp. | reverse complement strand
ATGGATACATTTATCCAACAAATCATCAATGGACTGGTGCTGGGCAGCATGTACGCGCTGATCGCACTCGGTTATACGATGGTGTATGGCGTATTGAATCTGATCAACTTCGCCCACGGCGACGTGCTGATGATAGGCGCGATGGTCGGTCTGACCATCCTCAAACTGCTCAACCTGGTGGCGCCGGATCTGCCCGGTTACGCCAAGCTGACCATCGCCATCGTCGGCGCCATCCCGGCCTGCATGCTGGTCAATGTCATCATCGAACGGATCGCTTACCGGCGCCTGCGCAACGCGCCCCGGCTGGCGCCGCTGATCACCGCCATCGGCGTGTCGATCCTGCTGCAAACCTTCGCCATGATGATCTGGGGCCGCAGTCCGCTGCCATTCCCGCAACTGCTCTCGTCGACCCCGATCCAGGTGGGCGGCGCGCTGATCTCGCAAACCCAGGTGCTGCTGCTGGCCCTCGCTTCCCTGTCGATGGGCGCCCTGGTCTTGCTGGTGGAAAAAACCAAGATGGGCCGCGCCATGCGCGCCACGGCGGAAAATCCGCGCGTGGCCGGCTTGATGGGCGTCGACTCAAACAATGTCATCGTCGCCACCTTCGCCATCGGCGCGGCCCTGGCCGCCGTGGCCGGCGTGATGTGGGGCGCCAACTATGCCTCGATCCAGTTCGCCATGGGCTTCACGCCCGGCTTGAAAGCCTTTTCGGCGGCGGTGCTGGGCGGCATCGGCAACATTTACGGCGCCATGATAGGCGGCATCGTGCTGGGCATTATCGAAAGCCTGGGTGCCGGCTATATCGGCGACTTGACGGGCGGCTTCCTGGGCAGCCAATACCAGGACATCTTCGCCTTCGTCGTTCTCATCATCGTCCTCACGATCCGGCCTTCCGGCATCATGGGTGAACGCGTGGCCGACCGCGCTTAAAGACTGGAACAGGATAAATCATGGCTAGTTTCTTCGACTTCGACGTCAAAAACACCCCGGGCAAGGCTTACAGCAGCATGGGCCTGATACTCGTGCTTTTGCTCATCTTCCCGTTTTTTGCCGCCCAGTTCGGCAATTCCTGGGTCCGCATCATCGACATGGCGCTGCTCTACATCATGCTGGCGCTGGGCCTGAACATCGTGGTCGGCTTCGCCGGCCTGCTGGACTTGGGTTACATCGCCTTTTATGCCGTCGGCGCCTACATGACGGGGCTGCTGGCCTCGCCCCAGTTCGCCAGCCTGCTGGAATCGGTGGTGAACCAGTATCCCCTGGTCGGCAACTTCCTGGTCCACCTGATGGGCGAGGAAATCCGCACCAACGGCATCCACTTGTCGGTGTGGCTGATCGTGCCGCTGGCGGCCGCCACGGCCGGCCTGTTCGGCGCCCTGCTGGGCGCCCCCACCCTGAAGCTGCGCGGCGATTACCTGGCCATCGTCACCCTGGGTTTCGGTGAAATCATCCGCATCTTCATGAACAACTTGAACGAGCCGATCAACTTCACCAACGGCCCGCAGGGGATCAACTTGATCGATCCGATCCGTATCTTCGGCGTCTCGCTGGGCGGGGAGCCCGGTTCGCGGGCGAACGTGATCGTGGGCGGCTTCTCGATGCCCTCGGTGAACGCGTATTATTTCCTGTTCCTGTTCCTGTGCATCGCCGTCGTCTTCGTCACGACGCGCCTGCAGCATTCGCGTCTGGGCCGGGCCTGGGTCGCCATCCGCGAAGATGAAATCGCCGCCAAGGCGATGGGCATCAACACCCGCAACGTCAAGTTGCTGGCGTTTTCGATGGGCGCTTCCTTCGGCGGCGTGGCCGGCGCCATGTTCGCTTCCTTCCAGGGCTTCGTGTCGCCGGAATCGTTCTCGCTGACGGAATCGATCTCCGTGCTGGCCATGGTGGTGCTGGGCGGTATCGGCCACGTTCCCGGCGTCATCATGGGCGGCGTCATCCTGGCGGCCCTGCCGGAAGTGCTGCGCCACACGGTCGAGCCCTTCCAGATGGCGGTGTTCGGCCACGTGCTGATCGAAGCGGAAGTGTTGCGCCAGTTGCTGTACGGCCTGGCGATGGTCTTGATCATGCTCAACCGTCCGGCCGGCCTGTGGCCCGCGCCCAAGCATGAAGACCGTCCCATCAGCGTCGATCAACCAGAACCGTCCACCGGCGTGATGGCGGCATAGGAGCACATATGAGCGAACAAATCATTCTCAATATCGCCGGCGTGAACAAGCGCTTCGGCGGCCTGCAGGCGCTGACCGATGTCGGCATCAAGATCAGCAAGGGCCAGATCTATGGCTTGATCGGGCCCAACGGCGCCGGCAAGACGACGTTCTTCAACGTCATCACCGGTCTGTACCAGCCCGACACGGGCACCTTCGAGCTGGCCGGCAAGCCGTATTCGCCGTCCGCCCCGCACGAAGTGGCCAAGGCCGGCATCGCCCGCACCTTCCAGAACATCCGCCTGTTCGGCGAGATGACGGCGCTGGAAAACGTCATGGTGGGGCGCCATGTGCGCTCGCACCAGGGCGTCTTCGGCGCCGTGTTCCGGCACAAGGCGGCGCGCGCGGAAGAGGCGTCGATCCGCGCCCGTTCCATGGAATTGCTGGACTTCGTGGGCATCGGCCAGTTCGCCGGGCGCACGGCGCGCTTCCTGTCTTACGGCGATCAAAGGCGCCTGGAAATCGCGCGCGCCCTGGCCACCGACCCGCAATTGCTGGCGCTCGACGAACCGGCGGCCGGCATGAACGCGACCGAAAAACTGGCGCTGCGCGAATTGCTGGTGAAGATCAAGGCCGAAGGCAAGACCGTGCTCTTGATCGAGCACGACGTGAAATTGATGATGGGCTTGTGCGACCGCATCACGGTGCTGGAATACGGCAAGCGCATCGCCGAGGGCTTGCCCGCGGAAATACAGAAAAATCAGGCCGTCATCGACGCCTACCTGGGAGGATCGCACCAATGAGTGAGCATGTGCTGAAAGTGGCGGGACTGAAAGTGGCGTACGGCGGCATCAAGGCCGTCAAGGGCATCGACCTGGAAGTGAACAAGGGTGAATTGATCGCGCTGATCGGCGCCAACGGGGCCGGCAAGACGACGACCCTGAAGGCGATCACGGGCACCTTGCCGGACTGTAAGGTCGAGGGCACGGTGTCTTACCTGGGGCAGTCGTTGAAGGGGACGAAGTCCTTTCACCTGGTGGAAAAGAAGCTGGCCATGGTGCCGGAAGGGCGCGGGGTGTTTACCCGCATGTCGATCCATGAAAACCTGATGATGGGCGCGTACACGCGCGACGACCAGGCCGGCATCGATGCCGATATCGCCAAGTGGTTCGACGTGTTTCCGCGCCTGAAGGAGCGTGCGGCGCAGATGGCCGGCACCCTGTCGGGCGGCGAACAGCAGATGCTGGCGATGGCGCGCGCGCTGATGAGCCATCCGACCCTGTTGCTGCTCGACGAGCCGTCCATGGGCCTGTCGCCCATCATGGTCGACAAGATCTTCGAGGTGATCCGCAACGTTTCGGCGGAAGGCATCACGATTCTGCTCGTCGAGCAAAACGCCAAGCTGGCCCTGCAGGCGGCGCACCGCGGTTATGTGATGGATTCCGGTCTGATCACCATGACGGGCGACGCCAAGGACATGCTCGACGATCCGCGCGTGAAGGCCGCCTACCTGGGCGAATAAGCATGGGCAAGTAAGCATGGGCAAGTAAGCATGGGTAAGTAAGCATGGGTAAGTAAGCATGGGTAAGTAAGCCCGGCTAGACGAGTACAAAACGGCGCCGCGGCGCCGTTTTTTCATGCAAGCGTGAATGCCGCTCAGCGTGACCTGAATGTCGCGCGCATAAAAAATGCCCCGGCGGGGCCGGGGCATAATGGCGATCGTTTGAGGAGACAACAACGACCGCCGGGGGATCAGGGCGGGGCGCTCGGCCCCGCCGTGAAAATTTAAAAATTACTTCTTGGCGGCGCGTGGCACTGCTTTTTCAGCCGCTTGGGTGAATTGGTTCACCGCCGAAGTCAGATTGGTTTCGATGGCTTCAGCCGCTTGCTTGCTGGTTTTGCTGAATTGCTCGTAACCGGCGTTGGCGTTGCCAATGACCGATTTGAACATCGCCACGGCGTTTTCCGAACCGGCTGGAGCATTTTTGCTCACTTCTTCCACCAGCGAGATGACCTTGCGGTTGGTTTCAGCGATTTGCGATTCAGCCGCTTTGCTGAATTCAGCTTGGGTGCCGGAAGTGATCGCAGCCAGGTGACGGCCGTAGGCGATGGCTTTTTCAGCGTTAGGCTGGGCTTGAGCGGCGCTCAGCGAGAAAAATTCTTGTGGGTCTTTTGCCGACAGCAATTGCTTGGCGGCGGCGGTCGATTCTTCCAGGCTGGCCTTGGCGGCAGTCAGGTTCAGTTCGACGATTTTTTCGATGCCTTCGAATGCTTTGCTCGTCAGCGAGGAAAACATCGCCAGTTGGGCTTCAAAGTTGGCTTTGGTGGCGGACGAAAATTGCTCAGGAATTGAAAACATATGACTCTCCAAAATTAGTAGTAGTAGCTCGTTGATAGATGCTGCGTTAGATACTGTGGTCATGAAGCTGGTAGATCTGATTTTCAAGCTGAACAAGATATTGTGCAACGCAACAAACCCTATTCTAAAGGCTTCCGGGATTAAGTCAAGTGGTTTTTGTGCGATGCAACAATATATTAGATATGCCGCAAAGATATTGTTTCTATAATACAATTTCATAGACATGGGATGGCACCCGGGCCGGAAATGGGGGGGGGCACCGGCCGAAACGGCGCCGCCATGCTAGACTTTGCCCCGCTTGTGCGCCGCAATGCCGCCGCGCCTCATCCTTGGCTATCATTAAAAAAATGCCCACTCTTCCAGCCGCTGACGGCGCCGATACCACCTTCTGGCCGCGAGTCTGGTTCGCGGCCTTGCCCGGCTTTTTCGTTTTACTTTGGAGCACCGGCTTCATCGTCGCCAAGTTCGGCTTGCCGTTCGCACCGCCGCTGACCTTTTTGTCGTTGCGTTTCCTGGGCGTACTGTTGATCCTGCTGCCCTGCGTGCTGTTGCTGAAGGCGCCTTGGCCGGTCGGCAAGGTGCGGCATATCGCGTTCGCCGGCTTGTTGCTGCAGGCCGGCTACCTGAGCGGTGTCTGGTGCGCCATCAAACTGGGCATGCCGGCCGGGCTGTCGGCCTTGATCGTCGGCATGCAACCGGTGCTGACGGCGTGCGCGGCGCCCCTGATCGGCGAGTCGGTGCGGCCGCGCCAGTGGCTGGGTTTGCTGTTCGGCTTGCTCGGCGTGGCCCTGGTTGTGGTGGCCAAGGTGCATCTGGTAGGCTTGTCGTGGCAAAGTGTGCTGCTGTGCCTGTTTGCCCTGCTGTGCATCACGGCCGGCACCTTGTATCAAAAACATCACTGCCCCCGCTTCGACTTGCGCACCGGCACCGTGATCCAGTTTTCCGCCTCCCTCCTGGTAGTGTTGCCGCTGGCGATAGCTTACGAAGGATTGGACTGGGGCTTGAGCGGCGTGCGGTGGACCCCGCATTTCGTGGGCGCCTTGCTGTGGTCGATACTGGTGCTGTCGATCGGCGCCATTTTCCTGCTGTTCGCCCTGATACGCCGCCGCGATGCCACCCAGGTCACCAGCCTGCTGTACCTGACCCCGCCCACCACCGCCCTGATGGCCTGGCTGATGTTCGGAGAAGCCTTCAATCTGCCGGGCATGGCGGGCATGCTGCTGGCCGTGGTCGGCGTCGTCTTTGTCGTTAAAAAATAAGCTCACGAGGAACCATGATTTCCAGCCCTGAACAACACATCGTCGACGCCGCCATCGTGTCGCGGCGCTCGATCCGCGCCTTCCTGCCGACCCCGGTTTCCCGGGCCGATATCGAAGCCATCCTCGAGGTGGCCGCGCGGGCGCCGTCCGGCACCAATACCCAGCCTTGGAAAGTCTATGTCTTGACGGGCGCCGGCAAGGAACGTCTGTCGGCGCGCATCCTGGCCGCGCATCTGGACCCGGCCCAGGCGGCCCTGCACCGCGAAGAGTATGCCTATTATCCGAGCGTCTGGACTTCGCCCTTCATCGAGCGGCGCCGCAAGGTCGGCTGGGATCTGTACGCGCTGCTGGGCCTGACCCGCGACAACAAGACCGGCATGGCGGCCCAGCATGGCCGCAACTATCAATTCTTTGGCGCCCCGGTCGGCTTCATCTTCACCATCGACCGGGTGATGGAGCAGGGCTCCTGGCTCGACTATGGCATGTTCTTGCAAAATATCATGGTGAGCGCGCGCGGGCGCGGGCTGGACACTTGCCCGCAGGCGGCCTTCACGCAATATCACAAGATCATCGCCGAGGAACTGGCCTTGCCGCCGGGCGAGATGGTGGTGTGCGGCATGTCGCTTGGTTTCGCCGACCCCGACAAGATTGAAAACACCTTGCGCACGGAACGCGAGTCGCTGCCGGGCTTCGTCAAGTTTGTAGACTGATAAGCTTGCAGGGGTGCGGAATGTGGTCTGTATTGCGCTTGTGCAAGATATACGGGGTTTACCGTTAAATTCGCTTGCGATTACTCTGCATTTCGCTACACTGCAATGAGAAGCTACACGGGGAAGTACATATGTTTAAACTTGCGCTGGGCGCCTTGGTTTCATTGTTGTTTGCGCTAAGTCCGGCCGCAGCCGCCAAGACGCATGGGACAAAGAATACTGCGGCGGCGTCCAAAAAACACAGCACCAAGCGGATCCGCATCATCTTGCGGCATCCCACCGGCCGCGTCGCCGCCGAAGCGCCGCACGAACGCTCGATACGGCGCGTGATCGTGGTGCACGGCAAGCGCAAGGTCGTGTATCAGCGCGTCGTCACCGTCGGCGTGCTGCCTGCCGTGCCCACCATGGGCGACCTGGCCGGCCTGAACCTGACGCGCGACCCGCTCGACCTGAAGTCGAGCGTCGCCCTGGTGTTGGACCAATCCAATTCCGAAGTCTTGTTCGAGAAAAATTCCAACGTCGCCCTGCCGATCGCTTCCATCACGAAAATGATGACCGGCCTGGTCGTCGTCGAAGCCCACCAAGACATGGATGAAATGTTGAGCGTGACCGATGAGGATGTCGACCGGCTCAAATTCAGCAGCTCGCGCCTGAGGGTGGGCGACGAACTAACCCGCGGCAATATGTTGCACATCGCCCTGATGAGCTCGGAAAACCGGGCCGCCTCCGCGCTGGGACGCAACTATCCGGGCGGTTTGCCGGCCTTCGTCAACGCCATGAACGCCAAGGCGCGCGCGCTGGGCATGAACGATACCCATTATGTGGATTCGAACGGCTTGCACAAGCAAAACGTGGCCAGCGCACACGACCTGGCGCGGCTGGCGATGGCGGCCTTTCAGCAACCGCTGCTGCGCCAATACTCGACCGACCCGAAAGCCACCGTCGAAGCGAACGGTCGCCCCATGCATTTTGGAAATACCAACCACCTCGTGGCCGATACCGGCTGGGAAATCGGCTTGCAGAAAACCGGCTTCATCAACGAAGCGGGGCGCTGCCTGATGATGCAGGCCGTCATCGAAGGCCGGGCCGTCATCATGGTCTTCCTCGATTCCAAGGGCAAGCGGTCGCGCACGGCGGACGCCGGACGCATGCGCAAATGGCTGGAAGCGCTGAAATCGGGCGGCCTCAGCCTGCCCGGAGGCTAAGATCGGACACATCGCCGGCCGGTATCCGGCCAGGCTCGGCCGCGTATTCAGCCGCGTATTCAGCCGCGATACTCAGTCGTGATACTCAGCCGCGATACTCAGCCGATAGCGGCCGGGAAAGCGTCGCGGCCGCCCCTTATTCGACGGCGATGTAACCGAGGGTGGCCGAAATCTGGTTGGCCGTCACCATCAAGTCTTCCAGCCACTCGTCTTGCAAACGGTCGGCCGGCGCGGAAATCGACAGTCCGGCAATCAGCTTGCCGGAATCGTCGCGGATGCCGGCCGCCATGCAGCGCACGCCCAACTCCAGCTCTTCATTGTCGCGCGCATAACCGCGCGCGCGCACCAGGCTCAGCTCGCGCTCCAGTTTGGCCAGATCGGTGATCGAATTCTTGTTGTGGCCGGCCAGTCCGGTCCGGGTGGCATAGGCGCGGATCGCCTTCGGCTCGTCGACCGACAGGAACAGCTTGCCGGTCGAAGTCAGGTGCAAGGGGCCGCGCCCGCCGATCGCGCGCACCACCTGCATGCCGGAGCGCTCGGAAAAGGCGCGGTCGATGTAGACGATTTCATCGCCCTGGCGTACCGACAGATTGATGGTTTGCTGGGTTTTCTTGTGCAGCAGGCGCATGGCGTCGAGTGCCGCCTCGCGCACGCTCAGGCGGCTCTTCACGACGTTGCCCAGTTCCAGCAGACGCATGCCGAGGCGGTAAGTGCCCGGTTCGACCCGGTCGACGAAGCGCGTGAGCACCATGTCGTTCAAGATGCGGTGCGCCGTCGACGGGTGCAGGCCGGAGACCTTGGACAATTCCTTCAGGCTGACGGGATCGGCGTATTTGGCCAGCGCGTCAAGCAGGGCGACCATGCGTTCGATGACCTGGATCGTCGTCTTTTGGGTTGCGACGGGTTCAATTTTCATGATGTGGTTGGTGCAGTGCAGTATTCGGTGCTCTCTTTATACCACATTGTGAAAAAAATGTGAATTGCCCCGCAGGGCGGCTGAATTTAGTGTGACATTTTTGCCCCCGGCGCGGCATCGCGCGGCATAATATGGCAACCCTTTATGACGAAAAATCAATGAAACAACCTGTCAACGAATTCAAGAGCAAGAGCGGCATCAAGCGGATTTTTTCAGCTTTTTTTTACTCCCTGGACGGTTTCAAGTCGGCCTGGCGCTACGAGCATGCCTTTCGCCAGGAACTGGTGCTGTGCGCGGTGGGCGCGGCGATCGCGCTGGCCCTGCGCATCTCGGCCTTTGAAAAGCTGATGCTGATCGGCGTGCTCATGCTGGTGCTGATCGTGGAACTGATCAATTCGGCGATCGAGGCCGTGGTCGACCGGATTTCGCTGGAGCGTCATCCGTTATCGAAAAACGCCAAGGATTTCGGCAGCGCCGCCGTGTTTTTGGCCGTGTGCCTGGCGGCCGCCGCCTGGGCCGTCGTGCTGTTCAACCGTTTTTATTGAAGACACCCATTCGATATGCGCCCGCCGCATATCGAATGGTGAAACGCTTCCTTCTCTTTCGGCGCCGCGCATCGTCCGATAGGAACTTGAAGGCGCCGGCACAGGCGTGATATTGGAAAAATACGTTCGAAAAGATGCGTTCGAAAAAAATGCCCGCGGGGAGACGCCCGGGAATGACTACAGGAGGAAACATGGGCTTGCTTTCCGAATACCGCGTGCTGGTGCTACCCGGCCTGCATAACAGCGGGCCGGGACATTGGCAGAGCCGCTGGCAACGCCTGTACCCGGGTTTTGAGCGGGTCGAACAGGACGACTGGGATCACCCGCAATTGCCGGCCTGGTCGGCGCGGCTCGACCAGGCGCGGGCGCGCGACACCCGTCCCACCCTGATCGTCGCGCACAGCTTCGGTTGCTTGACGGCTGTCGCCAGCGTGGCGCGCGAGCCGCGCGGCGTGGCCGGCCTGCTGCTGGTGGCGGCGGCCGATCCGGACAAATTCGGGGTCGCCGCCGCCCTGCCTCTGGGGCCGCTACCCTGTCCCAGCATCATGATCAGCAGCAGCGACGATCCCTGGATGGCTCTGCCGTGCGCGGCCGCCTGGGCCGCGCGCTGGGGCAGCCACTTCATCGATGTCGGCCCGCTGGGCCACATCAACGCCGAATCCGGCCTGGGCGATTGGCTGTTTGGCCAGTCGCAATTGCAAGTGCTGCTTGAGCTGGCGCAAAGCGGGCGCAAGCAACCGGCCCCGGCCTGACACCATGGCGTCCGCGCACTGTCCAACTGAACAGACGTCATTCGCAAGATCCAAGATGCTTTTTTCAATCAACCTTTGATGGAGATCATGATGACCTTACGCCTGGGCGACACCGCTCCCGATTTTGAACAGAATTCCTCGGCCGGCCCCCTGCATTTCTACGACTGGTCGCGCGATTCCTGGGTCGTGCTGTTTTCGCACCCGGCCGACTTCACGCCCGTGTGCACCACCGAACTGGGGCTGACCGCCAAACTCAAGCCGGAATTCGAGCGCCGCAACGTCAAGGCGCTGGCCTTGTCGGTCGATCCCGTCGATTCGCACTCGGCCTGGATCAAGGATATCGAAGAAACCCAGAATACCGTGGTCGGCTTCCCCATCATCGCCGACGCCGACCGCAAAGTGGCGACCCTGTACGACATGATTCACCCGGAACAGTCGGCCACGGCCACGGTACGCTCCGTGTTCATCATCGATCCGCAGAAAAAAATCCGCTTGACCATGACTTACCCGATGAGCACGGGCCGCAATTTCGACGAAGTGTTACGCGTCATCGACGCCCTGCAATTGAGCGACGGCTATGCGGTGGCGACGCCGGGCAACTGGAAGGATGGCGACGACGTCATCATTCCCCTGTCGGTGCAAGACCCGGATGAGATCAAGCGCAAATATCCGGGCGGCTACACGGCGGCGCGGCCCTACCTGCGCCTGACGCCGCAACCGAACAAGTAAGCCCTCCTCAAGACCTCAATCGAGCGCCGGCCCGGCGCTGAAGGTCTTGTTGGTGATTTTCCATTGGCCGTCGATTTCCAGCAGTGTCATGTAGTCGGTGAAAGTCACTTCCGGATATTCCAGCACCACCTTGGCGCTGCCGGCGTTGCCGCGGATTTCGAAGCACTCGATGCGGCGGCGGCGCTGCGCCTCGTCGGCCGCCGCCTGACCCTGGAAGCGGGCGGCGAATTCCTCGACCGTCAAGGCGAACAATTTCCCCTCGCGAAAAGACATGATGCGGGCATCCGGGTGAAAGGCTGCCCGCATATAGGCCGCCCGGCCCGTCACATGGCCATTCAGATAGTTTTCGATCGGCAAGCGCGCAGCCAGCAGTTCCGGCGAAAGGTCGGTCGCCGCCACACCGTTTGGTTCTTGCAATGAAGCAAATTTCATGTGATTTCCAGTTTGTATTATTCAATCGATGGTTGGCTGCACGACAGTCCACACCATGCACGGTGCACTGAACGCTCGATGCCGGACGTCGAGCGTACCCGTTTCCAGGGGCGCCGACGGCGTGCCGGCATGATGGACGCTATATCCATTCCAACATACCCCCGCGATCCCCCCGCGCCGCGCGCGCCAAGTTCGAGTTTCGCGGCAAGAGCTTGCGCCTCACCCTGATCGACTTGCCGTTCTCGGTCTCGCCCGTAATTTCCGGCTTGATCTATGTGTTGATGTTTGGCGTCCAAGGCTGGTTTGGCCTCTGGCTGCAAGAGCACGACATCAAGATCCTGTTTGCCGTGTCCGGCATCGTGTTGGCGACCGTCTTCATCACCTTTCCCTTCGTCGCGCGCGAGCTGATTCCCATTCCAGCATTACGCCCTGTTCAAACACATGATCGTGTTTGACGACGTCGCCTTCGGCTTGCGCGGCAAGGCCAGGAAGGAGCGCCCGTCGGAAGACCGCATCCGCGCCAAGGTCAAGCAATTGCTGAAACTGGTGCAACTGGACTGGCTGGCCGACCGTTATCCGCCGCAACTGTCGGTGATCGAAGCGGTGATGTCGAACCAACGCCATAGCCAGTTGCAACTGAAAGAGGGCGACACCCTGGTGGTGCGGCCCAAGCGCCTGCACGTGTTCGTCGAAGCGACGGGCGCTTGAACAATTTGAATGGGAGTAGCTTGTGAATTTTCAGAAATTGCGATCGATACGGGAAGCGGCGCGTCGCAATTACGATCTGACCGAAGTGGCAAACGCGCTGTTCATCTCGCAACCGGGCGTGAGCTGGCAGATCCGCGAACTCGAGGATGAGCTGGGCGTCGTCATTTTCGAACCCAACGGCAAGCGCCTACCTGCG
>DMYQ01000154.1:4641-12990 GCA_003482555.1 Janthinobacterium sp. | reverse complement strand
CGGGTCATGCCGCCGACCAGGATGATGTCGTCGATTTCGGAAACCTTGACGCCGGCATCCTTGATGGCGGTACGGCACGGCTCCATGGTCGCGTTGATCAATTCTTCGACCAGCGATTCCAGCTTGGCGCGGGTCATCTTCAAGGTCAGATGGACCGGTGCGCCATTGGCCATCGCGATATACGGCTCGTTGATCTCGGTTTGTTGCGACGACGACAGTTCGATCTTCGCGCGCTCGGCCGAAGCCTTGATGCGTTGCAGCGCGATAGGATCTTTCTTCAAGTCCAGACCGTTGATTTTCTTGAATTCTTCGATGATGTAATCGATGATGCGCTGGTCGAAATCTTCGCCGCCCAGGAAGGTGTCGCCATTGGTCGACAACACTTCGAATTGCTTTTCGCCATCAACATCGGCGATTTCAATGATGGACACGTCGAAAGTACCGCCGCCCAAGTCATACACGGCGATCTTGCGGTCGCCCTTTTCCGTCTTGTCCAGGCCAAAGGCCAGCGCGGCTGCGGTCGGCTCGTTGATGATGCGTTTGACGTCCAGACCGGCGATGCGGCCGGCGTCCTTGGTGGCTTGACGCTGGGAATCGTTGAAGTAAGCGGGCACCGTGATGACGGCTTCCGTGACTTCTTCGCCCAGGTAATCTTCGGCCGTTTTCTTCATCTTGCGCAAGACTTCGGCGGAAATTTGCGGCGGCGCCAGTTTCTTGTCGCGCACACCGATCCATGCGTCGCCGTTATCGGCCTTCATGATCTGGTAAGGCATCAGGGCGATGTCTTTTTGCACTTCTTTTTCGTCGAACTTGCGGCCGATCAAACGCTTGACGGCGAACAGCGTGTTCTTCGGGTTGGTGACGGCCTGGCGCTTGGCCGGCGCGCCGACGAGAATTTCGCCATCTTCCTGGTAAGCGATGATCGATGGCGTGGTGCGCGCGCCTTCGGCGTTCTCGATTACTTTAGGCTGACCATTTTCCATGATGGCAACGCAGGAATTTGTCGTTCCCAGATCGATACCGATAATTCTACCCATGATTTTTCTTCCTTAATTTGCTAGAGTTCAGATGGTTCTTATATATGGAAAAACTGTGAGCTTTCAAGGTGTTCTTGACGCCGCACGGCTATTTATTTTTACTTATTTTGCTTGCGCGGCCGTCACGATGGCGGGACGCAACAGACGGTCCGCAATCATATAGCCTTTTTGCAGCACGGTGACGACCGTGTTGGCTTCCTGGTCGGCCGGCACGACGGCCACGGCCTGGTGCTTCATCGGGTCGAGCTTGTCGCCCTGCTGGGGCAGAATTTCCAGCAGGCGGTTCTTTTCAAAGGCGGACGTCAATTGTTTCAAAGTCATCTCGACGCCTTCCTTGAGCGAGTCGATCGACGGCGATTCCACCGTCAGCGCCATTTCCAGGCTGTCCTTGACGGGCACCATGGCTTCGGCAAAGCTTTCCACGGCGAACTTGTGCGCCTTGGCGACGTCTTCCTGGGCCCGGCGGCGGATATTCTCGCCGTCGGCCTTGGCGCGCATGAATGCATCGTGCATTTCAGCAAGACGGGCTTCCGTGCTGGCCAGTTGCTCTTCCAGAGTGGGATCGGCGGGAGTCGATGGCGCGGCATCGGCCGGCGCGTTAGGTACGGCTTGGTTTTCCTGATCTTGCATCTAAAGGCTCCTACAATCAATGGCTTAAGTACGTTGGAATTATTCGCTTCTTTACAACACTTCGCCCAGATGGGGCTATATCCTATTGTTTCAAGGGGTATTCCGCCGGGGCGCGGGCGCGGGATGTAACAATGGTTACAAAACTTAGCGACCGGGGAGATTCAATTTTGCGCCAGAAGGTCTACTATGTATAAAGAAGACAAGCTGTAAGGGATAGCAACAGCAGCATGCACCGCAGCCAGGGAGCGCATCATGAAATTACAAATCATCGCCGCCACTGTCATGGCCTACGCCGTACTGGCCACGGTCTGGATCTGCTATACCGAGCTGATCATTCCCTGAAAACGCAAGCGCGCGGCGCAAGCGCGCGGCGCAAGCGCGTGGCGCAAGCGCACGGCGCAAGCGCGCGGCGCAAGCGCACGGCGCAAGCGCGTGGCGCAAGCGCACGGCGCAAGCGCGTGGCGGCCGGCAGGCGCGTATTTTAACAGCGTGGCGCCGCGCCCCCCATTTTCCCGGATGCCGGCTCAGTTTTGGGCGCCGAGACGCAGCGCTTCGGCGCGGCCCACGCCCGCCTCTTGCTTGTCGAGTTCGCGCTGGGCAGCCGTCTTCATCGTTGGCCAGCCTATCATGTGTTGCTCGGCAATTTCCGCCAGGGCGGCGATCCAGGCCGGCGCCTCGTTCAGGCAGGGAATATAACCGAAGCGCTGGCCGCCGGCCGCCTCGAAGTCGTGTTTTGCTTCCATCGCAATCTCTTCCAGCGTTTCCAGGCAGTCGCTGGTAAAACCCGGACACAGCAGATCGACGCGGGTGACGCCTTCGCGCGCCAGCTTTTGCAGGGTGGGCGCGGTGTACGGTTGCAGCCACTCGGCCTTGCCGAAGCGCGACTGGAAAGTCACCACATATTGTTCCTGGGTCAGGCGCAACTTGGCGGCGAGCAAGCGCGCGGTCTTCAGGCACTCACAATGGTAGGGGTCGCCCAACAGCAAGGTGCGCTTCGGCACGCCGTGAAAACTGATCACCAGCTTTTCCGGCCGGCCATTCGCTTCCCAGTGATTCAAGACCGAATCGCGCAAGGCGTTCAGATAGGCGTCGTGATCGTGGTAATTTTTAATGAAACGCAACTCCGGAATATTGCGCACCTTGGCGTAGTGGGCAAACACGGCGTCGTGGATGGAACCGGTGGTGGTGCCCGAATATTGCGGATAGGCGGGCAGGATCGCGACCCGCTCGCAGCCGTCCAGCTTCAGCTTGGCCAGCACTTCCGGCAGGGAAGGCGAGCCGTAGCGCATCGCCATCGCCACGGTGACGCCATTGTGGCCCCGTTCGCCCAGCGCGCCGCGCAGCAATTGCGCCTGTTTTTGCGTATGCACCTTCAGGGGCGAGCCGTCGCGGGTCCAGATCGACGCATACTTTTTCGCCGACTTGCTCGAACGAAAGGGCAAGATAATCAGATGCAAGATGCACCACCACAGCAGGCGGGGAATCTCGACCACGCGGGGATCGGACAGGAACTCCTTCAGATAGCGCCGCACCGCCGCCGTCGTCGGCGCGTCCGGTGTGCCCAAATTGACCAGCACAACGGCGCAGCGAACGACGCTACCGTGCGTAAAAGGTGGTTCTTTAAGGAATGACATGAGGGGGGCTTTGCGAGGCGTTGAGCGGGATGAGCCGCTCATTATAGTGAGAATCCGAGCGCCGCACAGAAAAGGCCGAGGAAAGGCCGCCGCGGGCCGCCGCGCCCCCCCCCAAACAGGCGTGGCGCTCAGGAGGCCAGCAGTTCGCGCGCGTGCTTGCGCGTGGTGGCGGTGATTTCCAGCCCGCCCAGCATGCGCGCGACTTCCTCGATGCGCGCCTTGGGGTCGAGCATGTCGATGCGCGAAGCCGTCTTGCCGCTGGCCAGCGTGCTCTTGGCCACCTGGAAATGCGCGCCGGCCTGGCTCGCCACCTGCGGCAAGTGGGTCACGCACAAGACCTGGCGTTCCTGGCCCAGGCGTTTCAGCAGGCGCCCGACGACTTCGGCGACGGCGCCGCCGATGCCGCTGTCGACTTCGTCGAAGATCAGGGTCGGGGTGGCCGTGGCGTTCGAAGTGATGACGGAAATGGCCAGGGCGATGCGCGCCAGTTCGCCGCCCGACGCCACCTTGGCCAGCGGCCGCGGCGCCGTGCCGGCGTGGCCGGCGACCAGGAATTCGACTTGTTCCATGCCGCAGGCGGACGGCTCGCAGGGATTCAGCGCCACTTCGAAGCTGCCGCCCGTCATGCTCAGCTCTTGCATGGCCCGGGTCACAGCGCCGCCCAGCGCCAGCGCGCCCAGGCGCCGCGTGGCCGACAGCCGCGCCGCCGCTTCCAGGTAGCCGGCCATGACGCGCTCTTCCTGGCGCCGCAAGCCTTCGATGTCGCTGGCCTCGGCCAATTGTTGCAGCTTGGCCGAAAGCCGGGCTTGCTCCTCGGGCAATTCCTCGGGCGTGACGCGGAACTTGCGCGCCGTCGTGTGCAACGCTTCCATGCGCGCGTCGAGTTGGCGCAAGCGCTCCGGATCGAGTTCCACCCGGTCCAGGTAATCGTTCAAGGCGTACACGGATTCCTGCAACTGGATGCGCGCCGATACGATCAAGTCGATGATCGGTTGCAACTCCGCGTCCACCGACACCAGCTTGCCCAGCTTTTGTTGCAGCAGCGACAGTTGCGACAGGATGGGGTGGTCTTCCGACTCGGAAATGACGGCCAGGGTGTCTTGCGCGCCCTCGAGCAGGCTGGCCGCGTGCGACAGGCGGCTGTGCTCGTTCGTGATCTCGGTCCACTCGCCGGGCTTCACGGCCAGTTTGTCGAGCTCGCTCACCTGCCACTCCAGCCGCTCGCGCTCGTACAGCAGGTTGGCGGCGTTGCTTTCGCATTCTTCACGCTGGCGCACCAGCGCGCGCCAACTCTGGTGGGCCGCCGCCACCTGGCGCGCGTCCGCCTCGGCGCCAGCCTGGCCGCCGGCCGCAGAACTGTCGAGCAGGGCCCGCTGCGCCTCGCTCTTGAGCAGCGACTGGTGCGCGTGCTGGCCGTGGATATCGACCAGCATGTCGCCCAGTTCGCGCAACTGGGCCGCCGTCGCCGCGATGCCGTTGATGTAAGCCTTGGAGCGCCCGGCCGTGTCTATCACGCGCCGCAACAGGGCGCCGCCCTCTTCGCTGGCGAATTCATTCGCCGCCAGCCAGGCCCCGGCCTGGGCGCCGACGCCGAAGTCGGCCGTGATGTCGGCCTTGGCCGCGCCCTCGCGCACCACGCTGGCGTCGCCGCGCCCGCCCAGCGCCAGGGTCAGCGCATCGATCAGGATGGACTTGCCGGCCCCGGTCTCACCCGTCAGCACGCTGAAGCCGGCGGAAAATTCCAGTTCGATCGAATCGACAATCACAAAATCGCGGATAGACAGGGTGCGGAGCATGGGCGGCTTGTATAAAAGGTGGTGTGGAGGACGTCGGGCACGACGCTAGTGCAGCTTGCCCTCGCCCGACGGATATTCGTTCCAGTGCAGCTTTTCGCGCAGGGTGTCGTAATAGCTCCAGCCTTCCGGGTGCAGGAAGGTGATGCTGTGCGGCGAGCGGCGGATGACGATGCGGTCTTGCTGGTTCAGGCTGGCGAAGGTTTGCATGTCGAAATTCACGCTGATGTCGCGCCCGCTCATGATCTGGATCACGATTTCACTGGAATCGGGCAGCACGATGGGCCGGTTCGACAAAGCATGCGGAGCGATCGGCACCAGCACGATGCCGCCCAGGCTGGGGTGCAGCAGCGGTCCGCCGGCCGACAGCGCATACGCCGTGGAACCGGTCGGAGTGGCCATGATCAAGCCGTCCGAGCGCTGGTTGTACATGAAGTGGCCATCCACCTCCACCCTCAGCTCGGCCATGCCGGCGCCGGCGCCGCGCGAGACGACGACGTCGTTGACGGCCATGCCGAAGTGAATCGCCTCGCCGTTGCGCAAGACGCTGCCTTCCAGCAGGGTGCGGCGTTCAGCCTTGAACTTGCCGGCCAGGATCTCGGCCAGCACCGGCAGCATGCGATCGAGCGGAATGTCGGTCATGAAGCCGAGCCGGCCCTGGTTGATGCCGATCAAGGGCACGTCGTAGGGCGCCAGCTGGCGGGCCATGCCCAGCATGGTGCCGTCGCCGCCCATGACGATGGCGGCGTCGGCGGCGGCGCCGATTTCCGCCGCGCTCATGGCGGCCACCCCGGGAAAGGACAGGTGGGCCGCCGTGTCGGCGTCGAACACGACGCGATGTCCCAGACCCTGGAGGAAATCGAGGATGTTTTGCACGGCTTCTTCGATGCCGTCGGTGTTTTGACGGACGACGAGCGCGATGGTTTTGTTCTGGGCGTGCGTGACGGGCATAAAAATCTCGAAAATATTTGATATGGCAATATATAGCAACATTCAAAGGGGCCGCCGACGACGCGGCCCCTTTGAATACCTGATGCCGGATTCCGCTCCCCCGGCGCGCGGCCGGGGCGGCCTCCCGCCGCCATATCAATACTGTATATATGCACAGTATAGTGCGGGAAGAGCTTGCCTGCAAGCGGCACTCGAAACGACTTCTTTATATTACCCGCAATGGCAACGGGAAAGCACAGTATGGCAAAAGTCGGGCAAGGGCGGGATTTTTTTCGGCCTCGGCGCGGTACGGCGACGGCGGGGTGGCCGCGGCTGCCATCAGGATCGGCGTGTGCGCGGTCATCAGCAGCCAGCGCCACAGCGTGGCCGATGAATTCATGCGCGAATTCGGCCAGGCTGGGCGCGTGCAAGGTGCTGGCTTGCCCGAAATTGCATACTGAAATTACAGCACCGTCCAAATCAATTGCGCGCGCGGGATGGAATCAAAACGCTAAGATAAGGTCTGACAAGCGCTGGCATCGCCAGCGCCATCATTCAAGCGGAGAGCAGACGCCCATGAGCACCGACCGTAGCAACCCTAGCAAGCATGGCGGCCCCAGCGACCATGGCGACCGCAAGATCAATACCGACGCCAAGGTCAAGAACGACGGCGCCGGCCGTTTGCCGCACGAGCGCGACGAATCGCCCGACGCGCAAGACGCCGAACCGCGCGACGTCATGCGGCAGGCCGCCAGCGACTTGCAACGGGGCTTGGTCGACACCGACCTGCACGGCCAGCGCGGCGTCGAAAAAGTCAAGCCGGCGGCGCCGGAACAAGCCAAGCCCATCGCCAAAGAGCGCAGCAAGCCGACGCGCTGAAGCGTCTTTTTCAGGAGCCGTCCATGCCCTTGCCCTTGCCCTTCGTCCGCCCCGCCCGCCCCGACCGTCTTGTCCGCCGCTTCGCTCCGCTTGGCCTGACGGGCCTGTCCCTGCTGACGATCTGCGGCGCCGTCGCCGCCCAGGCCATGCCGCCCGGCTTCGGGCCCGATCCGCAATTGCCGGCGCCCCGGCATTTCCTGATCCCCACCGTCAACGTCGCGGCCACCGAGCCGTGGCAAGACGGTGCCAAGCCGACGCCGGCGCCCGGCTTCGCCGTCAGCGCCTACGCCAGCAAGCTGGACCATCCGCGCTGGCTGTACGTATTGCCGAATGGCGACGTGCTGGTCGCTGAAACCAACGCCCCGCCCAAGCCGGACGACGCCAAGGGCATACGCGGCGCCATCATGACGCAGCAAATGAAGAAGGCCGGCGCCATCACCGACAGCGCCAACCGCATCACCCTGCTGCGCGACATCGACGCCGACGGCGTCGCCAAGACCCGCACCGTCTTCCTGCAAGGGCTCAGCGCGCCCTTCGGCATGGCCCTGGTGGGCCAGGATCTGTATGTGGCCGACAGCGACGCCGTGCTGCGCTTTCCATACAAGGAAGGGCAAACCAGCATCACGGCGCCGGGCAGCAAGCTGCTGGACTTGCCGGCCGGCTCCATCAACCACCACTGGACCAAGAACATCGTCGCCAGCGCGGATGGCAAATACCTGTACGTGTCGGTCGGCTCGAACAGCAACGCGGGCGAAAACGGCGTGGCGGCGGAAAAAGGCCGCGCCGCCATCTGGCAGGTCGAGCGCGCCAGCGGCAAGGCGCGCGTGTACGCGGACGGCTTGCGCAATCCCGTCGGCATGGGCTGGCAAAGCGGCCGCTTGTGGACGGCCGTCAACGAGCGCGATGAACTGGGCGACGATCTGGTGCCTGATTACATGACCTCGGTCAAGGATGGCGCCTTCTATGGCTGGCCCTACAGTTATTTCGGCCAGCACGTCGACACCCGTGTCAAGCGACAAAGGCCGGATCTGGTGGCCAAGGCCATTGCGCCCGACTATGCGCTGGGCGCCCACACGGCCTCGCTGGGACTGGCCTTTTACGATGGCAAGCTGTTCCCCGCCAGTTACCAGGGCGGCGCCTTCATCGGTCAGCACGGTTCCTGGAACCGCAAGCCGCGCAGCGGCTACAAGGTGATTTTCGTGCCCTTCGCCGACGGCCGGCCGTCCGGGCCGCCGCAAGACTTTCTGACCGGGTTCCTGGACGGCGACGTCGCCCACGGCCGCCCGGTCGGGGTGGCGGTCGACCGCGCCGGCGCCCTGCTGGTGGCGGACGACGTCGGCAATATCGTCTGGCGCGTGGCACCGGCCGCACGCTGAGCGGGACTACCGGATCGGCGGGCGCGTGTGTCACCTTGTGTGCACCACCTTGTGTGCACCACCTTGTGTG
>DMYQ01000154.1:0-4567 GCA_003482555.1 Janthinobacterium sp. | reverse complement strand
CCTTGTGTGCGCCACCGTGTGTGTGTCACCGTACGGAAGAGATCGCAAGACGGGCGCACGATGAACTTATCAATAAGAACAGGAGTACATCATGAAAAAATCAGGAACAGCGGTCTGGAACGGCGCCCTCAAGGACGGCAAGGGGAGTATTTCCACCGAAAGCGGCGCGCTCGACAACGTCCAGTACGGCTTCAACACCCGCTTCGAGCAAGGCCCGGGCAGCAATCCGGAAGAGCTGATCGGGGCGGCCCACGCGGCTTGCTTCACGATGGCGCTGTCGGGACAATTGGGCGAAGCGGGCATGACGGCGAAACGCCTGATGACGACCGCCACGGTGACCCTGGAAAAAGGCGAGGACGGCTATTCGATCACGGAAGTGCATCTGAATCTGGTGGCCAGCATACCCGGCGCCAATCTGGAAGCGTTCGAGGCGGCGGCTCTGCGGGCCAAGGTCGGCTGTCCAATCTCGAAGTTGCTCAATACCCACATCACGCTGGACGCCCGTCTGGAAGACTCACTGCATTAAAACACGCGCGGCCACGCGGCCGGCCCCGGCAAGGAAGCGCCAAAGCGCCCGGCAGCCTGCCGGACTTAAATGAAGTCGGCTGCAAATCCGCCTGGCCAATTCATATTTCACCGCTTTCTTGACCAATAGTTCACTATTGGCACTGCGAAAGCGGCGAAATTTGTCCTCGGCCAGCCGAATTTTCGCTTCGACTCTTTAAATCCGACAGGCTGCTAGAATCCAGGTATCACTCACCTTCAAGGATTACGATGCGCATTTTGCACACCATGTTACGGGTCGGCGACCTGCAGCGCTCGATCGACTTTTACACCGCGGTGCTGGGCATGAAATTGCTGCGCACCAGCGACAATCCCGAATACAAATACACGCTCGCCTTTGTCGGCTACGGCGCCAATCCCGATCACGCGGAACTGGAACTGACCTACAATTACGGCGTACATAGTTACGACATGGGCAAGGCATACGGCCACCTGGCCATTTCGGCGGAAAACATCGTCGAGGCTTGCCTGGCCGTCAAGGCGCACGGCGGCAAGGTCACGCGCGAACCGGGCCCGGTGAAGGGCGGCAGCACGGTGATCGCCTTCGTCACCGATCCCGATGGGTATCAGATCGAATTGATCGAACGCTCGTTCGACGGCGCGGGCGCGGGACTCTGAGTCCGCCCGAGTAAGGGATCGGGGGCCGGGGACGGCCACCCTCCTCTCACATTACTTTTGCAGCAGGGCGTTGACGGGGCCCAGGTCTGCCTCTTTCAAGGTGCCGGCCGCCGACTTCAGGCGCAAGCCATTCATGATGGTGTCGTAACGGGCTTTCGCCAGGTCTTTCTGCGTCGAAAACAATTGCTTCTGGGCATTCAAGACGTCGATATTGATACGCACGCCCACTTGATAGCCAAGCTTGTTCGAATCGAGGGCCGATTGGCTCGACACTTCCGCCTGTTCCAGCGCCTTCACCTGCGCCAATCCGCTGTTGACTCCCAGGTAAGCCAGGCGTGCGCCCTGCGAAGCGTTGCGGCGCGCCGTTTCCAGGTCATTGCGGGCGCGCTCTTCCAGCGCGATCGATTCACGCACCTTGCTGGTCACGGCGAAGCCGCTGAACAAAGGCACGTTCCACTGCACGCCGATGGCGTTATTGTTCGTGCTGCCGCTGTTGGTGGTGTAGCTGTGGCCGGCGTTGGCGACCAGATCCAGGGTCGGATAATGGCCGGCGCGGTTGCGCGAAATGTCGCGCGTGGCGATTTCCAGCGCCAGCTGGGCCATCACGACGCCATAGTTCTGCTGCTCGGCCGATGCAATCCACGACTCCACGGCGGCCGGGGAAGGCGAGCTGATCGCCACTTCCGTACGGATGGGCGCCAGCGCGGTCGGCGTGGCGCCGATGATGGTTTGCAGGGCGGCGCGCTTGTTGTCCAGGTCGTTGATCGCGGCAAATTCCTGCGCCACCACCAGATCGTAGGCGGCCTGCGCCTCGTGCGTGTCGGTGATGGTCTGGGTGCCCACCTCGAAGTTGCGCTTGGCCGAAGCCAGTTGCTCGGTCGTCGCCACTTTTTGCGCCCGCGTCGAACCGAGCTTGTCTTGCGCCGTCAGCACGTCGAAATACGCCTGCGCCACGCGCGTGATCAAATCCTGCTGGGCCAGCGCGAATTGCGCCTCGGCCTCGGCTTGCGCCAGCTTGCTCTGCTGGTAAGTCTGCCAGTTGGCCCAGCGGTACAAGGGCTGGGTCAGGGTCAGGTTATAAGTGTTGACGTGGGCGTTCACGCTCCGCCGCTCGGCCGCCACCAGGTTGCCGTTGATGACTTCCGGCTGTCCCGCATTGGTCGGCACGAGCTCGGTATTGCCGCGGGTATTGCTGCCAGACAAGCCGATTGTCGGCAACAAGCCGGCCAGGCCCTGCGGCACCCGCTCTTGACCGGCCGCAAGTGCAGCGCGGGCGCTGGCGTATTGCGCGTCATTGGCCAGCGCTTGTCGATACACTTGAATCAGGTCGGCCGCCTCTGCCTGCAGCGATAAAAACGCGCTGGTAATCAGCAGGGCGATAAGGGGTTTCCGCATTGCATTTCTCCGTGGGAGTCGTCAAAAAGTTAATGAAATTAAAAACATACATGGCGTTCAAACAGCTGCCACAGCCGGGCGGCTAGGGATATACGCGGTACCGCTTCAATAACGCGGCATGTCACCGTCCACCTGCAAGGCCCAGGCATGGATGCCGCCGGTCAGATTGCTGACTTTGCCGAAGCCATTGCGCTCCAGGAAGGCCGCCACTTGCATGCTGCGCGCGCCGTGGTGACAAATGCAAACGATGGCCGCGTCCTCGTCGAGGTCGTCGATGCGGCCCGGAATCGTGTTCATCGGCATCAACAGGGCGCCCTCGATGTGGCAGGTTTCATATTCCCAGCCTTCGCGCACATCCAGCAGCACGGGGCGCGGGCGGGAGGCGTCGGCCAGCCAGGCGGCCAGTTCGGGTGCGCTCAGGATATCCATAGTCCGTCCGCTTAAAACGTGAACGGCGATGGCGTGGTCGCCTGCGACAGCGGCTTGACATCCGTTTCAAACAGCTTGACCGTGCTGTAGGCGTTGTCGGAAACCCGGGTGATGACATTGGCCGTCATCAGGGGCGAGGTACCCAGGATGGCCAGGATGCGTCCGCCCACCTTGATCTGCTGCTTGAACGCTTCCGGCAACACCGGCAAGCCGCCCGAGATGACGATCACGTCGAAGGGCGCGCCGGCGGCCCAGCCTTGGGCGCCATTGCCCAGCTCGACGGTGACATTGCTCACGCCATTGTCGGCCAAATTCTTTTCCGCCAGCGCTTTGAGTTCCGGCAGGATTTCCACGCTCGTCACATGGCGGCCCTTGTAGGCCAGCAAGGCGGCCATATAGCCGCTGCCGGTGCCGATTTCCAGCACGTTTTCATGCTTTTTCAAGCCGACTTCCTGCAGGATGCGCGCTTCCAGCTTGGGCGTGAACATATATTCGCCGCCAGCGAGCGGGATTTCCGTGTCGACGAAGGCCAGGTTCTTATAGGCGGCCGGGACGAAATCTTCGCGCTTGACCACCATCAGCAACTCCAGCACGTCTGGATCGAGCACGTCCCAAGGGCGGATTTGCTGTTCGATCATGTTGAAGCGGGCTTGTTCGATATTCATCTTTGGACTCGGTGGGTGAAATAATAATCCGCCATTTTATCGCTGAACCGGTGGAAAGCACATGTTATCGGTAAAGGCGTCCGGCGGCGGGCATTTGCGACGATCTGCAGTTTTGGGGGATTGAACCTTGAAAAAACGGCAACGGGACGTCGGCGGGCGGCGCCGCCAGGCTCATGAGGCGGCATGTGCGTCCGGCCGCAAACCGCGCAAAGTGAGGTCGATGAACTCGGCCATATACGCTTGCGGGTCGATATTGCCGGCGTCGCAGGGCAAAAACGAGTGCGTCCACATCATCAGCATCAGCACCGGCGCCACCAGGATGGGGGTCAGCAGCAGCGGATCGACGGGCCGGAACTCGCCGCGCGCGACCCCGCGCGCCAGCACGCTGGCGATCAGGCCGTTGCCGCGGTCGATGACTTCTTCGTTGTAAAACTGCACCAGTTCCGGAAAGTTGCCGGACTCGGCCATCATCAGCTTGGTGATGCCGGCGAGCTTGGTGGCGCCGATCTGGTTCCACCACGCCATCAAGATGGCGCGCAACAAGTCGGGCGAGCTCTCGTCGGAGGCGGCGATGCTGTCTTCGGCCTGGCCGATGATGTGCACGATATTTTCCCGCACCACGGCCTTGAACAACTCTTCCTTGTTCTCGAAATACAGGTACAGCGTGCCTTTCGACACGCCGGCGCGCCTGGCCACGTCTTCCAGGCGCGTCGAAGCGAAGCCGCGCTCGACGAAAAGGTCGAGGGCGGCGGCGAGCAATTCCTGCGGCCGCGCCTCCTTGCGCCGCTCCCAGCGCGGCTTGGTATCCATCGGGGCATGCATAGGCTATCCGACTACTTACTTTTGAGTCATTAATATATGCTCCTGCGGCGCCGCGGTCAAGCGTCGTCGCCGCT
>DMYQ01000021.1:47497-47746 GCA_003482555.1 Janthinobacterium sp. | reverse complement strand
CAAAGTTCCCCCATTCTCACAAAGCATTCCATATGATTAACCCGGCGCCATTTTACGACGCCGAAGCTATGCCCAAGCTGAAGCTTGCGGTGTGAAATGAGTTTAAGCGCTCCCCGCTCCCAGGAAACGCTGGAACAGCGCGAATTTTTCGGCGCAGCGCTCGCCGATCCAGCACAGCTCCGGCCGCATCGCAATCTCGCCTTCGTGATAAATGTGAATTTCGAACGGCTTCCCCATCAGCACCGTGTG
>DMYQ01000021.1:45892-47260 GCA_003482555.1 Janthinobacterium sp. | reverse complement strand
CCGGTGTTTTGCAGCGCCTCGTAGACTTCAATCACGTCCGGCCCGGCCAGTTGCGCGCCCGTGTAATAAGAAACGCGGCTGCGCAGGGGGAATTCATGGCGCTCCAGCGGAATGATCTTCTTCTCGTCCGTCACCTGCCAGGACAGGGGCAGAAAACTATATTCGGCGCCCGTTTTCATGTCCTTCGGATCCATCCACCAATTCGGCAAGAAGGAACGCCCGGCCGTCAGCACATGGCCGAATTCGTGCAGCAGCAGATATTGGATCGCGTTCTTGCGGTTGTCGTTCTCCGCCTCTTCGATGCGTAATTCCAGCGCGTAGGGATGGAGCGAAGTGAACGGTGTGTTTTCCTTCCACGTGGCCCATTCGTTGGCGCTGCGGTTCAGGAAGGCATCCAGGTCCAGACAAGTGACCACGCCGAGGATTTCGCCGCTGTCCTTGACGACGATGTCGGTGATGGCCGACGAACCCAGGCCCTGGCCGAAATACACGCCCAGCAAGGGGCCGTCCAGCAAATCCCTGACCACGGCTGGCATCTCGTCGATGGCGTCGCGCACGTCGCG
Source organism: Janthinobacterium sp. (assembly GCA_003482555.1). GTDB lineage: Bacteria > Pseudomonadota > Gammaproteobacteria > Burkholderiales > Burkholderiaceae_D > Janthinobacterium. The sequence goes on along the minus strand of DMYQ01000021.1, from coordinate 46,697 downwards.
GCGGAAATCGTCCGGTACCTCGGCGATGGCCGGCACGTGCGGGTCGCCCATGGCCGCGTTGACTAGGGCCACATAGGCGATGACTTCGCGCGGCGCCGGGCCGAGGCGCTCGCTGAGCGGCTTTTCCAGGGCCGCGCGCCAAAAACCGGCGTCCGCGACGACGATCACGCGCCCATCCAAAGGCCCGGCGCGGGCCTTGCGACTTGCTGACAGTGGCTCATGCGGCGCAACTTTCGCTCTCGCGCCCGCGGATGCCGGCGCCTATGCCAGCAGTGTCCACCGGATGGCGCGGCGCTGTCAACCGCGCGCCACCCGAAACGCGAGGTCGCAGGGCGCCGCCATGCCCGGCGTAAGCTTTCCTTGTCATGTCGCGCTGTAATCACCATGTCACAAACTTTTGTAAAAATGCCAGCGTTCCCGAGTTTTATGGACGTACAGCGACAGTTCCGTGTCTTTCCGAACGTTTTGTTTTGGCGTCGTTTCCGGGTGCGATCCAGCGGTTTTCCGCACTTCCCTTTTTGCCCTGCACACCAGTTAAGGATTCATATGCCGAGTATTCGGAACGCTGTAACTTCCAAAACCATCGCCCTGACGGCCATCGCGGCCGCCGCCGCCTTGGCCGCCTGCGGCAGCAACGGCCCCGCCGCGCAGGCGAGCGTGACCATGCAGGGCGTCGTGGTCGCCACCGGCTTCACGCCGGGCAGCGCCACCGATCCGACCCTGACGGCCGGCTACTACCAGGGCGCGCTGGTGTGCGTCGACGCCAACAATAACGGCAAGTGCGACGCCAGCGAAAACCCGGTCA
>DMYQ01000021.1:43251-45636 GCA_003482555.1 Janthinobacterium sp. | reverse complement strand
CGATCGTCATCAGCCCCCTGTCGAGCGACCTGCAGCGCCTGATGGAAGCGAACGGCAGCGACTACCCGACCGAAAAGCAAAACCTGGCCACCCGCCTGAGCGTGACGCCGGCCCAGGTGGTGAGCGACGCCAACGCTGTCACCGACGCCGCTGCCAAGAAGGCGATGCTGACCGAATCGAATGCCCTGGGCAACCGTTTCGCCTATGCGATCAGCAAACTCGACCGCGGCGACCTGTACCCGGACGCGCTCGCCTTCCCCGGCGGCGACCCGGAAATCAAGGGCTTGAGCGGCGTCACCTCGGCCACGGCCGCCGTCACCGATACGCGCAAGGCCATCACTTTCCAGCAGTCGCAGCAAGCCGCCTTTGAAATCGAAGGCGTGCCGCGCTATGACCAGATCTTCATCGTCATGCTGGAAAACAAGGGCACCAACACTATCCTCAATTCGCCGCTGGCGCCAAAAATCAATGGTTACCTGAAAGAAGGCAACCAGTTCACCAGCTACTTTGCGACCGGCAATCCGAGCGAGCCGAACTACACGGCCCTGGGCGGCGCCGACGATTTCGGCATCTCCGACGACAGCCCGTGGAATTGCGATGCCAGCGGCGCCAATGCCGTCAAGGACTTGCCGCTGCCCGACAAGACCCAGCCGGGCCTGGCCAGCTCGCCCTTCAACCCCACCTGCACCCAGCCGGCCGCCATCAACCATAACGTGACGGCGCCGAATCTGTTCAACGCCCTCACCAGCGCGGGCATGAGCTGGCGCACCTACAGCGAATCGATGAATCCGGGCCAGGATTTCCGCACCGACAGCGTGGCCGACGCCGCCGTCTCGGCCGCCGACAGGGTCTACGCCCCAGGCACGCTGAATGGCAACACGACCGCCATCGGCAATGCCGCCCTCAGCCTGCCGATGCCGGCCGGCCTGTACAAGACCAAGCACCATCCCGGCATGGCTTACCAGAACGTGCGCAGCGCGCCGGAATTCAAGTTCAGCAACCGCACCCTGGGCGGCGGCCAATGGGATGCCTCCCTGCTGAAAAGCAGCGCCTACGCGGTGCCGGCCGGCTACGACGTCGACCAGTTCGGCAGCGACCTGGCCAGCGGCAATGTCGGCAACATCAACTTCATCATGCCCGACCAGTGCGACGACATGCACAGCATTAACGTCAGCGGCAAGGCCGGCGGCGTGACGGCCACGGCCAGCGATTGCTCGGGCAGCAACATCATCACCCGCGGCGACAACTACGTCGACGCTCTGGTGAAGAAGATCAAGGCGTCCAAGCTGTGGAGCAATCCGCAAAAGAAAGTGGCCATCGTCATCATGTTCGACGAAGGCAGCGCGACGGCCGGCTTTAACTCTTGCTGCGGCTGGAACACCGCCAATAGCACGGTCGCCAAGCCGCTCAAGCGCAACGCCGACGGCACTTGGTCGCCCGATACCAGCGTGGTCAACTACACCAAGGGCAACCGCGGCCACGGCGAAAGCATCTACGGCGTGCTGACCAACCAGGCCGACGCGCCCAAGGGACAGTCGGACAGCGACGCCTACAGCCACTTTTCGTTTGTACGCACGCTGCAAGACATGTTCCAGCTGGCCGATCCGAAAGTCGATGCTTCGTATATGAACCGTTCCAAGTACAGCGAACGCTTCATCGCGCAAAACATCCTCAACCTGCCGGAATACGCGGGCAGCGCCGACACCCACTTCGACGCCGTGCGGCCGATGAATCACGCCTATGTGATCCCGGCCAGCTATGTGCAGAAGCAGTCGTCGGACATCGCCGCGGGCACCCAGGCGCAAGTCGGCCCGGATGCCACGCAAGTCAATCTGTGGGCCTTGAAGAAGTAAGACGTCGTTGAAGACGTGGTGGCGAACATCGACAGCGATGTTCGCGCCCGACGCAAGGCCATGCGGCGCTCCGGCGCCGCATGGCCTTTTCCACCAGACAACCGCATCACCACAGGTTTCGCCCCATGAATAGCCGTTTGCCCACCCTCCTTGTCGCCATGTTCGGACTGGCCCTCGCCGCCTGCAGTGGCGGCGCCGGAACCAATCCGCCGAGCCCGTCACCGGTGGACGCGCCCGCGAGTGTGCCCACCGCGCCCGTCGCGCCGACGCCGCCCGCCGTGCCGCTCAGCCTGGCCGCCCAGGTGGGCCAGAAAGTGTTCTTCGACAAGAGCCTGTCGGGCTCCGGCAAGATGTCTTGCGCCACCTGCCACGACCCCGCCTTCGCCTACGGCCCGCCGAACAGCCTGGCCGTGCAAGCGGGTGGCGTTGACTTGACGGCGCACGGCACGCGCGCCGCGCCCTCGCTGCGCTACCTGCAATTCACGCCACCCTACGCCGACCTGCTCGACAATCCGGATGGCATCAGCGTGCC
>DMYQ01000021.1:19160-43100 GCA_003482555.1 Janthinobacterium sp. | reverse complement strand
TGTCGTCGCCAAGTTGCGCCTGGGCGCGTACACCGAACTGTTCGCGCAAGCCTTCGGCAAGGATGCGCTGGCCGCGCCCGACGCCGCCTTCGCCAATATCCTGAAGGCGCTGCAAGCGTTCCAGCTGGAAGACCCCAGCTTCCATCCGTACACGAGCAAGTTCGACCTGTACGCCGGTAACAAGATCGGTGGCGCCTTCACGCCGGCCGAGGCCCGCGGACTGAAACTGTTTTCCGACCCGAACACGGCCAATTGCGCCTCCTGCCATTACCAGGGCGCCGGCTTGAATGGCAGTTCCGGCCTGTTCACCGATTTTTCCTACGAAGCCATCGGCGTGCCGCGCAACCCGGCCATCGCCGCCAACCTGGATCCGGACTACTTCGACATGGGCTTGTGCGGCCCAAACCGCAAGGATCACTTGCCGGCCACGGCGGGCGCGGCGAACAAGTTCTGCGGCCTGTTCAAGGCGCCCGGATTGCGCAACGTCGCCACCCGCAAGGCCTTCTTCCACAACGGCGCGCTGCGCACGCTGGAGCAGACCATCCGTTTCTACAACACGCGCGACACGATGCCGGAGCTGTGGTATCCGACCGTCGGTGGCGTCGCCAAGGCCATCCCCGACGCGGGCTTCCCCACTTACGGCTTGATCACGACGCAATACACGGGCGGTACCGTGCAAAAATACAATGACTTGCCGGCCCCTTATCGCGCCAACATCGATACCCAGATGCCGCTCGACGGACGCAAGCCGGGCGCTACGCCGCCCATGAGCGAAGCGCAGATCGGCGACTTGCTGTGCTTTCTGAATACGCTCACGGACGGCTACCAGGCCACCGCGCCGACCTCCGGCGCCTGCGCCAACTGAGACGGACAATCCGCCTCCGCCCGACCGGGCTTGACCTTTTTACTTGATTGAAGATGATGAAACCGAACCTACTCTGCGCCGCCACCCTGCTCCTGCTGGCCGCCTGCGGCAGCGAACAACAAGCCAATCTGGCCAATTTCAGCAAGGGCATGAACACTTACCTGGCCAAGCGCGGCGACCTGTGCCTGGCGAAAAACTCCTGGCCCATCGACGTCACGCCGGCCGAGGGTAGCGGCGGTTCGCGCAATGCCCTGCAAATGCCCGTGCTGGAAAAGCTCGGGCTGGTCGCTTCCAGCGCCGCCACCGTCGAGCACAGCGACGAGGCGGGCAACCCGTCCACCCTGCAAGTGCGCCGCTACCAGCTCACCGACAGCGGCAAGCGTTTTTACCTGGCGCGCGAAGCGCACGCGCAAGCGCCCAACAATCCCTACGCGGCGGCGGGACACGATCTGTGCGCGCTCAAGCTGAGTCTGGACAAGGTGATTGGATGGGAAACGCCAACCGCTCAGAACAAGGGCGCGGCCGCCGTCGTCGTCACTTACACGTACAAGGTGGCGCCCGCGCCGTGGACGAGCGACGCCGACGTGCGCCGCGTCTTTCCCGTCGTCGACAGCCTGATACGCGGCGCCGGCGTGATGCAACTGAAGGAGCCGTTTGTACTGACCGGCACCGGCTGGCAAGCGCAGGATCTGTGATGGCGTGCACAGCCAAGCAGAGCGCATGAACGCGCGCATCGGCCTTCCGCCGCAACTGAAGCAGTGGTTGCTGCACAATATAGACCGGGGCATCCCGCCGGCGCCGCTGGCCCGCGGCATGGTCGAGCAGGGTTTCGACGCCGGCGTCGCCGCCGCGCTGGCGCACACAGTCTGGGCCGCCAGGGCGATTGGCGCCGCCGTCCCGGACGAGGCGATCGACGCCGAGCAGATTGCGGCGGCCGTTTATCGGCGCGAAGCTTCGCGCCTGTCGCCGGCCAATACCATCGCGCTCGGCGATGCCAGCGTGCGGGTCGCCGTGCGCCTGGAGTCGCCCAGCCTGGCCGTGCTCGATGACGTGCTCCACGCCGACGAATGCGCGCAATTGATGGCGCTGGCGGCGCCCCGGCTGGCGCCGTCGACCATCGTCGATCCACTCAGCGGCCTCGACCTGACCAGCGCCAGTCGCAGCAGCGACAGCATGTTCTTCCGCCCGCAAGAAAACCCGCTGGTGGCGCGCATCGACAGGCGCGTCTCGCAACTGATGAATTTACCGATCGAACATGGCGAGGGTTTGCAAGTGGTGCGCTACCGGGGCGCGTCGTCGAGCGCACCCCACTACGATTTCCTGATGCCAAGCAACGGCGCGAATATCGCCTCGCTGGCCCGCAGCGGCCAGCGCGTCAGCACCCTTGTGATGTACCTGAACGATGTCGCGGAAGGCGGCGAAACGCTGTTCCCGGAAAGCGGCTTCGGCGTCACGCCCAGGCGCGGCGGCGCGCTGTACTTCGAATACTGCAACAGCGACGGCCAGCTCGACCCCCAGTCCCTGCACGCGGCCGCGCCCGTGACCGCCGGCGAAAAATGGATCGTCACCAAATGGATGCGCCAGCGCCCGTTCACCTCTGCCGGCTGAACGCGCCCGTCGCGCCAGTCGGCTAGTCGATTTGCGCCGCGCGCGCCCACCAAGCTGCCGCCACGCGCGGCATCCTTATGACAACGCCGGCAAATCGCCGGCGTCATTGTTTACCCACAGTGTTACTCTCAGCTCCAGTCGTCGCCGCCACCGCCGCCACCGCCGTCATCCCAAGACGAGTTGTCGGACACGCCGAAATCGTTGCCGCCCATATCGTTGTCGGGCGGCGCGTCGTTGCTTGGCGGGGGTTCGACGGGGACGTTGTTGCGGTTGCCATCGGTGAAGTGATGCATCAGCGCTTCGCCGGCCACGATACCGGCGCCCATCGCGGCGCCGGTCGCCAGCCCGCCCATGATGCCGGAACCCATGCCACCGCCGCCACCCATCATGCCACCTCCCTGCGCGCCGCCATACGGCTGCATGCCCGGGTTGCCGCCGTAGCCAGCGTTGCCGCCGGTCGAATACACGGGAGCGTTACGCCTGCCCATGAAGCGCACCGCGAAAATAATGAAGGCGACCAGGCCCAGGCCGCCAAGCAGCAAGCCCCAGGGCAAGCCGCCTTCCGCCGGCGCCTGCGCCGCGCGCGCATAGCCGGCCGGCGCCGCATAACTGCTGCGGGCCGGCGCCCGCTGTGTCGACAGCACTTGACGCAGTTTCGTGACGGCCGCCGGTTTCGCGAATGGCAAACCGGGTGCCAGACGTTCGGCGGTGGCCAGCTCGGTCTGCGCCTGACTGGTCTTGCCCTGCTTGGCCAGCAATTCGGCCTCGACGAAATGCGCCTTGCCGCTGTTCGGATGGTCGCGCAAGACCTTGTCCATCATGGCCTGGGCTTCGTCGAACTTGCCCGCTTCCGCCGCCAGATACACTTCATGCATGCTGGCGTCCGCCGCCGCGTACACGGGAGCGCCGCACATCACCGCCACCGACAGCAGCGTAATTCGAATCAAGGATTTAGTTGACATGGTTCGATATCCTTTCAAGATGAGCTACATTTTGGGTTGGCACGCCGTAAATCAAGGGTTTGGGCCGCAAGCCCCCCAGGCGCGCCGGGCACTGCTTATTCATGTTTGGCCTCTTCGCCATGGCCGTCCTTACGCTGATCCTTGTGCTGGGCACCTTCCTCGTGCTCATGCGCTTTGGCGGCGGCCGGCGGATGTTGCGGCGCCGGTTTCGGTTCGGCCGGCTTCGCCTCGACCGGCTTGGCTGCGGCGGTGTGCGCCGCTTCCGCCCCGTGATGCTCGGGCTTCGGCGGCGCCGGATGCGGCGCCATCTCAGGCTGCTGGATGGGCGGATGCGCCACCGGCGGGCGTTCCGGCGCGCGCTCGGGTTTCGGCTCGGCATGCTGAGGCGCGACCGGCGCCGGGTGCGCATCCGGCATCGCAATGCCGGTGCTGGCGCGCCTTTCGGCCGCCGCCCGTTCGCGTTCTTGCTGCGCGCCATCGGGCTTGCCGGCCAGGTGCTGGGCAGGATCGATCTCATGTGCCGGGACGCCTGGCTTGCCGTCCGTGCCCGGGGCCGCATTGTGATCGTGCGGCGCCTCGCCCGCCTTGCCGGCCGCGTTGAACGCGGAATCGCGCTCGTGGCGCTGCTCTTCCGGCTTGGCTTGCGGGTGCTGGGGCGCCTTCGCATCAAGCGGCGTTGCCGCGCCCGGCAATGGTGCGCCGGCGGCCAGATGCGCCGCATTGGCCGCGTGCTGCGCCGCCTGGGCCGGCGACACCGGCGCGGGCACGGCCGGGTGCGTGCCGCCCGGCGCGCCTGGCGCCGGCAGGGCACCCGGCACGGACGATGGCGCGGCCGCTGGCACCGGCGCTAGCGGGTGCTGGGCCAGCGTGGCGGGCGGGTGGGCCGGCGGTTTGCCCAAGGGCGCGCCGGCCGGCGCCGGATGCAGCACCTTGAATTGCGGTGCCGCCGGCTTCGGTGCGGCCGCTTGCAAGCCGGCGACGGCGGCCGGTTCCAGCGGCCGTCCGGCGTTCGCGGCCAGCGCCGTTTGCCGTTGCGCGAATGGCGGCGGCGGCGGCGGCGGCGCCGTCTTGACGATCACCTGCCGCGCCAGGACGGCGGCGGCCGGGCGATGGCCGGCCATGCCATTGCCGCCCAGGCTGGCATGCTGGGGCGCGACGGCCGCAAGCTGGGCCACGGGCGCGCTGGCCAGCACGTTGACTGGCACCACCACGGCCGCTTTCCTGACCGGCTGCGCATGCACGAAGGCTGCCGTCGGCACCGCCACCACGGCCCCTTTCACTTGCCGGTTCACATAGGTGATATTGGTGACGTTGTTGTACACATTTGTGATTTGCGTCTGGTTCAGCGTCGTGTTACTGGTATTGATGTTCGTGATGTAGTTCTGGCTGACGTGATAAGAAGGCCGATAGACTTCACGCGGCGCCAGCGGGAACCAGGCCATGCCGCCGCCCCCGCCGCCCTGGGACAGGCGCAAGTTGCCGCCGCCGACAAACACCACCAGCGCAGGCGCGTACACGGGACGGGCCGCCGCCGGGCCCGGCACCCAGGCCCAGCTGCCCTGCATGTTGGCCCAGCGGCCGTAATGCGAAACCGCGAAACCCCAGGGCGCGTCGTCGACCCAGGTCCAGCCCCAAGGCTCGACCCAGGACCAGTGACCGTCGTGGTAGGGAGCCCAGTCGGCCGACACATGGGACGGCGTCCACACATTGCCGTAACCCTGGACTTCGCGCCAGGTGCCGTTCTGGTCCAAGTCTTCGTAGCCGACCATGTCGTGCGAGACGTAACGGCCCGCTTGCGAATTGTCGATGCGGCGGTCGCGTTCCGCCGTCCAGTGATCGAATTCGTCGGCCGGCGCCAGCTCGGCGAATTGGGAGTCGCGCAAATCCGTGCCGCCGAAACGGTAGGATTGCTGGCGATCGATCAGATAGGCATTGCCTTCCCCATAAGCCTCGCCCTGGCCGCTGTGCACGGCCACCGTCGTCGCGTTTCCCTGCGGATCGACGTCGATGCGGTACTCGCCCGGCTGACGGATCGAAAAGGCGAGATTGGGCGTATCGATTTCCAGCACTTCATCGGGATTCAGGCGGCGCACCTTGAAGTTCAGCCGTCCCTGCGAGAGTTGCAACTGGGTCAGGCGGTCGTCCACGTTGAGCAGGGTGAGCAAGGTGTCGCCGCTCATGCGGATGGCGGCACCGCCGATCTGCAATTCGTCGCGCGCGCCGGGGTCGGCCCACAGGCGATCACCGTCGATCAGGGGCCGGTTCACGGAAGCCGCCACCCAGTCGTCGTCGCCCGCCGGCGAAAAACTCACGGCGCCGCTGCTGTAGGCCAGACGCGCCACCCGGCTGGGCGGATCAGCCAAGGCCGGCGCGGCGAAGCCGAGCGCCGTCGCGCCCAACATCACCGTCAATAATTGCTTGTTACGAAATTTTTTTGTCATTTTTATCTCGGATCAAAGCTTGCCGCATGAATGCTTGCCGCAAAGCTGGCCGCATGATGTTTTCCATGCACCGCTACAACTTAGCCCCGATCACGGACTCGCTCTGTGCGCCAACGCACCCACGACGGCCCTGCAAGCGAGCTTGATGTAACAAAACGTGACGCTCAGTGCGGGTTGCGCCGCCCATGTAAGCAATTGTAAAGTCGGCATCACTCCCCCTTCCAGAGGGCTAAGGTAAGACTCCTCTGTATTTCCCATCACGAGATTTCCATCGCCCCGGCGCCGCGCGCCGCAATGCGCGGACACACCAGACGAACCGGGCTGGAAATTTCCAAGGAGTAGACATATGTTAATTGCCACCTATGCCTTGCTGACCTTATACGTCGAGCAAAACAAGGAGCGCGGCATCATTTCGCGTATCCGCCATTACCTGCAAGCGCACGCCGGCCGGCCGCACCGGCTCGACCCGGCCCGCCTGCAAGTCCAGCTCGACGAACTGGCCGGCTTCGCCGAGGCGCGCCACCAGCACAAGGTCAAGGAATGCCTGATGCCCGCCGTGCGCCACGCCACCCACGAGGCCGATCATTTACTGGCCGACCTGGAATCGCTGAACCGGGTCGGCAGCAACATGCTGCGCTCGGTGCGCCGGCGCCTGCACCTGGCGTTCGCCAAGGGCGGCGCGCAAATCCGCATGCTGGTCTGCACCCTGGAGCGTTATTGCGAAAACGTGTTGGAACGGCTGGCGAAGGAAGAGCAGGAATTGCTGCCGCTGGCCCAGCGTGTTTTTTCGAGCGAGCAATGGTTCGACGTCGGCACCATGTTCCTGTCGCATGACGCCCGGCACGCCGAGCAGCGCCGCCGCTTGAACCAGGTGCGGCTGTTGACGGTGTCGGCCTGAGCGCTCATAGTTTGCCGAACGGGCAAGATAGCTTGCGCATCGCGCGCGACAGGCTATAGTAAACAGGTATCCTCGTATTTCCACCGAACAATCGTCAGGCCAGCCATGAGCACTTCCATCGCATCCATCTCCGCCAGTCCGCCGCCGCTTGCGCCCGCGGCCGTGAACAAGCCCATTCCCGTGGCCGGCACCGGCAACGCCGGCTTGGCCAGTCTGGCCGTGAGCCTGTCCAGCGAAGCGAGCGTGGTCGCCACTTTCGGCGGCTCGCTGACGAATTTGCAAGTGTACAGTCCACAAGGCTTGCTCAACGCGATACTGCAGGCGGGAACGGCGCCCACTCCGGCCGCGATCCCGGCGGTCGGCAGCGACGCGACCGCCAACGCGCAACAATCGCAACTGTCGCTCGATCAAGCCGTGGTCGGCACGCTCTCTTCCGCCACACCGGCCGAGTCCGGCATCTATTCCAGCGGCGGTCCCGTGCAAAGCCTGTCGTCCGAAGGCGTTTCCGCCGGTTGGGCCAGCATCTTGAACGTCAACCCGGGCGCGGCCGGCACCGTCATCGCCGATTCCTTCGCCCAGGGCATCCTGGGATCCCTGCAGACCAGCGCCTGAAACCGCTCGTCAGCGACGCCATGCCTGAGCCGCCTGGACTCGATCATGCGGCCATGCGCGACACTGAAATCACCGGCGGGCGATGGCGCGGTGACGCGACTTCAGGCCATTTCGAATGTCGAAGCAACTCCGCACCTTCTTGACAGATATGGCATCGTGCCGCGCCGCCCGGGAGAAAACTCACAATGCACTATTGCGAAATCCGAAACAATCCCGGCGCGGCCGGCGCTCAGTTGCGGCGCAGATTGACCAGCACGATGCCGCCCAAGACCAGCAAGGCGCCGGCGGCGAAGCGGGCGCCCAGTTGTTCATGCAGCAGCAACACCCCAAAGCCGACCCCGAACAGCGGCGTCAGGAAAGAAAAGGCGGAGAGGCGCGACGTCAGGTAGCGTCGCAACATCCAGAACCAGGTCAGATAACTGGCGAAGGCGATGATTACCACCTGAAAGAACAGGCTGGCCCAGGCCATGCCGGTCATCGACACGGCCGCCCCGTCGCCGGCGCCGAGCGCGATGGTCAGCAAGATGACGGCCGCCACCACCAGTTGGTACAGCAAGGTGGTGGTCGGGGCCGCCTCGGACAGCACCGAACGGCGCACCAGGATGGTGGTCGCCGCCCAGAACAGGCTGGCCAGCAGAGCGCAGGCGTCGCCGATCAAGGTCTGCTGCCAAGCGTCCGCCGCACCGTCGAAGCCGCTTGAAAAGGCCAGCGCGATGCCGGCGAAGGCGCCCCAGATGCCGAGCCACTGCAGGCGGCCCAGGCGCTCGCCGGCCACGCCCCAGTGCAGGCCGAGCACGGTGAAGATGGGGGCGGCGTACAGAAAGACCACGACATGCGAGGCCGAGGTGTGGTTCAGCGCGATCGACACGCACAGAAACTCGCCCGCGAACAGCACGCCGGCGGCGATACCGGGCAGCAGCGTGCCGTCGCGGATGGAAAAGGACTTGCCGCGCCACCACATCAAGCCGCACACCAACAACGCGGCACCGGCCGAGCGCAAGCCCGTCTGCAACATCGGACTCATGCTGACAGCCGTCGCCTTCACGGCCACCTGCTGAAAACCCCAGCACAGACACAGCCCCAGCATCAACAGCATGGCGTAGCCATCGAGCGCCTTGCGGGCGCCGCTCATCGGCCCCTCCCGCGCGCGCCGGCGGCAAGTTGCGGGCCGGATATCCGGTCGTGAAGAGATGAAAATTTGTACATGTCCGGCCCCATTGCCGTCGACGACTTGTCGACGATCAATTATAGGACTGGCGGCCTGGGATGATATAGTGCAAACCAGACAAGCCATACAGGGAATCGGCCTCGCGATGGCGAAATTTCCACTTTCCTTGCGCCAGTGCTGGCATTGCCGGCGTGATGAAGAACTTGCCTGGCAATAAATCGCAGGCGAAAGTCGATGTCGGCGCCCTGCTCTTTGTTCGCTTCCGCCATCGAAATTTCATAATAATTCATTGATAATCTATGCACATCCAGACGACCGTTCGCCTCCCGCCGTTTAGCGACAAGCTACCCCATCCGGTTTACATCCGCAGTGAAAAACTGCTCAGCGGCAGCAGCTACCCGCGCCACCGGCACGACTGGGGCGAGTTCGTGTATTCGTTCAGCGGCGTGATGGAGGTGGCGCTGGCAAAGCGCAACTATCTGGCGCCGCCCCATTTCGGCATCTGGCTGCCGCCCGACGTCGAGCACCTTGGCAGCAACCGCGTCGAGGCCAGTTTTTGCTCGCTGTATCTGTCGCGGGAGCTGTGCGCAAGGCTGCCGGCCGAGGCTTGCACCCTGATGGTCGGCCCCGTCATCAAATCCATCCTGGCCGATCTGTCGGCGCGCCAGGTCAACTACCCCCGCAGCGACGAAGACGCGCGCCTGATGCAAGTGCTGGTCGACCAACTCGGCCTGGCGCCCCGTCACGACAGTTATCTGCCGATGGCGAGCGACGCGACCCTGACCCAGGTGCTTGACGCGCTGCGGCGCAGCCCGAGCGACAACCGTTCGCTGGCGGCGTGGGCGCTGACCGTGCACAGCACCGAGCGCACCCTGTCGCGGCGCTGCCAGCGCGAGCTGGGCATGTCCTTCAGCGAATGGCGCCAGCGCCTGCGTCTGGTGAGCGCCCTGCCCATGCTGGACGCCAAGGTGGCGGTGCAAGCGGTGGCGCTGGAACTCGGCTACAGCACTTCGTCGGCCTTCATCGCGATGTTTCACCGGATGATGGGCATCACGCCCGATGAATTTCGCCGCCGCAGCGGCGGCATCGACGGCGCCGCCCGGCCCTGAGACAGGCCCTGAGTCATACTTCCACCAGCGGTGTCTGGCCGGTTTTTTTGCGCCGCTTGTACCACCACGACAGCAGCGCCAGGACGCCAAATAATCCGAGCGCAGCCCCACCCATCATGAGCCTGGGTAAAGCCGAGGCCGGGCCGCCGCGCCTTTGTTGCGCCACAAATTTTTCCGTCACGACAGCGCTCCCATCGCCGAATTGCCGCAACAGGTAATTGCTCAAGTCGGCAATCTGGGCATCGCTCAAATGCTCGCCGAAGCCCGGCATGAAAACGGCACCAGCGTCTCCCTCGCGCTTGACGCCCCGCAGTATCACCATCACCAGATTGCCGGGATCGTTGGCGCCGACAGTGCTGTTGTGCAGCAAGGATGGATAGTAAGCGTCGCCGCTGCCGGCCCCGGCCGCGCTGTGGCAACTGGCGCAATTGCCGCTGAACAGTTCGGCGACGCCGGAGGCGACAGCGCTGACGCCGACCCCGGCCGCGCCGCGCAGACTGGCGTCGTCGCTGGCCGGCGCCCCGAAAGCGTAGCGCGGCTTGGCGTCAACGGCCTCGTGGATGGGCGCGACGCCCCGCAAATAAGTCACCAGCGCAGCCATATCGTCGGGGCGCAGGTGGCGCAGGCTGTTGTCGATGGCTTCGGCCATGGGGCCGGCGGCCGAGGCCTTGCCCGCCACCGATCCGCCGTGCAGATAGGTGGCCAATTCGGCATCGCTCCAGCCGCCGATACCGCTCAGCGGATCGGCGCTGATATTGAACGCCGTCCAGCCAGCCAGGGATGAGCCGCCGTAAGCGAGCTTTTTATTCAATCCCATCGTCAAGGTGCGCGGGGTGTGGCATTCCTGGCAATGGGCCAGACCTTCGGCCAGGTAGGCGCCGCGCTTCCATTCGGCGCTCTTGCCGGCGTCCGCCCCGGTCAGCGGGCCGGGCGTGAAATTCAGCAGTTTCCAGCCGGCCAGCAGCCAGCGCTGGTTAAAGGGAAAGGACAGTTGATTGTCGGGCGCGCGCTGTTTGATGGCAGGCAGGCTGAACAGATACGCCTTGATGGCCAGCACGTCATCGCGCGACAGCTTCGTGAACGCGGTGTAGGGAAAGGCTGGATACAGATGTTCGCCGTTCTTGCCGACGCCCTCGTGCAGGGCGCGCACGAATTGCTCGTCGCTCCAGGCGCCTATGCCCGTTTCCCGATCCGGTGTCAGGTTCGGGCCGTAAATCGTGCCCAAGGGCGTCGCGATCGGATAGCCGCCGGCGAAGGGTTTGCGCGCGTCGACGGTGTGGCAGGCGATGCAATCGGCCGCCGTCGCCAGATACCGGCCGCGCGACACTTGCGCCGCCGCGGCGGACGGGGCCGCGTCCTGGGCGCCGGCCAGCAGGGGCGCCGCCAGGACGGTCGCGGCCAAGGCGGCGCGCCAGCGGCCCGGTGGCCGCTTCACGACTCCCCCCGCAGGGTATCGCTCAGGCGCAAAGCCAGCGCGGCTATCGTCAGCGTGCAATTGACGGTGCCGGCCACCGGCATCACGGCGCTGCCGGCGATATACAGATTCTCGTGATCGTGCGTGCGGCAATGGGCGTCGACGACGGAATCGCGCGAATCGGCGCCCATGATGGCCGAGCCCATGATGTGGTTGTTCGGCGCGAAGTCGTCGGCAAAGCTGATTTCGGTGCCGCCGAATAAACGGGCGATGCGCGCGTAGGCCGCGCGGGTGTGCACGGCGCTCTTTTTGACGTAGTCACCGATCGAATAGGTGATTTCCGGGCGCGCAATGCCGAGCGCATCCTTGTGCTCGGTGCTCGGGCGGATCCGGTTCGCCGGGTCGGGCAAGATATCGTGAAAGCTGTTGAAATTGACCATGCGGGCCGCCCGGTGGCGGATCTCCTGGTTCAGCCTGGCGCCCACCAGGCCCAGTTGAATCGCCTTCGTGGTCGCGGCCCGGGTCTGCGCCATATTATTCAGGTGCAGCTTCTTGCCGGCATACTCGCTGCGGAAGGCACCGTCGCGCATGTCGACGATCGAGCTCAGTTCCATCGGCCCCCGCCCCGGCCACAGGTCTTCGTCGGCCAGAAAGGACACGCCGGTGCCCGGATGATCCATCAGGTTGCGCCCCACCTGGTCGGAACTGTTGCCCACGCCATTGGGCTGGCGCGCGCTGCTCGACATCAGCATCAGCTTGGGAGTCTCGATGCCGTTCGCCGCCAGCACGAAGCGCTTGCCGGTGACGCGGTGGCTATTGCCGTCCGGGTCCTTGTAGTGCACCGCCGCGATCCGCCCCTTGTCGTCGGCCTCGATCCGATACACGACCGCGTTGGCCAGCACCCGGGCGCCGGCCTTTTCCGCCTTTTCAACGTGGACGATGCCGCCGTACATGGCCCCGATCGGGCAGATCGGCATGCAGTTGTTATTGCCGCAGCAATTTGGACGGGCATCGTAGGCGCGGCTGTTGCGCGCCACCGGCTCCGGCACGACGGTAAAACCCTTGGCGTTGAGGACATCGAAGAAGCGCTGATCGTTGTGCGACAGCGCCAGATGATCCATTGGATACGGCTGCTTGCGCGGCGAGCCCAGGTCGGTGCCATCGTTCGGGCCGGACACGCCCAGCTCCAGCTCGGCGCGATAATAAGACGCCTCCAGATCTTCATAGGCCAGCGGCCAGTCGCGTCCCACGCCGTACCTGCTGCGCATGCGGAAATCATTCGGCAGCAAGCGCCAGGTCGAGGCCGCCCAATGCCAGGTGGTGCCACCGACGGCGCGGATGTATTGCGAATTGTACTTGTGCGTGCCCTTGAAAATCAGGTAATTGTTTTCCGGCGTGTACTGCGGATGGGGCGCGTGCCGGGTGGACGGATAGGGCGCCATGAAATCGTCCTTGGCCGGCGTGTTGCGGAAGTTTTCGACCAGGCGCCAGCGCTCCAGGCGCGGACCGGCCTCCAGCACCAATACCGATGCGCCGGCCAGTGCCATCTGGTGCGCCACCAGGGCGCCGGCCACGCCGGAGCCGACGATGACGACGTCGGCCGAGAGGGTTTCGTTCATGGATAGCTTCCGTGTGAGGTTCAGGCGCGCGGCGGGCGCGCGGCCCAATAAGCGGGCGCCGCGTTGCAATAGGTGGGGACGACAACGGCATCGCGCACCTGGTCTTGCATGAGCGCCAGGTCGAAGGCGACGACGGTATTGCCGACCTGCCCCAGGTACCAGGCACTCACGATTTGCCGCAGCGTGCCGGCCAGCGCTGGTTCGGCGGCCACGGCAGCGGCCAGGGCCTCGACGTTGGCAATGGCGCGGGCCCGGGCAAATTCGGCCAGCGCCAGGGAGCGCGCGGCAAAGCCATGGTCTTGCGCCAGCAGCGCCGTGTACAGCCGGGCGCCGATGCGGGCGTCGAGCCGGCCAAGCGGAATCAACAGGCGCGACAGCGCGAGAAAGGCGCCAATGGCGGGCGCGGCGGACGGGCCCTGTGCGGCGGCGAGGCGCCATGACGGCAAGCCGCCGGCGACCGCGCCCGCGACCAGGGCCAGCATGGTACGGCGCAGGCCGGAAACCGGCGCGGCGCGGTGCTGAAACGACATGGAAAAACCCCTTGTATGTGTTTTGTAGGCACCATGTGGCCGCCAAGCCGCCATTTCGACGGCGCGGCCAGCCACTATATCAGCGCCCTCGAATTGCCTCCGCACATTAGCATCTGAGCGGCGCGCCCCCGCAAGTCAATTTTTACCCGGGTATTACTTATGCGGCAATTTAAGCCGGGTATTATTGGCGCATCCCATTCAAGCCAGATCCCGCCGTGATTGATACCGCCACCCCTTCCAACACCAGCTTTAACGGCCACAAGCGACTCGCATCCGGCAGCTTGACGGTCAATGCATTGGCTGTGAAACACGCCCTGGCGTCCGACATATCGAGTCCGCTGCTGATCTTTTGCGATCAGACTGGTCAAGTTGTCGATATCGACATTCGAGGACGCGATGTCGATATGTTTGCTCGCCTACCGCCGGAGGGAGATCAACTTCCAGGAAACGTACCGGCATTGATCGATTCCGGGGAATCCGGTGAGCTACGTGGCCGTGGCCGGCCAAAGCTTGGGGTTGTCGCGCGCGAAGTCACGCTACTGCCGCGCCACTGGGATTGGTTGGCTGCCCAGCCAGGCGGCGCATCTGTGACTTTGCGAAAACTGGTTGATGAGGCACGCAAGGCCAACGTGGATAGCGACCGGCAACGCCGGGCCAGTGAATGCGCTTACCACTTCATGTCAGTCATGGCTGGTGATATGGCTGGCTTTGAAGATGCCTCGCGCGCGCTGTTCGCAAACGACGCGGCCAAGCTCCGCCAACTGACTGAAGCTTGGCCGCCCGACGTTCGCGATTACGTCAGCCACCTGGCTTATCCAGCCCCCCGATGACCACGCATCCCGGCTCCTGTCAAGGTCACAGCGTGCGCCCGCCATTGACAGTACACCTCAAACATTCAAGGATCGCATGCCATGCCCCAGGTTAAAGCGAACGGAATTGACATTGAATACGATTGTTTTGGCAATCCCGACGCGGAAGCTGTTCTGCTCATTTCCGGCCTGGGTACGCAGATGACGCGTTGGAGCGTACCGTTTTGCCGGATACTGGTGGAACTAGGCTACCGGGTGATCCGCTTCGATAACCGCGACGCTGGCCTTTCAAGCCACTTCGATAGCGCGTCGACGCCGGATCCCGCCGCGATTGCCGACGCGGTCTCTCGCGGCGAAGCGCCCAAGGTGCCATATACCCTGTTCGACATGGTAAACGACGCTGTCGGCCTTCTCGATGCCTTGATGATCAAACGAGCGCACGTGGTTGGCAGATCGATGGGCGGCATGCTCGCACAACTGGTGGCCAGCGAGCATGCCGAGCGCGTTCTATCTCTGGTGTGCATCATGTCGAGCACTGGCAATCGCGATCTGCCGCAGGCCAGCCCGGAAGTGATGGCGGCGATGACGTCGCCCGCGCCCCACCCCTTGGAAGACGAACAGGGCTATCTCGCCCATTGCGTCGCCTTTTCTCGAGTGATTGCCGGGCGAGGCTATCCATTTGACGAAGCCGCCCAACGGGAGCAGGCCTTGGCCGAACTCAAACGAGCATACCATCCAAGCGGGTTTTGGCGGCACATCGCCGCCATCGCGGCAAGCGGCGACCTGAGATCACGGCTTGCCAACATACGCGCTCCGACGCTGGTGTTGCACGGGTCGGACGACCCACTGCTTCCCCCGCAGGCCGGGAAGGACACGGCTGCCAATATCAAGGGCGCTGAACGCTTCATCGTCGAAGGAATGGGCCACGAGCTTCCACCATCGCTGTTTGGCTTGCTGGCCAGAGCCATCGTCGATAACACGCAGCGCGCGCGCCTGCTCCTTTAACGGCGCTACCCCTGCTTTGCCATGGACTCGTAGCCGGCGATGACATCGAACAGTTCTTCGTCGATGCTGCCCTGGCGCAGGCGGTGATAGGCGCCGTGCAGGCTCTCCAGCATCTCGTCGATGTTGCGATCGGCCCTTTCCATGGCCACCAGGCGGGCCGCGTTTTCGCTGGCGAGCGCGGCGGCGCAGGCGCGGAACAGGGAAATGAACAGGTATTCGCGCACCAGCGCGTCCCAGGTGGCGCCGTCGCCCAGCACTTCCGGCAGATTCTTGCCCGGCCAGCGCACCCGCGCCAAGCGCGCCCGCCACTGCGCGTCCAGCGGCAGCAGGCGCCAGCCGGACGGCAGGTAGCCGGCTCGCGGCCGCGGCTGATTGTGGAAAACGTGGATCTGGCCGCGCCCGGCCCTGGCCAGATACTGTTCCGTGGCCACCTGGATCTGCCCGATCAAGGGCGTGATGGCCTTGACGGAGGCGGGCACGGGGAACAGGGTCATGTTTGTCAGCCCGGCGTCACTCAGGCGCGCGTACACGCGTTCGCCCACCACCCACAGACGCGCCGGGCCGGGCAGCGCCGCCAGCGCCGTCAAAGCATGGTCGGCCAGGGCGTCGTTGAACTGGCCCACCAGGCCCTGGTCCGAGCCGATAATCACGGCCCCGACCGGGCCGGCGCCGGCGCGGTCAGCGTCGGGCGCGGGCCGCTGCGCGGCGTCGCTCTCGCGGATGCGCGCGCCCAGGCCCAGCTCCACGGCGCGGTAATAATCGTCCAGGGTCAGCATGGCTTTGTCGTACTGCCCGATATTCGAGGCGGCCACCGCCTTCATCGCGCGCACCACGGCTTGCAGTTCGGCGGCGCTGGCGAGTTGCCGGCTCAGGCCAGCCATGCCCTCGCTCACGCGGCCCCCGGCTGGAACGGCGCCAGCGCCGCCCGCGCGCCATCGACGAGCGCGGCGCGGTCGGCGACGGCCAGGGTGGCCGCGCTTTCCAGGCGCGCCGCCAGCGCCGCCGGCATGGCGGCCGCCGCCTCCTGCACGGCGCCCTCGGCGGCCGCCATCCGATCCAGGGGAACCCTGTCGAACAAGCCCGCGCCCAGCGCCAGCAGCAGCGCGATCTGGCCCGCCACCGGCACCGGCGCCCCCTCGCCCTGCTTCAGGCAGGCGCGGATGCGCTGGCCGTGCTCAATGCTCTTGCGGCTGTCCGCGTCCAGGCGGGCGCCGAAGCGGGCAAAGCTTTCCAACTCCTCGAACTGGGCGTAAGCCAGTTTCAAATCGCCGGCCACGGCCCGGTAGGTGGCGCGCTGGGCCTTGCCGCCCACGCGCGAGACGGACTTGCCCACATCCACGGCCGGCAGCACGCCCAGCGCGAACAGGGATGGCGACAGATAGACCTGGCCATCGGTGATCGAAATGAGGTTGGTCGGGATGTAGGCCGACATGTTCTGCCCTTCCGTCTCGATGATGGGCAGGGCCGTCAGCGAACCGCCGCCGCGCTCGGCGCACAGGTGGGTGGCGCGTTCCAGCAGGCGCGAGTGGATGTAAAAGATATCGCCGGGGAAGGCTTCGCGCCCGGGCGGGCGGCGCAGCAGCAGCGACAGCTCGCGGTAGGCGCGCGCGTGCTGGGTTAGGTCGTCGTACACGATCAGCACGTCGCGCCCCGCCTCCATGAAGTATTCGGCGATGCTGGTGGCGGCGTACGGGGTGATGTAGCTCAGGCCGGGCGCGTCGTTGCCCTCGGTGACGACGACGACCGTGTAAGCGAGCGCGCCCTGCTCGCGCAGCGCGGCCACGCTCTTGGCCACGGCCGAGGCGCGCTGGCCGATCGCGCAATACACGCAGACCACGTCCTGGCCGCGCTGGTTGAGGATGGTGTCGATGGCGATCGCCGTCTTCCCGGTCTGGCGGTCGCCCAGGATCAGCTCGCGCTGTCCGCGCCCGATCGGCACCAGGGCGTCGATCACCTTGACGCCCGTCTGCAGCGGCACGTTGACGGGCGCCCGGTCCATGATGGGCGCCGCCGACCGTTCGACCGGCAGGCGGGTTCTGGTGGCGGGCGCACCCAGGCCGTCCAGCGCCCGCCCGAGCGGATCGATGACGCGGCCCAGCAAGGCATCGCCGACGCCCACGTCCATCACCCTGCCGGTGCGTTCGACTTCGTCGCCGGCGTGCAAATGCCAGTAGTCGCCCAGCAACACGACGCCGATCTCGTCCTCGTCGAGGTTGAAGGCGATGCCGAACAACCCGCCCGGAAAGACCAGCAATTCCTCGAAGCCCACGCCGGGCAGGCCGGACACCTTGGCGATGCCGGTGGCGATGCTGGTGATGCGGCCCACTTCGCGCGGCGCCAGTGGCGGCGAGATGCCGGCCCGGGCGGCGGCGATGCCGTCGAAGGCACGCTCGAGCACGTCGGCCAGGCCGCCAGCGGCCGCGCTCATGCCGGCACCGGCGTGGGCGCGGCGCCGCCGGCGGCAGGGACTGTGGCGGCGGCCCGCTGGTCCAGCAATTCGGCCACGCCCCGCTCCAGGGCCAGCAGATAGTCGGCGATGCTCCAGGCCAGCTTTTGCCCGCCCGCCGTCAATTCGATGCCGCTCACCAGTTCCGGCGCCGTCTCGAAGTCCAGTGCGATGCCATCCCCGAACATCGTTTTGAGCGTGTCCAGCAAGGCGGTGCGCCGGGCCGGCGTCAGTTCGAAGGCGCTGCGCACGCGCGCCGGCGCGCCGCCCAAGGCCGCGGCCAGGGCGGCGCGCGCCCCCTCATCCAATTCACGCAGGCGGCGCAGGAAGACTTCGCACGCGCGCTGCTCCAGGTCGGCCCCGGCCAGTTCGCTCAAGGTCTTGCGCGCGATGGCGAACACTTCCTGGCGCGCGCGCCGGGCCAGCGTCTCGTTGAGCCGCGCCGCATCGTTTTCCATCGCGGCGCGGCGCTTCGCGCCCAGGTCGTCGGCCGCCTTGCGCGCCGCCTCGATCAGGCGCAGGCGCTCGGCGTCGGCGGCGACGCCGGCCTGCGCCAGCAGCGCGGCCTTGCGCGCGTCGAAGTCGGCGTTCCTGGCGAGGAAGGCGTCGCGTTCCTGTTGCGCGGCGGCCTGTTTGGCCGCCGCATCCGCCAACTGCCCGGCGATCAGCTTTTCGCGCGCGTCGATCGCCCGCAGGATGGGCCGATACAGAAAACGCTTCATCAGCCACACCAGGATCAGGAAATTGAGCGCTTGCGCGCCGACGGTGAACCAGTCGATCAGCATGGCTTACTTTCCCGCCGTCTGGCTGAGCATGTGGTTCCAGAACGGGTTCGCGAAAATCAGGATCATCGACACGACGAAGCAGTAAATCGCGGTCGACTCGATCATGGCCAGGCCGACGAACAGGGTGCGCGTGATGGTGGCGGAGGCGTCCGGCTGCTGCGCCAGCGCCGTCAAGGCGGTGGCGACGGCGCGCCCCTCGCTGAGCGCCGGCCCGATGCAGCCTATGCCCGTGGTCATGCCGGCGGTGACGATAGAAGCGATTGCGATGACGGTGGCGCTATCCATGGGGGTGTCCTTCGATTGATGGTGGTGTGGGGGTAGCCTCGCGCACGCGCGTGGCGGCCGCGATGTAGACCGCGGCCAGGATGCTGAAAATATAGGCTTGCACCATGCCGGTGAGCAGTCCCAGCATGGTCATGAAGAGCGGAAAGATGAAGGGCGTGATGGTCAGCAGGATGCCGATGATCATGGCGCCGCTCATCATGTTGCCGAACAGGCGGATGGCCAGCGCCAGGGTGCGCGACAGTTCGCTGATCAGATTAAACGGCAGCATGATCCAGGTCGGCTCCAGATAAGACGCCAGATAACCTTTCACGCCCTGGTCGGCGATGCCGAACAGGGGCACGGCGACGAACACGCACAGGGCCAGCGCCACCGTGGTGGAGAGCGAGCCGGTGGGCGGCTGGAAGCCGGGAATGACGGTGCCCAGGGCGGCCATGGCGACGAACAGGAACAGGGTGCCGAGGAAGCCCAGATATTTTTGCGGCGCGGACAAGCCCGCTTCGGCGATCTGCTGATTGATCCCGGCGACGACAATTTCCAGCAGGTTTTGCCAGCGCGAGCGCCGCAAGCCGGTCGCCAGCCGGCGCGTGACCAGGGCCGAACCGAGCAGCATGGTCAGCATCAGCACCCAGGTGTAGACGATGGTGGCGTTCAGCTTCAGAAAACCGTGCTGCCAGTAAATGATTTCGTCCGGGCTAAGCGGCATGGACGGCCTCCCGCTGCGGGGCGCCAAGTCGCAGCGCCAACAGGCGCGCCGCGACAAAGCCGAGCAGGCAGGCCAGCAGGCGCCGCCAGTCGCCGCCGCCGACAGCGTAAAAGCCGGCCAGCGTCGCGCCCATGCGCAGCAACAGGCTGCCGAACAGCCACAGCGCCGGTTGCGACGAAGCCAGGCCGCGCCGCACCGTCCACCACAGGCCGCCAAAGAACAGCGCGCCCAGCGCGGCGCCCGCCAAGCCGGCCAGCCCCCATGTCATCGTTTCATTCATCCACATCCTCCTGTTCCTCGCGTATCGCCCGCTCTTCCTTGGCGACCCAATGCCATGCGTTCATGCAGCCCAGCGCCAGTCCGCCCACCAGCAAGGCCAGCGTCCAGCCGTGCTTGCCCGGATAGTGGGCCTCGATCCAGTGGCCGAGGGCCGCGCCGGCCAGGGTCGGCACCACCACCGACCAGCCGATCAATCCCATCATGCCCAGGCCGAACCAGACGCCCCGTGCGCCCTTTTTGCGCGCTTTCAGCTTGCGCGCCGCCTTGACGCCCACCTGGTGCGCCATGCCGGGCGCACCGGCCGGCGCCGCACCGTTGCGCCGCTCGTCGCCGGCACCTTTGCAGCCCTCCTCGTCGACATCCTTATTCATGGCGCAGGGAAGCGAAACGGTGCAGGAAGCCGCTTTCCAGCTTGGCCAGGGCGGCGCGCACATCGCGTTCGCGCTCGTCCAGCGTCAAGAACTCGCTCTCCACGGCGGCCCGCAGGCGGGCCAGATCCGCGCCGCCGATGGCGTTGCGCACCGACACGAATACCTGGGCGCCAGTCTTTACCAGCACGCCTTCGTCGACGGCCACATAAGCGTCTTCCCGGCCCTCGACCTGATAGGTGAGGATGCCGGGCGCCAGCGCCGCCACGCAGTCGCGCCGCAGCGGCAAGATGCCGAACGAGCCTTCGCGAGTTTCGGCGACGATGCGCGCGACCCCGGCGATGTCGGCGAAAATCTGGTAAGGCAGGGCCACTTTCAATTGCATCAGGGTGGACATGGTGAGCCTATGCGTGAATGGCGGCACCGGCCGCCGGCTCGGCAACCGGCGTCCACTTCGCTTCGCCGATGGCACCGATCATGTACAGCGCGCTTTCCGGGCAATCCTTGAACTCGTCGCGCAAGATGCGTTCGCAGCCGTCGAGCGCGTCGGCCAGGCTGACGAACTTGCCCTTCATGCCGGTAAATTGCTCGGTGGTGAAAAACGGCTGCGTCAGGAAGCGCTCCAGCCGGCGCGCGCGCGCCACCACCCTGTGGTCTGGCGGCGAGAGTTGTTCCAGGCCCAGCATGGCGATGATGTCCTTGAGTTCCGCGTATTGGGCCAGGGTGGCGCGGATTTCCTGTGCCAGTCCATAGTGGCGCTCGCCAACCACGCCGGGCGTGGCCATCTTGGAGTTCGACTGCAGTGGGTCGACGGCTGGAAACAAGCCCTCGGCGGCGCGCTTGCGCGACAGCACGATCGAGGCCGACAGGTGCGAAAAGGCATGCACGGCGGCCGGATCGGTGAAATCGTCGGCCGGCACGTAGACGGCCTGGATCGAGGTGATGGCGCCGCTGTCGGTGTTGGCGATGCGCTCTTGCAAACTGGACAGCTCGGTGCCCATGGTCGGCTGATAGCCCAGCCGCGACGGCATCTGGCCCATCAGGCCGGACACTTCCGAGCCGGCCTGGATGAAGCGGAAGATATTGTCGATCAATAGAAGGACGTCGCGTTTCTGATCGTCGCGGAAATATTCGGCCATGGTCAAGGCCGCGTGGCCGACCCGGAAGCGGCTGCCGGGCGGCTCGTTCATCTGGCCAAACACCATCACCATATTCGGCAGCACGCCCGCTTCGCTCATGTCGCGGTGCAATTCCTCGGCTTCGCGGCAGCGCTCGCCGATTCCGCAAAAGATGCTCACTCCCTTCTGGCTGCCAACCATATTGTGGATCATCTCGGTCAGCAGCACGGTCTTGCCGACCCCGGCGCCGCCGAACAGGCCGGCCTTGCCGCCCCGCTCCAGCGGCATCAACACGTCGATCGCCTTGATGCCGGTCTCAAAAATTTCCGACTTGGTGGAGCGGCGCGCCAGCGGCGGCGGCGCCGCGTGCACGGAACGCCACTGCAAGGGCGCGGGAGTCGGCTGGCGGTCGATGGCGTTGCCAAAGACGTCGAACATGCGCCCGAGAATGGCCTGGCCCACGGGTGCCAGCAAGGGCCCGCCCGTGTCGCGCACCGACTGGCCGCGCGCCAATCCCTGGGTCGGCGTCAGGGCGATGCCGCGCACGCGCCCTTCGTCGAGCTGGGCCAGCACCTCGATGGCAACCTGGCCGTCTGCGCCGGCGCGCAACAGCGAATATATCGGCGGCAAGCGGGTCGCGAAGCGGACGTCGACCACGCTGCCGCGCACGGCGACGATCACGCCTAGGTTCGCCGCGCCCAAGTCCTCAGTCATGCTCAGTCATGCCTAGTCCTGTTATCGCGATTGAAAAGTTCAATGTATACAAAGTGACACCGTGGCATAGGCGTAGCGCGCACCGTGACAGGGATATGTTGCAATGTCAGGACAACACATTAAAGACCAGTACGCCGTCCTTGCGCCGGGCGCGTTTAACGCATGCGGTCGGCGCGCAAGAAATATTTACGGGCGTAAGCGAGCAATTGGCCGTCGCTGGGGTGGTCGACGGTTTCGACGCTGAGCACTTTGTCGGCCAGGTCGGCTTGATGCCTGCTCAGATGCTTGAGGAAGGCGGACTTTTCCGAGCCAGGCCCGACGATCAGAATTTCCAGCGAACCCTTGACGGCGTCGGCGACGGCATCAAAATACTGCGCGCTTTCGGCCGCATGGCCGCTACCGGCAACGCCGGACTTGGTATGCAGGTGGGGATGCTTCGAATGTGTCTTGATGACTTCGCTTTCGGCGGCTTCCGGATTGAAGTGAATCACGTGGGCTTCGGCATGGTCCATCCATACAACAACATGGTTAAACGACATAATCTATTTCCTCAAAAATAAGAACTTGCTCGAATGGGAAAACCGAGTCTAGGGGCGGCGCCACCAAAAGTATTTGATGTACATCAAATTTCCCCATTAAGTCATTGATATCGATCGAACCGATCCGGCGCCGCAAGCAAAAAAAATGCTCCCCCGGGAGCGTTTCGGAAAGGACGGGCACTCACATTGTTTGCTTGCCTGTGCACATCGTGCCATTCCAGGCTTGCCGGTCGGCGCGCGCTTCATCGGCCGCGTCCACCAACACGGAGGAACCGACATTGACCAAGGGATCGCGGAACAGGGCCCTGAAATTACCCTCGCCGTCCGCTTGCAGGCTCAGTGCGCTGTGATCGCCGGAATACGCCTCGATCCTGATCGTGACCTTGCCGTTCGGCGAAAAATGCGTCCCGATCAGGTTCACGGCACCGTTGTCGATGCGCTCAATTGTCAGCTCGGGCGGAGCCGGCGCGCACGACTGCCCGTCCAGCCGCGCCAGCAATTGCGCCACCTGCGCTTCCAATTGGCTGACACGTTGCTCCAGCGCACAGGCCGGCAATCCCGCCAGCGCCGCCTGGACCGTCGTTTCAAGCGGGCCCATACCGTCGGCGCGGTACGAACCATTGCATTCGGCCGCGCCGGGCGCGCCGACCGACAGCGGCCGAGCCACCGTCTCTATCGTGACTGCCATATCAAACCTCCTTGCCTGGCGGTTGATGCCACGACGCCCCGCCGCGTGCGCGGAGCGCCAGTCGCTACTGTCGCAAATCGGCACCGCGCCGTCCTTGACGAGTATCAGACTAAATCCATTGCCCAAGCCTACAGTATCTGGCTAAGTCCTTACAGGAAATGCCCAGGAACGCAGGGACGCGACGCGAAGTTGATATCCTGCCAATCACCAGCCAACCGGCGCCACTCAACGCGATGGGCAAGGGCATCTCTCCGTTCACCATAGTCGTTCATTGCAATTCCACCGAGGTATACGCATCTGCGACACCGCGACGTCACAAGCATGCACCATCGCCGACGCAAACATAGGGGTAACGCTGAAACACATCGTTATTGAGTATTTGATATCATACCTGGCTGCTCATCCGCGCAGTCTCCAAAATAAAGGATCAACAATGAAAACTGAAGAATTGAACAAGTACATTTTTGCCGATTTAGTAATGAAAAAGGCAAATACCTATCTGGTGGCGCGCCTCACGGATGCATCCGAGGCGGCACGCGTAGCCACGCAAGAGGAATGCACTCTTACAGAAAGGGATATCGACGATGCCTTGCGCGATCTTCACAAAGCGGCGACTGAAATACAAAAAAAGCAAGAACAATTTTTTGGATTGAGAGCAATGCTTTAATATTATTCAACAATCCAAAAATTGCGCGGTGCCGGCATTTTTATCGTTGACCATCTTCTGTCCCGGTGCGTTCAATGACGTTCTTCGCGCGAGGTCGGCATCTGGTGTGCGACGGCGGCGGCTCGGCTGTGCACGTGTACCGGTCCTGGTATTTCAATGCAGCGAACGGCTAATGTTCGGTTTCCCGCTTGCGCTGGGCCGTCCGCCCGGAACCAGCCCGCTTGGCCGCCACCGTCAGCGCGGCGCGCCTGGCGGCCGGCGCCGGCGGCGCCTGGCGCGCCGGCGTCGCGAGCGCCACCAGCGCGCCC
>DMYQ01000021.1:15767-18957 GCA_003482555.1 Janthinobacterium sp. | reverse complement strand
ACCAGGGCCGCGTTTTGCTGCGTCACCCCGTCCATCTCCGTGATTGCCTGATTGATTTGCTCGATGCCGGCTTCTTGCTCGCGGCTGGCGGAACTGATGTCGCCCATGATGTCGGTGACCCGCTGCACGCTGGCGACGATCTCGTCCATGGTGCTGCCCGCCTCGCCCACCAGTTTGCTGCCCGCGTCCACTTTCTCGACGGAATCGCCGATCAGACACTTGATTTCCTTGGCGGCGGCGGCCGAGCGCTGCGCCAGATTGCGCACTTCCGTGGCGACGACAGCGAAGCCGCGCCCCTGCTCACCGGCCCGGGCCGCTTCCACGGCCGCATTCAAGGCCAGGATATTGGTTTGAAAGGCAATGCCGTCGATGACAGCGATGATGTCGACAATCTTGCGCGCCGACTCGTTGATCGCGCCCATCACCAGCACCACCTGCGCCACCACCTGCCCGCCCTTGACGGCCACTTGCGAGGCCGAGGCCGCCAACTGGTTGGCCTGGCGCGCATTCTCGCCGTTCTGCTTGACCGTCGACGTCAGCTCTTCCATCGAGGACGCCGTTTCTTCCAGCGCGCTGGCCTGCTGCTCGGTACGCGAAGACAAGTCCATATTGCCGGCCGCGATCTGGCCCGAGGCCGTGGCCAGGGTTTCCGTCGACTGGCGGATCGCGCCCACGGTGCGGGCCAGATTTTGCTGCATGGTGCGCATCGCGAACAGCAGGCTGCCCTGGTCGCGCCGGCCGGTATCGACCGCCACCGTCAAATCGCCGGCGGCGATGCTGTGCACGATGCCGGACGCGTATTCCGGCTCGCCACCCAGTTGCCGGTAAATGCCGCGCACCAGGAAAAAGCCGGACAGGCCCGCCGCGCCCACGCCCAACCCGATCAAGTCCAGCATCATCGCGCGCGTGGCGGCATAGTGCCCGGTCGAGCGCAGGTACTCGTCGCGGGCGACATTCACTTGCAGGGTGCGCAGCGCCAGCACGCCATCCCTGACCGGAGGCACCAATTGCCGCAGTCGCTCCTGCATCTCGCGGCCCACCTCGATTTTACCGTCGCGCAGTGCTTGCACGGCCGGCAACAGCCCTTCCTTGAGCATCCTGGCCCGATCCGCCGCGAAGGTGGCCGCCAACACGGCTTCCTCCGGCGTCAGATAAGTCGCCATGTAGGCGGCCCAGGCGGCGTCGACTTCCAGCAGATTCTTGCCGATTTGCTCGGCCTGGGCCTTCAGGCTGGCCGGCGACGGGTCTTGCAGGGCGTAGGCCAGGGCCAGTTGATTGCTGACGAGCAAACGGTCTATGCGCGACACTTGCTCCAGGGCCACGGTGCGATCCTCGTAGACCGTGCGCAAGCCCTCGTTAGCCGAGCCCATGCCATACAAACCCGATAGCCCGACGCAAACCGTCAGTAACAACAGCATGCCGATCACGGCGCTCAGGCGCGCCTTCAATGTCATCTTCATTTTGTGGGTTCCGCGAAAAGTAAGACTGCTGGTGTGCGCTTGGTGCAAGCCACACAGCAGTATTACAATCAGCCCCATCTTGTTGCTTGATATACTGCAATGAAAGGCGAGCAAAATTGTGAAATCTTGCCCGTCTCCGGTTTTCAAAGCCTTATTTGGCCGGGGGTGCCTGCCGGGCCGCCGCTTCTTTGCGTTCCCTCTCGGCCGCTTCCTTGCTGGCTTTTTTCGCCATGTGGTGGCCGACGGCGCAACCGGCGGCGGCACCCATCAGCGAATGATGACCTGCGACATGACCAGCAACGCCGCCGACGACGGCGCCCTTCAGGCAGCCGGCGGCCCGAGAGACGCCGCTCACCGAAGCGAGGGAGATCAACAGGGATAGTGCAATGAACTGGGTTTTCATGAAATTCCTTTTCATGGATTGAATGGAAAAATGCCTGATGCATATTTTCGCACACCGCTCCTGCAAACAGCGCCCTTCTCGCGCGCGCTGGCAAGCGGCGTCGCGGGGAAGACGAGACCGCCCCTCCTCCAGCCAGTTCTCGCCCCAGGCTGAAACGGCGCACAGACGGCCACCTGTACGCCCGGGCCAGTTGCGCCGCCGGTCTGGGCGTGAAGTTGGTTTGACTCGCGGTTGACGAAGTGCCCCACCCGGCTTCGTCATGACGGCCCTCGATATCACGCCACGACCGTGGCAAGCCGATGCCGTCGATTAATGGGCCGACGCGATGTAAATCCCCGACAGCGGGCAATTGCCCTTGATATTGCTGTTCGTCACGAGGGCGGCCGCGCCCGGAAATTGATCCACTGCCGCGCTGTTGACCATGATCCAAGCTTCGCTCAAATAATTCTTGCCCTTGTACTTGGTGCACTTCAAAGCCACGCCATTGCGCGTATTGGCGCCGAAGCTATCCTCGAAGGCCGTCAGCAAATGTTCGCGCGTCACCATGACTCCGGCGTATTTCGCGATGAAACCGTTAAAGCTGGTATTGCCCAGGTGATTCATCAAATTGCTGGCGACGTTCCAATAATCGTCCGGCGTCGGCGTCCCGGCGCAGGTGCCGTGCTTGTACCACTCGTGCTTGTCGAGGCAGGATTCCAGGCCCGGCATATAAATACCGAGATTTTTCAGGGTCGCATCGCTGACGGCATAGGTATCCATCCGACACCATGCATGGTTCTTGTCGAGCTGGACGTCGTTTGCCGGCGCGTCGCAGTAGAACGGTTGCTGGCCCTGGTAATTGTTCGGCCAATATCCGTGCAGGGCCAGCTTGCTGGCGGAGCGGGTGCCGGCCAGGGTCGCGCATTCCGGCTTGCCGCCCGTGGTCGCGCAAAAGCCCGGTTCCCAGGACGCCGCCAGCACCAGATAGTCGAAGGCTTGCGCGTCGGCAGCGGCGCCTAGCCCGCAGACCAGGGCCAGGCCGCATATCTTCTTGACGGACAGTGTAATCATGATCGGCTTTCGTTTGACTACGCGTGAAAAGGGAAGGCTACGACAAAGGGAAGACTACGACAAAGGGAAGACTACGACATATTAGGCTACATCCCGGCTGGATAATTCCCGGCCCTGGCCGCTTAAATTTCCATGCTATCGACCATGCAAGCTATGCAATACTAGCGGCCAGCCGCGCCGGCCCGGTTTCATTTCACTATCAGGTATCCCTATGCATGCCATCCGCCACCTTCTCCGCCACCGTCCACGCCTGATCGTGGCCCTGGCCGCCGGCCTC
>DMYQ01000021.1:0-15588 GCA_003482555.1 Janthinobacterium sp. | reverse complement strand
GCCCTGGCCGCCGGCCTCGTCGTCGCCCTCGGCCTGCCGCGACACTGGCAACCGCTGGCGCGCTCCCTGTTCGGCTGGA
The DNA here is from genome assembly GCA_003482555.1 of Janthinobacterium sp. Classification (GTDB taxonomy): domain Bacteria; phylum Pseudomonadota; class Gammaproteobacteria; order Burkholderiales; family Burkholderiaceae_D; genus Janthinobacterium. The sequence continues at coordinate 15,509 of DMYQ01000021.1, read as the reverse complement.
ACGTCGCCATCTGGTCTTACCTGCTCCTGATCGGCTGGCTGATGATGCGGGCCAACACCGCCAGGGTACGCAAGATCGCCGAGCAAGAAGACAAAAGCGCCGTGTCGGTGCTGGCCATATTGTCGATCTCGGCCATCGTCAGCATCGGCGCCATCGTGATGGAACTGACCACCTTGAAAGACTTGCCGCTGGGCGAGCGGATCGGCCACTACCTCTTCACCGGCCTGACCATCTTCGGTTCCTGGTGCATGGTCGCGACCATCTTCACCTTTCACTATGCGCACCTGTTCTACCGTTCCCACGAGCAGCAGCGCCCCCTGTGTTTTCCCGACGGCGAGCAAAACCCCGACTACTGGGACTTCCTGTATTTTTCGTTCACCATCGCGGTGGCGGCCCAGACCTCGGACGTGGCCGTGACCTCGCGGGTGATGCGCAAGACCGTGCTGGCCCAATCCATCCTCAGTTTCCTGTTCAACACCGCCATCCTGGGATTGACGATCAATATGGCCGCCAGCATCGTCGGCTCATGATAAAGTGTTGCGCCCCTTTCATCACCGATAAACGCCATGGCCCTCTTCGCAAGCGAATTTGAACAAGCGATGTCGCAAGCCCTGGCCGACTTCAACGCCGGGCGCCTGCCACAGACGGAAGCGGCCTGCCTGCGGCTGCTGCAGGACGACGGGGACAATCCTGCCGTGCATCAATTGCTGGCCGTGTCACTATTCCAGCGCCGCCAGACCGGCCCGGCCCGGCAACACATTCTGCTCAGCCTGGCGCGCCGGCCCGACCACGTCGCCTCGCTCCTGCTGGCCGGCAAGATCGCCTGCGCGAACGGCGCGGCGGCGGTGGCCGTGCCCCACTTCGAACGCGCCGCCGCGCTCGCTCCCGACGCCGCCGAGCCCGCGTTCCTGCTGGGCGCCACCTTGGCGCAACTGCGGCATCCGGCCGCCATCGCCGCGCTGCAGCGCCTGCTGTTGCGCCACCCCGCGCACGCGGGCGGCTGGTGCGCGCTCGGATTGGCGCTCAAGCACGCCGATGACGCCCACGCCGCGCTGCAAGCCTTCGAACGCGCCGTCGACAGCGACGCCGGCATGGCGCCCGCGCACTTCCATCGCGCCAACATCCTGCAAAAACTGGGACAAAGCACGGCCGCCATCCTGTCCTACCGGGCGGCGCGCCGGCTCGACCCGGCGGCAATGGAAGTGGCGTTCAACCTGGGCGTGGCGCTGCACCAGGCCGGCGAACTGGACGAGGCGCGCGCGATGCTGGAAAGCGCCGTCGCCCTGGCCCCGGCCTTTGCCGACGCCTGGTTCAGTCTGGGACTGGTGCGCCAGGACATGCGCGAACTGGCCGGCGCCGCCGACGCCTTCCGCACCGCGCTGCGCCACCGGCCGGATTACGCGGAGGCGGCCGTGAACCTCGGCATCGTCTTGCAGGAAAGCGCGGCGATGGAGGAGGCGATGGATGCCTACCGGCTGGCGGTGCGTTTGCGTCCGGACACGTTCAGCCGCATCGCGCAGGCGCTGACGGCGGCCAGCAGCGGGATGCTATTCCTGGATATGAATGCTCTACGGCGCAATCTGCTGATATAAATACGCTCGTGTTTTCATTCGACGTCGACCCTTTTCATTCGTTCCGCCAGCGTCGTTGCCAAGTGCCGCCTCCATTCGCTCTCAGAAAGAATTGGCGAATTGGCGAATTGGCGAATTGCCGTTTTACAGGAAAACATGCGCGCGGTGGGCTGCGCATAGGCGGTGCCATCAGGCTGGCGCCCGCCACCGTGCGAAAGGGGGAACCTCGGCCCGCCTGCGCAGTCCAATCTACACCGGGCGCACAGGGGAGCGGACAATGAATTTATCCACCTTCATTCTCGAGAACGTCGAAACCATATTGCAGGAATGGGAAGAATTTGCCGCCTCGCTCTACTCCGGGATAGCGAAATTGGACAGCGCCACGCTGCGCGACCACGCCCGCCAAATGTTGATCACCATCGCGGCCGATCTGGCACGCCCGGAAACTCCGTATCAGCAACACGAAAAGGCGCAGGGCCGCGGAGTTGATGGACTCGGCGTGACGGCGGCTTCCGAGCATGGCGCCGGACGGCAACTGGAGGGATTCAGCCTCGATGCCACGGTGGCCGAATACCGCGCCTTGCGCGCCAGCGTCACCCGGCTATGGCAACAGGCCCACGGCGAGCTTGCGCTGAGCGTCGCGGCGGTCAACGACATGGTGCGCTTCAACGAGGCGATCGATCAAGCGATCGGCGAGTCGGTGGTCAGCTATGCGGCCCTGACCGATCTGCAAACCCGCGTCTTCGATGCAATACTGTCGTCCTCGCCCGACCTCAGCTTCACCTTCGACTTGGCGTGCGTGTGCACATATGCCAACAAGGCAACGGTTGAATTGCTGGAGCGTCCGCTCGAACGCATCGTCGGGGCCGATTGCGACAACATGGGACTGGAGGCGGAACCCGGGCTGCGCGACCAGATAGCGCGCGTCATCAACAGCGCGGCGCCGGTTCAGGGGGAAATGTCGGCGCGGGGCTCGTCGGGACAACGCCACCTGTACGAATATATCTTGGTGCCCGTCAATGGGAAAAACGGCGCGGTGGCATCCTTGGCTTGCACGGCGCGCAATATCACGGAGCGCAAGGCGGCCGAGAACGAAAACTGGAAAAGTGCCAACTACGACATTCTGACCGGCTTGCCGAACCGCCGCCTGTTCCTCGACCGCCTGCATCACGACTTGGCGCACGCGTTGCGCGTCGGCGCGACGCTGGCCTTGATGTTCATCGACCTCGATCGTTTCAAGGAAGTCAACGACGGCCTCGGGCACGATGCCGGCGACCTGTTGCTGCAACTGGTCGCCGGGCGCGTCCGTTCTTGCCTGCGCGAAAGCGATACCGTCGCCCGCCTGGGCGGCGATGAATTCACGGTGATCCTGCAAGACCCGCGCGATCCGGAGCACGTCGAACTGGCCGTTCGAAAGATATTGAAGGAGCTGGGACAGCCGTTTCAACTGGGCCAACAGTGGGCGCACATTTCAGCGAGCATCGGCGTGACCTTGGCGCCGCAAGACGCCGACGCGCTGCAAGCCCTGATCGACAACGCCGACCACGCCATGTACTTGGCGAAGGCGGCCGGACGTAACCGATTCGCATTTTTTTCCAAGCCGAGTCCACCATCGCCGCCCGACCTTCCCGCCCCTCGTGCGGATGCGCGCTGAGGTGGCATGGAGCAAAGTCCGGCAGGCCGGGAATCTTACATTTTCTTGCTGCGCGCCATGAAGCCCATCAAACCAAGACCGGCGAGCAGCAGGCCGTAGGTTTCTGGCTCGGGGACGGCGGCGGCGACGGAAATATTGTCCAGGGCGGCGCCGTAAGCGGTATTCGCGCTATTGCCGGCGAAGGACAAGACGCTGCTGCTCGAATTGGCGACGAAATTGAACTTTTCAGTTTCCCAGCCCATCGCGTTGCGCCTCTTGCCCGCCGAGTTGAAGGCAAAAGCGTGGTTGACGCCAGCGACCCCCACTTCGACGTTTTTGATTCCGTGCGCGTCGGGGTTGCCTGCCAGACTGAACGACACGGTGTAGGACTGGCCCACCACGGTTGTCAGCGCCTCGGAGATCGTGCCGGCGCTACCGCCGTTCAGGTCGAGGCTGTAATGGCCGGCGGCGGGCGCCCAGTAGCTGTTGATCAGGTCGACGCTGCCGGAATTCACCGTCCAGCCGCTCAGGCCGCTACCGGTACCGCTGCTGGTGAAGTTGCCGTTGAACGAACTCGTCTCAAAGCCGCCGTTGCTCACCAGTTCGGTCGCGGCGTGCGCGACGCCAGCAGACAACATGACTGCGAAGATGGCGGTTTTGCAAAGTTCGTTGGTTTCATTTGCTTGCTTTCAGTGAGCGTTGCTGTGGGGGCGCGCGTACGGCTTTGCGCAATGTTTCAAAATATATCAGAAAGCCTTTGAAAATAGTTTCCTTTCGTGCAATTTAATTGGTTTTATATAATAATATTTCTCTCGATGAAAGAGAACGGACTCGCCTTGTCGCGCCGCGACGACGAAGCGCCAAGCACGGCGACCTTCCCATGAATCCGGGATGGCCGCCAGTTGACGGACGGCCCAACATGGCGCAATGGCGAAGCGCCCGCGCGCTCGCAAGGAAAATGGAGATCAAGATGGTGGCAGCCAGACACGAGTGCGCGGCGGCGCGCGCCAACGAATGCCGCCTATTTCCTGGCGCGGTAGCGCTTGCGGTACACGCCCGGCATGGCCAGGGTCGTGCTGACTGTGTCCGCGTAACGGGCGGCGCGCTCTTCGCTGAAACTCTCGAATATCAGGGTCGGGCGCGTGCGCGGCACGGCGAAGCATTGCGCCACCGGCGTGCCCTTGGCCAGCAGGCCGCTGAAATCCGGATCATTCCACGTCGCTGGAAAGTTGATGCCGGCGTCGCTGAAGGCATCCGAATCGACCAGACCGCTCAGCAGGCGGAACGGCAAGTCACCGCGATTCACGGGATGCGTGGCGAATAGCGACCAGCCCTCCTCCAGCTCGATCGTCCAGAAGCTGTTGAATTTCACCACCACCGAGCCGGCCGCATGAAAAGGCGTGCCGCTCACTTGCGCGGGCGAATGAAAACTCAGCGGCGAGCGGGGATGCTCCTTGACGCTCAACACCGGCAAGTCCCAGTCCCAGCGAAAGACGCCGCGCTCGACGTGGACATCGCAGGGCAGCAAGATCATGAAGCCGTGCGCCATCGCATCGATGAAGGGCGGGCACTGCTTCACCGTGCGGATGTCGTGGCCGTGCACCTCGGAAAATGCCTTGGCCGGCATGCTGCGTATCCAGTCCGGGATCGCTTGCCGCGCCGATATGGGACGGGGCAGCAGGTCGGCAAGCGCCGGGTCGCATCGAAAGGTAATTTGCATGGGCGCTGAAATGATCTGAATGCCAGCAACTATTGTAGGCCAGAATCGGCGCGGCCTGGGTGCCTAATGCGCCCCGTCCCCGCGCAACTCCCGCGTCAGATCCTGCGCGCCATCGATCTTGTCGAGCGCTTCCAGCGGCGCGGCGCTGTCGACGGCCACCGCCCGGTTGTTGGACGGGTCGTAGCCGAAGGCCCCGCCCAGCGAATGGATGCTGCCGTCGAAGATGAGTCCGACCAGTTGACCGTCCCGGTTGATGACGGTGCTGCCCGAATTGCCGCCCACGATGTCCTTGCCGCTGACGAAATTGAGCGGCGTCGCCAGCGCCAGGCGCGCCTTTGCCGCCTCCCAGCTGGGCGGCAGCTTGAACGGTGCGGCGCCGGTGGCGTGCTCGAAGGCGCCGCCGAAGTCGGTGAACGGCGGCACCTCCTGGCCGCCCTGCTTCCAGCCCTTTATTTCGCCGTACGACAGGCGCAAGGTGAACGTCGCGTCCGGGTAAATGCTGGCGCCGAGCATGGCGAAGCGGGCGGCCGCGATCTTTTCGCTGTTCTTGTTGACCACCGATTCGCCCCCCAGACTGGCCGGAACGGTGTTTTTTGGCGACGGTTTCCTGGTCTTTTTCCAGGCGGCGGGCGGACGCGGCAGTATCCCGCATTTTTGCGCTATTTTCGCCACTTTTTCCTTGACGAAAGAAAGCCCGCGCAAGTAGACTGCCCAGGTTTATATTTTATGGAGTCCCTTCATGGGCACTTGTTCGAGTGGTAGTTGTTGCCAGATAAAATCTGGTTCTGCCTCGGCAAGATAACGCAGGGACTTTCCTCCTGCCGTCATCGCGCCACAGGCGGATGATGGTATCCCGACAGCGGCGGTGCAAGCCCGTCCTGTTTTGTTTCATCAAACAAATCATCAAGCATTGGATACGCCGCCGGAAGGGGCGAATCCGGCCGGTTCGACGGCGCTCCTTCGCGCACGCGCGAGCGGCCGCGCACCGTCCGCGGGCGCCAGATGGAACAAGAACTGATGCAAGGACCTCCCGTTCATTCAACGGAGGTACCGATGTTTTACAAGAATTCACCCGACAATGTGACGCGCCTGCGCGCACTGCTGGCCGCGACTCTGGCCGCTTTGGCGACCTTGGCGCGGGGCGCGCACGCCGAAGACGTCCAGGACGAGGCGTGGAACGCGCACGCCCAGGCCACTTATATCTGGCAAGACAAACCCGCGTTTGCGGCTCCCTACTCGGGCCCGAACAGCCTGAAAGCCGAGCATGAAAAAGGCTATTCCTTCAGCGCCACCGTGGCGGCAGGCGCCCGCCCCTGGCCGGGCGGTGAAGTCTACCTGGATGCGGAGGCGGTGCAAGGCGTGGCTCTGTCCGGCCTGATCGGCCTGGCCGGCATGGCCAACGCCGAACAGCAAAAGACCAGCAGTACCAATCCCACCCTGTATCGGGCCCGCCTGTTCCTGCGCCAAACCATAGCGTTGGGCGGCGCCCGCGACGCCGTCGAATCCGACGCCAAGCAATTGGCAGGCATGTTCGATAAAAGACGTGTAGTACTGACGTTTGGTAATCTTGCTGTCATCGATATATTCGATAATAGTGCTTTTGCACACGACGCGCGCACGCAGTTCATGAACTGGGTCCTGCTCGCGCACGGTGCCTACGACTTTGCCGCCGACGCGCGCGGCTACAGCTGGGGTGGAGCCATCGAATACTATTACGACGACTGGGCCGTGCGCGCCGGGCGTTTCATGCAGCCGGCGGAATCGAACGGCTTGCCGCTCGACACCCGCATCATGAAGCATTACGGCGACCAGGTGGAAGTCGAGCACGGCCACATGCTGGCCGACTTGCCCGGCAAACTGCGCCTGCTGGCCTTCCGCAACCGCGCCGTGATGGGCGCCTTCCGCGCCGCCCTCGACGACGCCGCCGCCAACGGCGGCGCGCCGGATCTGGCGCGCGTGCGCAAGGAAGCGTCGAAGACCGGGTTCGGCGTCGGCGCCGAGCAAAAAGTGACGGCCGAGCTGGGCCTGTTCGCGCGCGCCAGCCGCAACGACGGCGCCACCGAAGCCTACGCCTTCACGGAAATCGAGCGCTCGGCCTCGGCCGGGGCCGTGCCGGACGGGCGGCGCTGGGGCCGCGACAAGGACAATGTCGGCGTGGCCGTGGTGCGTAACGGCTTGTCGGCCGCTCACCGCGCCTATCTGGAAGCGGGCGGCCTGGGCGCCTTCATCGGCGACGGGCGCCTGAATTATCGCCCCGAGAGCATCGGGGAAGCGTATTACAGCGCCGCCATCGGCGCCCGCGCGGCGCTGACATTCGACGTCCAAAGAATACGCAATCCAGCCTACAATGCTGACCGCGGCCCCGTCAGCGTCGCCTCGCTCCGACTGCACGCACAATACTAAGAGGAAGCCGTCATGTTCGAGCTGTTCAACCCCCGCCGCGGGGATTCCTCGCTGCTGCGCACCCGCCCTAACCGCTGGGACTGGATCCTGCTGCCGCTGGTGCTGGCCGTGCTGGCCGCCGTCGCCTTCGGCGCCTTGCAGATGAGCCGCCCCTTCGTCATCGGTGAAACCATCCCGATTTCGCTGGACGCCGCCTATCTGCCCTATTATCTCTTGCGCACCATCATGCGCATGTTCATCGCGCTCGGCTGCTCGCTGATTTTCAGCCTGGCCTTCGCCGCCATCGCCTCCAAGTACAAGGCGGCGGAAAAGCTGATGATACCGCTGCTCGACGTGCTGCAATCGGTGCCGGTGCTGGGCTTCCAGGCCATCGCCATCGCCCCCTTCATCGCTCTCTTTCCCGGCAATCTGCTGGGCGCCGAATGCGCCGCCATCTTCGCCATCTTCACGTCCCAGGCCTGGAACATGGCCTTCAGCCTGTACCAGTCGATGCGCACCGTGCCGCCCGAGCTGCACGAAGCGGCGCGCGTGTTCCGCCTGTCCGGCTGGCAGCGCTTCTGGCGCCTGGAACTGCCCTTCGCCATGCCCGGCCTGCTGTGGAACATGATGATGTCAATGTCGGGCGGCTGGTTCTTCCTGGTGGCGGCCGAAGCCATCCTGGTGGCCGGCCAGGACATCAAGCTGCCCGGCATCGGCGCCTACATCGCCGTCGCCATCGAAGCCGAGAACGGGCGCGCCATCGCGCTGGCGATCGGCGCCATGCTGGCCGGCATCCTGCTGTACGACCAATTGTTCTTCCGTCCCCTGCTGGCCTGGGCCGACAAGTTCCGCTTCGAGGAAACCCAGGGCGAGAGCACGCAAAACTCGTGGCTGTTGAACTGGACCCGGCGCAGCCGCTGGTTCCGCACCTTGTCGGAACGTTTTTGGCGCATGATGCGCGGCGCCCTGGGCTGGTTCAGCGTCAGCGAAACGCGCGCCGCGCCGCGCCCGCGCGGGGTCGCCTTCAGCACCCTGGCGCCGCTGCTGGCGCGCTTCTGGGACAAGCTGGTGATCTTGCTCGCGCTGGTGGCCGCCTACCGCCTGGTGATGTTCGTGCACAGCGATGTGGGCGGCGCCGAAGCCCTGCACGTGGTCGTGCTCGGACTGATCACCCTGGCGCGCGTGATGCTGCTGATCGGCCTCGCTTCCCTGGTCTGGGTGCCGCTGGCCGTGTGGATCGGCCTGCGTCCCGCCTATTCGCAGCGGGTGCAAGCCGTGGCCCAATTCCTGGCGGCCTTCCCCGTCAACCTGATGTTCCCCCTGGTGGTCTACCTGCTGGTGACCTTCAAGCTGAACCCGAACATCTGGCTCAGCCCCCTGATGGTGTTCGGCACCCAGTGGTATATCCTGTTCAACGTCGTCGCCGGCGCTTCCGCCATACCCAACGAATTGCGCCTGGCGGCCGACAACCTGGGCTTGAAAGGCTGGCTGAAATGGAAGCGCGTCTACTTGCCGGCCGTCTTCCCCAGCTTTATCACGGGCGCCATCACGGCCAGCGGCGGTTCCTGGAACGCCAGCATCGTGGCCGAATACGTCACCTGGGGCAAGACCACCCTGGTGGCCGACGGCCTCGGCAGTTATATCAAGCAAATGACCGACGCCGGCGACTTCCACCGCATCGCGCTGGGCATCGGCGTGATGTGCATCTTCGTCATGTTATTGAACCGTTTTTTCTGGCGTAAGCTGTACATGCTCGCCGAAGACCGCAGCCGTTGAAAGGCCACCCATGAATCTGATTGAATTGAACGATGTCGCCAAATCCTTCCGCAGCGCCGACGGCGCCCCGCGCACGGTGCTGGAAAACGTCGACTTCGCCCTGGCCGACGGCGAAATCGTCGCCCTGCTGGGCAAGTCCGGCTCCGGCAAGTCGACCCTCTTGCGTATCATCGCCGGCCTGATCCCGGCCGACGCCGGCAGCGCCATTTACCGCGGCGCGCCCATTTCCGGCCCGGCCTCCGGCATCGCCATGGTGTTCCAGTCCTTCGCCCTGTTCCCCTGGCTGACGGTGCAGCAAAACGTGGAACTGGGCCTGGAAGCCCAGGGCGTCGCGCCGGCCGAGCGCGAGCGCCGCGCCGACGCCATGCTGGAACTGATCGGCCTGGCCGGCTTCGGCGGCGCCCTGCCGCGCGAACTCTCGGGCGGCATGCGCCAGCGCGTCGGCATCGCCCGCGCCCTGGTCACCGACCCCGACGTGCTGCTGATGGATGAAGCCTTTTCCGCCCTCGACGTGCTGACCGGCGAAACCCTGCGCGACGACATCCTCGACCTGTGGGACGGCGCCAAGATCCACACCAAGGGCATCTTGATCGTCTCGCACAATATCGAGGAAGCCGTGATGATGGCCGACCGCATCATCATCATGTCCAGCGATCCGGGCCGCATCCGCAGCGAAATCCACATCGACCAGCCGCGCCCGCGCAACGCCGACTCGGCCGAAGTGCGCGCCCTGATCGACGAAGTCTACGGCTTGATGACGATGCGCCAGGTGCCCGTCGCCGTGGCCGGCGCCGCGCCCACCCTGCACCCCGACTACCGCCTGCCGGAAACGGACGTCAGCCATATCGAGGCGGTACTGGAATTGCTGGCCGACGCGCCCTTCAACGGCCGCGCCGACTTGCCGCAACTATCAGAAGAAGCCGAGATCGCCGATGAAGAACTGTTCCCCGTCTATGAAGCGCTCGGCCTGCTGGGCCTGGCGCACGTGGACAAGGGCGACATCACCCTGACGCCGCTGGGCAAGAGCTACATCGAGGCCGAGCAGTCCGAGCGCCAGCACATCTTCGGCCAGCAATTGCTGTCCCAGGTGCCGCTGGCCGCGCGCATCCGCGAACTGCTGGAAGCGCAGCCGAACGGCGAATTGCCGGAAGAGCCCTTCATCGCCCTGCTGGAGGAATTCCTCAAGGCCGACGACGCCAAGCGGGTGCTGGAAATCGCCATCGAATGGGGCCGCTACGGCGAAATCTACGAGTACGACTTTCACACCGGTCGCCTGGCGCTGCCGGAACAGGCCGAAGAATAAGGGGCGCCGCCATGCTCGACTACCGGGAAATCATCTTCCGCCTGTTTTTCGCCGTGCTGGTGGGCGGGATTGTCGGCCTCGACCGCAATCTGCACGGCAAGCCGACCGGCATCAAGACCATGGGTCTGGTGGCGCTGGGTTCGTCCCTGGCCACCATGGCCAGCATGAATTTCGCGTTCGGGCCGGGCGCTCACACCCTGGACGCCGTCAGCCGCAGCATCCAGGGCATCATCACCGGCATCGGCTTTCTGGGCGCCGGCGTGATCGTGCACGACCGCAACACCGAGCACGTGCGCGGGCTGACGACGGCCGCCTCGATCTGGGTCACGGCTTCGCTCGGCATCGTCTGCGGCATGGGTTCCTGGCAAATCGCCGCCATCGCCATCACCATGGTCTTGCTGCTGTTCTTCATCGGCCGGCCGCTGGAAAGACTGCTGCACAAAAAATGGCTGGATCGGCCCGCCGAAGAAAGAGATGACATTTCCAAGCACGAGGAATGAGCGGACGGCGCACACTGTAGCAGCCGGCGTCGCCCGTTTGGCGACAACAAGGTAAGATCAAGCTTAGACACCGCTCAGCCCGGAACCCGCATGCGACAATCCGACTTGCCCACCCCCACTTGCTTGGCCACCGAGGCGCGCATCGCGGCCGGCCGCGTGCTGCGTCAAAAGACGCCGCGCACCCTGCACGCGGCCTGGCGCCCCGCCGCCAGCGGGCGCGACGTCGTCAAGCTGCTGCAACAGTCGAATCAGGGCCGCATCGCGGAATTGCTGCCGATACGTTACGGGCGCATGCTGCAGTCGCCCTTCGCCTTCCTGCGCGGCGCTGCCAGCGTCATGGCCTTCGACCTGGCCGGCACGCCGGTGTCGAATCTGCGCGTACAGGCCGGCGGCGACTGCCACCTGATGAACTTTGGCGAATTCGGCACTCCCGAGCGCAACCTGATCTTCGACCTCAACGATTTCGACGAAACCCTGGCCGGGCCGTGGGAATGGGACATCAAGCGACTGGCCGCGAGCGTGATGGTGGCGGCCCGCTCACGCCATTTCCCGGAACGCAATTGCCTGGAACTGGTGCACGCCACCGTCGCCTCTTACCGCGAAAAGATGGCCGAATACGCCCGCCTCAGCCCCCTGCAGCGCTGGTATGCCCGCATCAACGTGCAAGACCTGGTCGACCTGGGACGCACGCGCGACATCCGCCGCCTGCGCGCGGCCGAGGCGGCGCAGGCGCGCGGGCAGACCGACGAGCGCCTGCTGTACAAGGCCACCACGCTGGTCGACGGCAAGCGCCGCATCCGCGACAATCCGCCCCTGGTCTACCATCCCGAGCGCGGACGCCGCTTCGACGCTGAAATGCGCGCCTTCTTCCAGCACTACCGGCGCACCCTGCCGGACGAGCGCAAGGTCTTGCTCGACCAGTACGAGCTGGTCGACGTAACCATGAAAGTGGTCGGCGTCGGCAGCGTCGGCACGCGCTGCGCCGTGGCCCTGTTCATGGCCAACGACCACGAGCCGCTGTTCTTGCAGTTCAAGGAAGCGCGGCCCTCGGTGCTGGAGCCTTACCACGGCAAGAGCCCCTACCGCCACCCGGGCCAGCGCGTGGTCGAGGGCCAGCGCCTGATGCAGTCGTCGAGCGACATCTTCCTGGGCTGGGCGCGCGACCCGGGCAGCGGCGTCGATTACTACATCCGCCAGTTGCGCGACATGAAGGGCTCGATCCGCCTGGAGAGCATCGCGCTGCCGGAACTATGCGACTACACCGGCTTTTGCGCCTGGGCGCTGGCGCGCGCACACGCCAAGTCCGGCAACCCGGCCGCCATCAGCGGCTACCTCGGGCGCAGCAATGCGTTCGACCTGGCGCTGGGCGTCTTCGCCCGCGCCTACGCCGACCAGACCGAGGCCGATTACGCCACCCTGCAAAAAGCCGTCGCCGATAACCGCATCGTGGCCAGGCTATAAGCGCTCGCCAAGCGCTCGCGCGCACACACATGGGACACTGGAACATGGAAATCGAACTCAAACTCTTGCTCGATCCGGCCGCCGCCAGCAAGCTGCGGCGCCTGCCGCTGATCGGCCGCCACGCGCTCGGCAAGCCGAGCCGCGACACCCTGCTGGCGATCTATTTCGACACGCCCGACTTCCACCTGTTCCGCCATGGCGCCGGCTTGCGCGTGCGCGAGGCCGGCGGCGTCTGGACGCAAACCATGAAGGCTGGCGGCGGCGTGCTGGGCGGCCTGCACCGGCGCCACGAATGGGAGGGCGAGGTGGCCGGCGCCTTGCCCGAGCTGGAGCGCCTGGCCGAGCTGGTGGAAGCGGACTCGCCCTGGGCCGCGATGCTGGCCGAACCGGGCTTGGGCGCGCGCCTGCAGCCGCTGTTCACGGTGCGGGTGCAGCGCAGCGCCTGGCAATTGAACGTCGATGGCGACGAGTTCGAACTGGTGCTCGACGAAGGCACGCTGGAACGGGGCGAGCTGAGCTTGCCGATCTGCGAAGTCGAACTGGAACTGATCGAAGGCCGGCCGCGGCGCCTGTACGACTTCGCGCTGCGCCTGGCGGAGCGCCTGCCGCTGCGCGTCGACAACGGCAACAAGGCCGAGAGGGGCTACGCGCTGTGCCTGCAGGCGCCCTGCGGCGCCGTCGCCGCGCGCGCGGTGGCGCTGGCGCCGCGCGCCAGCGTCGAAGAGGGCTTGCAAGCCATCCTCGGCAACTGCGTGGCGCACATCCAAGACAACGAGGCCGGAGTGCTCGACGGCCACAACGGCGAATGCCTGCACCAGATGCGGGTCGGGGTGCGCCGCCTGCGTTCCGCCCTGAAGATGTTTGGCGGCGTGGCGCCCTGCCCGGCCCCTCTGCTTGCCGACATCGCCTGGCTGGCGGCGGCGCTGGGCGCGGCGCGCGACTGGGACGTGATGGCGACGTCGACCCTGGCCCTGCTGCCGGCGTCGGCGGCCGGCGCGGTGGACCTGCCCCTGCTGCGCCAGATGGTGGCGGAGATGGCGGCCGCGCGGCGCCAGGATGTGACGCGGGCGCTGCTGTCGGAGCGCTACACGCGCCTGCTGCTCTCGTTTTGCGCCTGGATGCTGGACCCCGAACGGGCCGCGGCGCTGGCGCCGCCGGAGGCGAAGAATCCGCAGCGGCGCCTGGTCCGCTTCGCCGCCGAGACGCTCGCTGGCAGCCATCGCAAGCTGCAGAAGCGCGGCAAGCACCTGGGCGCGGCCGACCCGCGCGCGCTGCACCGCTTGCGCATCGCCGTCAAGAAAGCCCGTTACGCGGCGCAGTTTTTCCAGGCGCTGTACCGGCCCCGCCGGGTGCAAGCCTATGCCGATGCGCTGGGGGCGCTGCAAGACGAGCTGGGCTGGCGCAACGACGTCGCGGTGGCCGACGCCCTGCTGCTGCAACTACCGGGCGAGCGGCCCGAGCAAGTCGCCGCCATCGCCTTCGCCCGCGGCTTCCTGCTGGCGCGCCTGCACGACGACAGCGGCGCGCTGCGCAAGGCCTGGCGCAAGGTGCGCGCGCTCACGCCGCCATCCGCGCCGCCAAAATGATACTGGAACAGCAATACACACCGCGGCAACCGATCTTACAACTCCACGTACACCAAGCCCTTGAGTCGCCCAAGGCATGCTTCATGGAGTGCTCGCGGTGCACTCTCGATCCCGATGAATTTTGAGGCAGGTAAATGGATGCTGCCGAGCTGTTGCCATTCAGCGAGGCATTGCAGCCATTCATTGAAGGCGTCGGGATCGTCGTCGGCGCTGTAGCGGCGCAGCGTCACACCTTTGAGAATGAGCTGAAACAAATCGAGCTCCACCGGCGCGACTTTGGTCGCACCCTTGACGGCCAACTCGGCGCTCAAGGCCCCGAGCAGCACGAAGCGCGCCCCATGCCTTGCAACTTCCACCGCGGCCTGCAAGTGCGCGCCGCCCACCATGTCCACATACACGTCGATCCCCTCCGGCGCGGCTCAATTGTTCGGCAATCGGGGCGTTGCCGACGACGATCACCGCGTCGTAGCCAAGCTTGGCTTTCATCCATGCGGCCTTGTCCGGGGAACTGGTGCTACCGATGACACGCGCGGCACCGAGCTTGCGGGCGATCTGTCCCGCCATCGAGCCGATGGCGCCCGCGGCGCTGGAGACAAAAACCGTGTCGCCTTGCCGAACCTGAACACCACGGTTCAGCGCGGCGTAGGCGGTCCAGCCGTGCCCAAGATACGCCACCGGATCGACCGGGCCCGCTGGTAGCGCAACACATTGACTCAGCAGAACGGCTGCATACTCGCGCCAGCCGCAATCGTGCGCAAGCAGATCGCCAGGCCGCAAACCGCTCCCGGGCGGCGCCGACAGCACTACGCCGATCGCCGCATCGGCCAATGTATCACCGGGTTTGATCGGCGCAAACGGAATACCTTTGATATCTTGCGCACCGGCACTCATCATGAGCCGTGCGGAAATCGATACGCGGAACCAGCGATTGCGTACCAGAACCTCCTGGGCGGCGGGGCGCCGCATCGGCGACACCACGATGCCGAAAATTTCGGGGCATGGTGTGCCATCCGGACGGCGCAAGAGTGTGACTTCACGCGAAGCCGGGGGCGGTGCGCTTTTCATGTGCAGGATATCCATCACAAGGAGCCCGATCGACGCGAAGGTTCATTGCGATGCAGATACACGGCAAAGGTATCCCAGGGCAGCGCAAGGGACAGTTGCTTCATGATTTGGCCAACTTCACCACGGTGATAGACGGCATGCGTGACGACATGGGCAAGCATTTCTTCACGCGACATGGTGCCTCTGTCTCCGTCGGTAAACACGAATGGAAGGGATTCTGAGAGCGATTCTGAAGTCACGCTTTCCAGATATTGGAGATACCACCGGTCTGACTCCGCCACGGCAGCGCGCAGATCCGCCAATGACGGCGTTTGCGGGGTATTATCCGCAGTGAATTCGTGCTTCTTGCCAACAAGGTGGGCTGCGAATATCTGGCTGACCACATGGGAGTGATTGATCAACCGCAATGCGGTTTGATATTCTTCTTGGTGCCGTTCGGTATCGAAACCCGCCATTTTTTGTAGTAACTCGCCATTGGCCCAGGCCTGGTAAGCGAACAGTGTGCGAAGCAA
>DMYQ01000022.1 GCA_003482555.1 Janthinobacterium sp. | reverse complement strand
CCGCGAACTGCGCGACATGGACTGGGTCGCCCTTTACGTGTTCTGCATCACGGTCCGGCGCCTGGCGCCGCCCCAGATCGAGATGCTGCACGCGCTGTGGGTCTACACCAGTTACCCGGACGCGCGCCTGTGGAACAACCGCGTCGCCGCCCTGGCCGGCAGCGCGCGCAGCAGCGCCAACCTGGGCGTGGCCGCCGCCCTGGCCATTTCCGAGGCCACCGTGTACGGCGGCCTGGCCGGCTTGCGCGCCATCGACTTCTTGCAGCGCACCCTGGCGCGCGTCGAGGCCGGCGCCCAACTGGCGCCGCTGGTGCTGGAAGAGGCGCGCGCGCACCGCGTCTACGGCTACGGCCGGCCCATCCATTCCACCGACGAGCGCCTGCCGTGGATCATGGCCCTGGCCACGCGCCTGGGCCTGGAACGCGGGCGCCATGTCGAACTGGCCTTCGCCGTGGAAAAAGTGTTGTTGCCACGCTACCCTCAACTGCGCATGAATTACGCTTCCCTGCACGCCGCCCTGATCGCCGACATGGGCTTGTCGGCGCGCGAATACCAGTTGCTGCGCATCCCCACCTTCCTGGCCGGCATGCCGCCCTGCGTGGTGGAGGCGGCCGCCAAGCCGGAGGGCGCCCTCTTCCCCACGCCCTGCGCCGGGGTGGCATATGAAGGCGTGGCGCGGCGACCCTGGCCGACGGCAACTGCGTGATTTTTTACACATGAGCAAGATTCGGCGGGCTACAATGAAAAAAAACAGTTCATCAGGAGACCGGCTTGACATCCGCATACGCATTTCCACTCTGCCTGGCGGCGGCGCTTTGCCTGCCAGTCGGGTCCGCGCTGGCCCAGCAGACCAGCGAAGAAGACGAGTTGACCCTGGTGTATGGCGACAAGGATAGCGTCAGCATCGCCACCGGCAGCCTGCAGACGCTGCGCCGCGCCCCCGCCGTCGCCTCGGTGATCACGGCGGCCGACATCGCCGCCATGGGCGCGACCGATCTCGACCAGGTGATGGAAACGGTGGCCGGCGTCCACGTCAACCGCAGCGCCAACAATTACTCATCCCTGTATGTGGTGCGCGGCATCGTCAGCCAGCAAACGCCGCAATTGCTGATCCTGCAAAACGGCGTGCCGATCACCACCGTCTATCAAGGCAACAAGGGCAATCTGTGGGGCGGTTATCCGGTCGACCACATCGCGCGCATTGAGATCATGCGCGGCCCCGGTTCGGCCCTGTACGGCTCGGATGCCTTTTCCGGCGTCGTCAACATCATCACCAAGAACGCCGCGGAAACGGCGGGCACCGAAGTCGGCGGCCGCCTTGCCTCCTTCGACGGGCGCGACGCCTGGATCCAGCACGGCGGCACGCTGGGCCCGTTCGAGGTCGCCGCCTACCTGCGCGCCGGCCACACCGACGGCTTCAAGAGCATCATCGACGCCGACGCCCAGAGCGCCAACGACGTCGCCCTGCACACCCACGCCAGCCTGGCGCCGGGCCCCGTCAACACGGGCGCCGACGCGCTCGACGCGAACCTCGACCTGGGCCTGTCCAAGTGGCGCCTGCGCCTCGGCTACAAGCTGCGCGACAATCTCGGCACCGGGGCCGGCATCGCCTCGGCCCTGGACCCGGTCGGCAAGCAAAAAAGCGAACGCATCACTTCCAGCCTGTCCTGGAGCGATCCCCAGTTCGGCCGCAACTGGGGCCTGGGCACGAGCGTCAGCACCCTGCAATACATGCAGCGAATCCCGGTCGACTTCGAACTGCTGCCGCCCGGCTTGCGTCTGCCGACCGGCCTGTTCCCGAACGGCATGATCGGCGGTCCCGACACCTGGGAGCGCCAGGTTCGCCTGTCGGCCTACGCCGACTACAGCGGCTTCACCCACCACCAGTTGCGCCTGGGAGTGGGACACGATGACCTGAATTTGTACCGGACGGCGGAAACCCGCAACTTCACTTACACGGCCAGCGGCTTGCCGGTGCCCTTGCCGGCCGTCGTCGATTTTTCCAACAGCAACCCCTTCATGTTTCCGCACCGGCGCAAGATCGACTACCTCTACCTGCAGGACGAGTGGAGCCTGGCGACCGACTGGAAACTGACGGCCGGCCTGCGCCACGACCACTATTCGGATTTCGGCAACACCACCAATCCGCGCCTGGCGCTGGTGTGGGACGCTTCCTTCGACTTGACCGCCAAGCTGCTGTACGGACGCGCCTTCCGCGCCCCGGCCTTCAATGAAAGCTACAGCATCACCAATCCCGTCGCGCTCGGCAATCCGACGCTGAAACCGGAAACCAACCGCACCCTGGAAAGCGCGTTTTCGTGGCAAGCCCGGGCCGATGCCCAGGTCAACCTGACCCTGTACCGGTATGCGATGAGCGACATCATCCGCACCGTGCCGAACCCGGTGCCGAACACGGGCGCCACCTATGCCAACACGGGCAACCAGACCGGCCACGGAATCGAGCTTGAAACGAATTGGACCGTCAACCGCGACTTGCGCCTGCTGGGCAATTACGCCTGGCAGCGCTCGCTCGACGAAAGCAGCGGCAAGGACGCCGGCTACGCCCCGCACCACCACCTGTACGGGCGGGCCGACTGGCAGTTCAGCGCCGGCTACCTGCTCAGCCCGCAGATCAACTGGGTCGCCGATCGCCACCGCGCGGCCGGCGACCTGCGCGCGCCGGTGGCCGACTACACCACCCTGGACCTGACGCTGAGCACCCGGCGCGGCAAGGCGCGCTGGAATTTCTCGGCCTCGGTGCACAATCTGTTCAACGCCGACGTGCGCGAACCGAGCCTGGCGCCCGGCACCGCCATCCCGCACGACTTGCCGATGGCGCCGAGGGCGCTGTGGCTGCAGGCGCTTTACCAGTTATAAGCTGGCACCTGGCGCCCGGGTATCGTCGAAAACTTTGGGGTCAGGTCTCGCATTGTCGGTTTTTTTTGGGAAAACCGACAATGCGAGACCTGACCCCATTGTTGTAAGCTGGCACCTGGCAGCAACGGTGTGCCGGCGCTCAGTAGACGTCGCGGCGGTAGCGGCCCTGGGCCGCCAGCCCGTCCAGCGCGGCCCGTCCCACGATTTCTTCGAGCGCCAGGTCGACGCCGCCGGCCATGCCGTTCAGGCTGCCGCATACGTAGATCGCCGCCCCTTCACCTAGCCACATGCGCAGTTCGTCCGCGTTGCCGAGCAGGCGATCTTGCACGTACACGCGCTGCGCCTGGTCGCGCGAAAACGCCAGATCCAGACGCGCCAGCGCGCCGCCGTCGCGCCAGGCTTCGATCTCGGCGCGGTAGTGAAAATCGTGCGCCCCGTTACGCTCACCGAAGATCAGCCAGTTGCGCCTTTGCTCCGCCAGTATCCGGCTCTTCAGGTGGCCGCGCAGGCCGGCGATGCCGCTGCCGTTGCCGATCAAGATCAGGGGCCCGTCGGCGTTGCGCTCCAGGCGGAAGCGGCGGTGCGGGCGCAGCCGCAGGGCGATGGCGGCGCCGATGCCGGCCTGCGCCGTCAACCAGCCCGAGGCCAGGCCGGCGCCACCGTCGGCGCGCGCTTGCTGGCGCACCAGCAAGTGCACGCGGCCGTCGGCCGGCACCGAGGCGATCGAATATTCGCGCGGCCGGCCCGGTTCGGCGGGCGCGGCGATCTGCGCCAGGTCGCCCGACTCCCAGTGTGGCAAGATCCCGTCCTGCGGCGCCAGTTCGAGGTGATAGACGGGGGCGCCGGCGCTGCCCGGATTGAGCAGACGGCGCGCGGCCAGGCGCCAGTCGGCGAAGGCCGGCGCGCCCCAGTCCGGCGCGTCGCTGGTGCCGGCCAGGTGGCTCAGTTGGCGGCGCCACTCGTCGAGCGCCGGCGCCGCGCCGCAGTCGACTTCGATGCGCGCGAACAAGCGCGCCGCCCCCTGCGCGGCCAGCCATTCGTCGAGGACGCGGCCGAAGGCGCAAAAATGGGAATAGGCGCGGTCGCCCAGCGCCAGCATGGCGTAATGCAGTTGCGGTAGCGGCAGCGGCGCGCCCATCACCCGCGCGAGGAAGGTGGCGGCGGCGTCGGGGGCGTCGCCCTCGCCATAGGTGCTGACCAGGAACAGGATGCGCTCGGCGCCGCGCAGCGCGGCGCCGTCCAGCCCGGACAAGGGGCACAGTCGGGCGTCGACGCCGGCCAGGCGCAGGGTGCGCACGGTCTGCCCGGCCAGCTCTTCGGCGCCGCCGGTCTGGCTGGCGTGGGCGACGATCCAGGAGGGATTGCCCGCGTCCGGCGTCGCCAGCGCGGCCGCCGCCGCCAAACGTGCGGCGCGGCGCTGGCGACGCAGCCGCAGGCAGGGCGCCAAACAGGCGCCGGCGTAGGCCAGGGTCAAGCCGGCCAGCAGCGCCAGCCGGACCGGGTCGCCGCTCGCGCCCAGCATCATTGTTGCAGCATGCGCCGCATGGACAAGCTCAAGCGTTCGCGCAAGCCGGCGCCGTCGCGCTCGAGGAAGCGGGCCGCCAAGCCGAGGCGGTCGGCCAGGGCCAGCCCCGCTTCGGCGCCCAGCACCGTCAAGGCCGTCGACCAGGCGTCGGCCGCCATGCATTCGGCGTGCACCACCGTCACCGAAGCGAGCGCGTTGTCTATCGGCGCGCCGCTGCGCGGATCGAGCGTGTGCGAATAGCGGCGCGCGCCGCGCTGGAAAAAGCGCCGGTAGTCACCCGAGGTGGCCACCGCCAGGCCGTGCAGGGCCAGCACCAGGTCGCCCGGGCCGGTCTCGGCCTGCTCCAGCGCCACCCACCAGGGCTGGCCGTCCGGCTTGCTGCCGGCGCCGCGCAACTCGCCGCCCACTTCGACCAGATAGTGGCGCACGCCCTGCCCTTCCAGATAGCGGGCCACGCGGTCGACGCCGTGTCCCTTGGCCACGGCCGACAGGTCGAGCAGGGTCGCGCCCGGCTGGCGGGCGCGATGCGCCAGGGTGTCGAGTTCGATGCGGCCGCGCCCTTGCGCCAGCAACGCGGCCACCTCGGCCGGCGTGGGCGGCGCGAAATCGGCCAGCGCATAGCCGCCTCCCGGGCCGAAGCCCCAGCGGTTGATCAGGGCGCCAATGCCGGGATCGTAGGCGCCGCCGCTGGCGCGCGCCACCTCCAGAGCAAACGCCAGCACCTCGAAAAATTCGGCCGGCAAGGTGTGCCAGGTGCCGGCCGCGCCCCGATTAAATCGGCTCAGGCTGGAATCCGCGTACCAGTGACTCATCTGCGCGACGACGATGTCGAGTTGCTGCTGCATGCCTTCCTGCAGATGCGCGTCCGGCGCCGCGTCGGCCGGCGCGACCAGGCGCACCGACCAACTGGTGCCCATGCTGAGGCCGCGAAAATCCCGCACCGTCCCGCGGGCGGGCGCCGGGTGCTGGGAAAAATGGTGGGGCAGGAGGACGCGGCGCATCAGGGTCTTTGTCAAAAAGTTTATTGGGGCAGTACTTCCACCGTCGCGGCATAGCTCAGGCGACGCGGCGGCGTCTGCCCCGCGGGCCCGGGCGCCGGCCATCTGCTGCTGACAAAATACATGCCGGCCGCCGGTAGCGTGAAGGCGATCTCGCCGCCGGCGCCCGTGCCCAGACGGATTTCGCCCAGCACGCCACGCTAGCGCACCCCGCCCGGCACCAGGCTGAAGGCCAGCTTGGCGGCCGGCTTGCCGTCAAGCAGGAAGCGCCAGCGCGCCTGTTCGCCGGCGCGCAAATCGTTCGGCTGCGTCAGCGGCTGCAATTCCAGGCCCACGCCGCTGGGCTTGAAGACGGCGTCGCTGGTGCTCACGGCGCTGAAAAACGTTTCCAGACGACTATACTGATGGGTCACCTTGAGATCTTGCGCGGCGCCGGGAATTTCCTTGGCGAAGGCTTCCTCGCTGCCCCGCCAGCGCTTGTTTTCACCATCGAGCTTGTAACTGGCCATCACGCTTTGCGACACGATGGCCGCCTTGTAGGTGCCGGGCTTCTGCATCTGCACGTCGAAAACGCTGCGCAGGCGGCCGGTGACCGTGTTTTGCGGCATCACGCGGGCGCCGTCCGGGCCGCTGACCAGCAGCGCATCGAGCTTCAGGGGCTGATGCTCGATGTCGAACAAGCCCTCGGAGATGGCGGCGTCGACCGTGACCCAGGCATCGCTCGAGTCGACCATGGAGCTCGACGGCAGCAGCCACGGACAGTGGGCTTGCGCCTGCATGGCCAGGCCGGCCAGCGCCAGCCCCAGCAGGGTTTTGATGGAGATACGCATATCTGTCGCCTTAGGGTGTGAGTTGCAGTGTCAAGGCGCCGAGTTCTTCCTTGCCCCTGGCGGGAATGCTCAGGGCCGACTTGGGCGGCCACTGGAAAGGCAGGCGCACCAGTTCGCGTCCACCCGCTTCGCGGGCCGCTTCCACCACCAGTTGATATTCGCCGGCCGGTAATGTATCGAGCCTGGCGCCCGGGAAGGTCAAGCTGTGCTCGGCGGGCGGGCGCGTGGCGCCGCTGACTCCGTCGAGCGGCATGGCGCTGTCGCGACCGCTTTTCCGCCACCACTGACGCAAGTCTTTCAAGTACTTGGCGCCGCCATTGTCCTTTTTCTTGACGTCGTACAGCAAGGCCAGATTCGCCAGCACTTTCTGCTCCGGCGTTTCCAGCCACACGGCCACATAGGGCCGGTGATATTCCGCCACGTTCAACTGGGGAATGTCGCGCTTGAGAGCCAGGTCGGCCGCCATCGCGGAGGCGCTCATCAGCGGAATGCCGAGCGCGATGGAATAACGTAATTTCATGGTGAACCTGTCAAATCAATCAGTGGATGAACAAGAGCGCGAGCGCGCACGGTATCAGTATCCCAGTCCCACCATGGGCCAGGTGAAGGGACGATTGGCCGCGTGAAACTTCAAAATCAGTAAGCCGGTCAGGTAAAACACCAGACAGGCGCCGGCGAAAATATCGATGAACCAGTTCCAGGCGGCGCCCGTGTTGCGGCCCTTGTGGACGTCGTTCAGCCAGGAATCCAGCCCCGGTCGGTGCGCTCGTATTCGGCCGCGCCGTCTTCCAGGCCTATCCGCAGCCAGGCGTCGCCGCCCGCTTTCGGCAGCGGCAGATAGACTTCGTCGAGCGACCATTCGGCCAGGCGCCCGTCCGCGTCCAGCGACCAGGCGTGGCGCAACCAGGCGTCGGCGGCGGCTGGCAGCGCCGCCTTGGCGCCATCGTGGGTGGCGGCGAAACGCTGCAACTCGGCGCGCAAGAGAGGCGGCACACTGGCCTTCTGGCGCGCGACGACAGGCTTGGACTCGATCTGCGAGGAAGGGTTGAGGGTGATGCCGGTGGCGCTGAAGAGCAGCATGCCCAGCAAGCACAGCGCGGAACTGATCCAGTGCCACCGGTGCAAATTCCTGAGCCAGACGGCGCGGCTGGCGCTCGGACCGGCGCCGCTCATCGCCGGCCGCGGCGCACCCGCGACGCGTCCGCACGGCGCCCGGCCCGGCGCCGGAAATCAAATTCTGTCATGCGCATCCTTCGTGTGGAAAATTGCCCGTCCGCGCTAGCCCGCCGCGGCGACGAGCGCCCGGCAATGGCCGGCAGAGTCATACGGGGTGACGGAGACGGATCGCACACATAAATGATAATGATTATCATTTATAAAGTCAATAGCGGCGGGCCGCCATTTTACGGGACCAGGACAGGTCGCTTGAGCGCGAAGGAGAGAGTCTGAAGAATCTGGAAGTCGATGCGGAAGGTAGCGTTCTGCGGAAAGATACTATCTCGGCGCGCAAGACGGCCCGGGCCGCGCTTACAGCCACGCATGGGTTGCCGCTGACGGCGTCGGCTTGCGCCAACGCCATCCCATGGCCCGATTAAGCGCCGACCTTGCCCGTCGTGTCGGCCGCGTTTTGCTCCTGGTCGGCGCTCTGGCGGTTGCGCACACTATCGACCCGGCGCACCTCGCCCAGAATGAACGCTTGATCAGCAAGATCGAATCCCTGTTCGGTATCGGACTGCAAGTTCTGCTCGCCACTCTGCATGTTCCCGTAGGACGTGCCCTGCTGCTTGATTTGGCTATTACCCTGGCTGTTACCCTGGTTGGACGAGTTCATGGGTGTCTCCTTGATGGTCTCGATGGGCTGGGAAAAGTTGCGAATACCAACACTGCTACAAATTCATATTAGTCTACGTCCGCGCGTGCGAATGTAGGATTATAACCATAAAAAATGTAGGACTATGCCTACATTTACATCCAAGCACAGGCAAATGGAAAGATGTATTTCCCATGCACATCATCCACTAACGCAATGCCACTATCAGACGGTATCGGCAGTCTGGTTCAACATCCAGGAGGCCGATGACGTCGGCATGTATCCTTTTCATGCGCTCGCATGGTAGCGGCGGAACGATTCCCGGATATGCTCGCGCAGCACCACGTCATTCCAGGGTTTGCTCAGGAATTTGAAGACAGCGCCCTGATTGACGCTCTCGGTCACCGCCTCCAGGCCGGTATATCCAGACTGGATGATGCGGACGGTGCGCGGATAGAGGTCCGGCGCGATGCCAAGCAATTTCGAGCCGGACATGCCCGGCATGCGCTGGTCGGCCAGGATCACTTGGACCGAATTGCGGGCCAGCAGTTGAGGATTGGGGCCAGGAAATAGTGAATGCCGCCCCCGTCTCCAGGCGGCGGAACCGCGTCTTTCGTGCGGCCCGCCGCCTGCCTGGGCAATCAAGCGTAGCGCTCTTTCAGGCGCGGCGGTTCGGTCGGCTGAGCCCACGGCCCCGCGCTACGGCCCCATGCCACGACTAACCGCGCGAACCCGAGCCACCCGAGCC
>DMYQ01000192.1 GCA_003482555.1 Janthinobacterium sp. | reverse complement strand
ATTCCATCATCGGCCCCCATGTGCGCGTGGGCGCCGGCACGCGTGGTCGGGCCGCACGTGGTGATCGAAGGTCACACGACGATAGGCGAAGACAACAAGTTCTTCCAGTTTTCCTCGATCGGCGCCGCGCCGCAGGACAAGAAGTGGGCCGGCGAGCCGACCCGCCTGGAAATCGGCAGCCGCAACACGATCCGCGAATTCTGCACTTTCAACACCGGCACGGCGCAGGACGCCGGCGTGACGCGCCTGGGCGACGACAACTGGATTTCCGCCTATGTCCACCTGGCGCACGACTGCCAGGTGGGCAGCAACACGATCTTTTCGAACAACGCGCAGCTGGCCGGCCACGTCCACATCGGCGACTGGGTGATACTCAGCGGCTTTGCGAATGTGCACCAGTTCTGCAAGATCGGCGCGCACGCCTTTGTCGGCATGAGCACCAGCCTGACCCAGGACGTGCCGCCCTACGTGCTGCTGTCGGGCAATCCGGCGGCGGCCCACGGCGTCAACATCGAAGGCTTGAAACGGCGCGGTTTCACGCGCCCGCAAATCGACGGCGTGCGCGCGGCCTACAAGCTGATCTACCGTTCCAACCTGACCCTGGAAGAGGCCAAGGCGGCCCTGTTCGAGGAAGAGATGGCGAGCCCGGAAGCGGCCGAGCAAATCCGCGCCATGCGCGAATTCCTGAACGGGGCGAGCCGTGGCATCGTCCGCTGACACCGCAAACACCACGGTCGCCGTCGTCGCCGGCGAAGTTTCGGGCGACTTGCTGGCCGCGCGCCTGCTGGGCGGCCTGCGCGCGCACCTGCCGCGGGCGCGCTTTCACGGCATCGGCGGGCCGCACATGGCGCGCCACGGCTTCGTTTCCGACTGGCCGCTGGAGAGCTTGACGGTGCGCGGCCTGTTCGAAGTGATACCGCGCTATCGGTCCATCAAGCGCATCCAGAACCAGTTGCGCGATCAATTGCTGGCCGAGCGGCCGGCCGTCTTCATCGGCGCCGACTATCCCGGCTTCAACCTGGGCCTGGAACAGCAGTTGAAGCAAGCCGGCATCCCCACCGTGCATTACATCGGGCCGCAGATCTGGGCCTGGCGCGGCGGGCGCATCAAGAAGATCGTCAAGGCGGTCTCGCACATGCTGGTGATCTTCCCCTTCGAGCAGGAAATCTACCGCCAGGCCGGGGTGCCGGTCACCTATGTCGGCCATCCGCTGGCAGAGATGATTCCGATGCTGCCGGACGAGGCGGGCGCGCGCCGCCATCTGGGCTTGCCGGACGACGCCAACGTGGTCACACTGATGCCGGGCAGCCGCATGGGTGAGCTGAAATACAATGTGGCCGCTTTTGTGGGGGCCGCCAAACTGCTGCTCCAGCGCGACCATTCGCTGCGCTTCGTGGCGCCCATGGCGGGCGAAAAGCAGCGCCAGTATTTTCTGGAGCTGGTGGCGGGCGCCGGCCTGCAAGACGTCGAGATCCTGCTCACGGACGGCGGCTCGCACCGCGCCATCGAGGCGGCCGACGCCGTCCTGGTGGCGTCCGGCACGGCTTCTCTGGAAGTGGCGCTGTATAAAAAACCGATGGTGATCGCCTACAAGATGATGCGCGCCTCGTGGGAAATCATGCGCCACATGGGTTATCAGCCCTGGATCGGTCTGCCGAATATCCTGGCGCGCGAATTCCTGGTGCCGGAACTGCTGCAAAACGCGGCCAGCGCGGAAGCCCTGGCCGACGCCATGTGGCAGCAACTGAGCGACGCGCCGGGCCGTCTGCGCCTGGTGCAGCGCTTCACCGACATGCATCAAAGCCTGTTGCGCGACAGCGCGCAAGAGAGCGCGGCGGCGGTCATGCGCGTGATCGACACTTCAACCTCCCGCCTGTAATTTGAATGCAAGCGGAATAAAGGCATTCCTTGAAAAATCTCTATCCCGGCCTGTTTGACGACTTGCCATTTTCGCTCGATGAAATCATTTGCGGCGTCGACGAAGCCGGGCGCGGCCCGCTGGCCGGCCCGGTCTTCGCGGCCGCCGTGATCCTCGACCCGTCGCGTCCCATCTTTGGTTTACGCGATTCGAAAAAGCTCAGCGAGGCGCGGCGCGAGGCGCTCATGCCGCTGATCAAGCAGAACGCGCTGGCCTGGGCCATCGCCGAATGCTCGGAAGCGGAAATCGACGAGCTCAACATCCTGCAGGCGACCATGCTGGCCATGCGGCGCGCGATCGAGGCCCTGGCCACAGTGCCGACCCTGGCCCTGATCGACGGCAACCGCTGCCCGGTGATGAGCATCCGCGCCATGGCCATCGTCGAGGGCGACGACAAGGTCGATGCGATCTCGGCCGCCTCGATCCTGGCCAAGACCGCGCGCGACGCCGCGTTGCAAGTGCTGCACCTGCAATATCCGCAGTATGCCTTCGACCGCCACAAGGGTTATCCTACGGCGCTGCACCTTGAGCGCCTGCGCGAACACGGCGTCTCGCCGGTGCACCGCCGCTCCTACGCGCCGGTGCGCAAGCTGATCGCGGGCGGCGCATGAAGCTGATCACCTCGCGCGAGAACGCGCTGTACAAGGAATTGAAGCACTTGGCCGGCAGCTCGCAGGCGCGGCGCAAGGCTGGCCGCACCCTGCTCGACGGCGTGCACCTGTGCCAGAGCTATCTGCAGTTGCGCGGCGCGCCGCCGCAATGCATCGTCAGCGAGGGCGCGCTGGCCAACGGGGAAGTGGCCGACGTCGTGGCCCAGTGCGAGGCGGCGCAGGCGCACTGCATCGCCATGCCGGATGCCCTGTACGGCGCCCTGAGCCAGGTCGAGCACGGGGTCGGCATCCTGTTCGTCATCGACACGCCGGAGTTGCCGGTGACGGCGCCGTTGGCGGCGTCGGCCGTGCTGCTGGATAATCTGCAAGACCCGGGCAATGTCGGCTCCATCTTGCGCAGCGCGGCGGCGGCCGGCATCCGGCAAGTCTACTGCAGCGCGGGCACGGCTTTTTGCTGGTCGCCGAAGGTGCTGCGGGCGGCCATGGGCGCCCACTTCGTCATCGACATTTTTGAAAACGTCGACCTGGCCGCGCTCATCGCCAATGCCGGCATCGCCGTGCTGGCCACCAGCGGTTACGCCGAGCAAGCCTTGTACGACGTCGACCTGCGCGGCCCCGTGGCCTGGCTGCTGGGCCACGAAGGGCAGGGCGTGGCCGACGACTTGCTGGCCCTGGCCACGCAGCGGGTGGCGATCCCGCACCTGGGCCAGGTCGAATCGCTGAACGTGGCGGCCTGCGCCGCCGTATGCTTTTTCGAGCATGTACGACAAAATCGTAT
>DMYQ01000138.1:9097-13885 GCA_003482555.1 Janthinobacterium sp. | reverse complement strand
GCCGATGCGGCCAATGTGGCGAGTGCGGCCACGGCGGCCAACAGCGGCGGCGTGCGGCGGCGCCCCATGTCAGCCTTTCACGCCGCCGGCCGTCAAGCCGGAAATCATCCATTTTTGCGCCAGCAGGAACACCGCCGTGATCGGCAAGCCGGACAGGATAGCGGCCGCCGCGAAGTCGCCCCACAGGTATTTTTGTTCGTACAGGAACAATTTCGAGCCGACGGCCAGGGTCAGCTGGTTTTGTTCGTGCAGCAGCACCGAGGCGATCGGGTATTCGATGATGGCGCCGATGAAGGCCAGCAGGAATACCACCATCAGGATCGGCACCGTCATCGGCAGCAGCACGTGGATGAAGGCTTGCCACGGGGTGGCGCCATCGACCTTGGCCGCTTCCTCGATTTCAATGGGGATGGTTTGATAGTATCCCTTGATGGTCCAGATGTGCATGGCAATGCCGCCCGTGTAGGCCAGCACCAGGCTGCCGTGGCTGTCGATGCCGAGCCAGGGCACGTAGGTGCCGATCAAGTCGAAGATGGCGTAGATGGCGACCAGGGCCAGCACGGCGGGGAACATTTGCAGCAGCATCAGGGTGGCCAGGGCCTGGTTCTTGAAGCGGAATTGCATGCGCGCGAAGGCGTAGGCGCAGGTGGTCGAGAGCAGCAGGGTGACGGCGGCCGTCATGGTGGCCACCTTGATCGAATTCCACAACCACAGCAGCACCGGAAAGTCGGGCTCGATCAAGGTCCCGTTTGGCCCCTGGTAAGACATGCCGAGCGCCAGGCGCCAGTGTTCGAAGCTGATTTCCGTCGGGATCAGGCTGCCGGTCGCAAAATTTCCGGGCCGCAAAGAGATCGACAGTATCATCAGGAAGGGGAACAGCACCAGCGCGATCAGGGCCAGCACGGCGACGTGGGCGGCCAGGATGCGCCAGCGGTTGGAGCGGTCTACTACGATAGCCATGGGGTTCTCCGGGGTTAGTTGCGGTTCATGCGGGTCAGGCGCATGTTGACCAGCGAGATGGCGGCCACCAGCAGGAAGATCAGGGTCGAGATGGCGGCGGCCAGGCCGAAGTTTTGGCCGGAATCCTCGAACGCGATGCGGTAAGTGTAGGACACCAGCAAGTCGGTGGTGCCGGCCGGCAGCTTGGTGTCGAGGAAGTCGGGGCGGCCGCCGGTCAACAGGCTGATCAGCACGAAATTATTGAAGTTGAAACCCAGGCTGGCCACCATCAGCGGCGTCAGGGGCTTGATGATCAGGGGCAGGGTGATCTTGAAGAAATTCGTCAGCGGGCCGGCGCCGGCCAGGGCCGAGGCTTCGTACAGGTCGGCCGGGATGGCCTTGATCAAGCCCATGCAGACCACCATCATGTAGGGGTAGCCGAGCCAGGTGTTGACAATCAAGATCATGCACTTGGCCAGGGTGGTGTCGGAAAACCAGGCCGGCTTGATGCCGAACAGGGCATCCAGCACCAGATTGATTTCTCCGAAATTATTGTTGAACAAGCCCTTGAAGACCAGGATGGAAATGAAGCCCGGCACCGCGTAGGGCAGGAACAGCATGGTGCGGTAGGCGCCGCGGAATTTCAGCGCGTCCCAGTTCAGCAGCACGGCCAGGGCCATGCCCAGGCCGGTGGTGGTGGCGACCGTGATCAGGGAAAAGCATATGGTCCACAGGAAGATGCGCAGGAAGGGTTCGCGGAAGGCTTGGTCGGTGAAGATGTGGACGAAGTTGGCGAAGCCGATGTTGACCTTGAAGCCAGGTTCGAGCTGGGTGCCGTCCGCCGTTTCGTAAAAGCCCGTCTTGAAGTTGGGCTTGATGATTTCCCCGCTGGCCACGCTTTTCAGGGCATGCCCGGGCAGCGCGACGTACAGGTGGGCGATGGGGCCGAATTCGCGCAGGCCCAGCATGCGCAGTTCGATCTTGTTCGGCATGACCAGGGTCAGCATTTTCAGGCTGGCCTGCAAGCCGATGATGTCCCTCAGGCTCAGGGGCTGGCCCAGGGCCGCCGCCTGCTGCGGCTCGAAAGGCGTCAGCTCGACCTTGAGGGGCACGGCGCGGCGCAGCGCCAGCGGGCCGCTGAGGAAGCTTTCATTCAAGTCGGGGCGCTCCAGCTTGATGCGGAATTGCTTGCCGTCGCCGTACAGGGTCGACTGGTAGCCGGAACTGTCGGTGCGCTGGGTTTCGTCGAGCAGATAGTCGGTGGCGCGCTCGAAGGTGAGCAGGTTTTTCGAACTGAAATTGGTGAAGCCGATCGACACCGTGTACACCAGCGGCAGCAGGACGAAGACCAGCACCGCCATGACGCCGGGGAAGAGGTAGCGGTAAGCGTAGGCGCGCGCCGAGGTGAAGATCCAGGCCGTCAGGGTGAGCACGCCGAGGCCGGCGCAGGCCAGCATGGTCTGGCCGGTGGTGTAGAGCAGGAAGAGCAGATACAGACCCAGCGCCAGGCTGATGGTCAGTATTGAGGGGCCGATAAACTTGCGCACGATGGTTTTACCTGTAAATGGAACAGAAAGCGGGGACGGGGAGCGCTGCATCTGCCGCGCGAGCGGGGCGCGGCGCCACTCGGCCGGCGCGCCCGGGCCAGGCGCCCCGGGCTACGCGCCCCGGGGGGCGTGTAGCCGCGCCGGGCGGTCCTTAGGCCAGTATCAATTGACGCTGATGATGCGCTTGGCGGCGGCGTCCAGGCCATCTTTCGTGCTCTGGCGGCCCTGGGTGATGTTTTCCAGCGCCGATTTCATCGACGACCAGAAGCGGCCCATCTCGGGATTGTTCGGCATCGGCCGGCCCGCTTGCGCGCTCTCCATCGTGGCCTGGATATTCACATTTGTTTTCAGTTCGGCGAACAGGGCCTTGTTGGCCGGCGTGCCGAGCGGGACGTCGGCGTTGATGGTTTTCAAGCCGTTCAATTCCAGCATCTGGTGTTCCAGGAATTCGGTGGCGATTTCCTTGTTCGGGCTGGCTTTTGAAATCATCGCGCCGAGTACGCCGATGAAGGGCGCCGCCGTCTTGCCGCCCACGGTGGGGATGGGGGCGACGCCGAAGTTGATCTTCGACTTGCGCGCATTGTCCCAGGACCAGGGGCCGGAAATCATCATGGCGATCTTGCCCTGGTTGAAGCCGGCTTCCATGTCGGCGTAGCCGGCGCCCTTCGGCATCGCGCCGCTGTTGATCAGTTTCATGACGGCGTCCACGCCGGCCACCGAACCGGCGTTGTTGACGCCCGTTTTCGTGGTGTCATAGTGGCCGTCGCTCTTCAAGTCGAAGGCGTAGCCGCCGCCGGCCGCCAGCAGCGGCCAGGTGAAGTAGGTATTGGTGTAGTCCCACAGGATGGCCTTCTTGCCTTTGGCCGAGAGTTTCTTGTCCAGGCCGGCGATTTCCTCGAAGGTCTTCGGCGGCGTCGGCAGCAAGTCCTTGTTGTAGATCAGGGAAACGGCTTCGATCGAGATCGGATAACCCCAGGTCTTGCCGCCCACGGTGAAGGCGGCCCAGGCCAGCGGCAGGATGGCGGCGCGCGCTTCCTTGCTGGGTGTCAAAGGCTGCAGCAAGCCGCCGTCGATCCAGGCGCCGATGCGGTCGTGCGGCCAGATCCAGATGTCCGGGCCCTTGCCAGCGGCCGCCGCCTGCTGGAACTTGGTGGGCGCGTCTTCCGGATGCTCGACCACGACCTTGACGCCGGTCTTCTTGGTGAATTCCTCGCCCACCTTGGCCAGGCCCTTGTAACCCTTGTCGCCGTTGATCCAGATGAGCAGGGTGCCCGGCTCGGCGGCTTGCGCCATGCCGATGCAAGCCAGGCCGCTCAGGGCGGCCAGCACCAGGCTGGTCTTCATCAGCGCGCGTTTCGTGTTCGTAATCATGGTGGTCATCTCCGTCTGTATTTTTATATGCGAGCGGTAAAAAATCGGGTTGAACGGCTCGCGTGTCGTTCAACCCGCAAGAATGTCAGCGGCAGCCGCAGCCGTGCTGGTCGAATACGTGCAAGCGTCCCGGCGCCACGCCGAGGAAGACCGCCTGTCCCAGGGCCCAGGCGCTTTCCGCGTCGGCGCGCACCACCAGGGACTCTTCGGCGCCGGCCACGCCCACGTACAGATAACTGATGTCGCCCAGTTTTTCGATGGCGAGGATGGTGGCGGGGATGCCGTCGCCATCCAATTCGGCCGTGGCGCGCAGGTGTTCGGGACGGGCGCCCACCGTCACGCTGTCGCCGGCGGCCAGCGCGCGCTCCAGGGTGGCGACCACCGTGCCGCCGGCGGCGGTGGCGATCCGGCACTGTCCGGCGTTTGAAGCCAGCACCTTGCCGCTCAGGAAATTCATGCGCGGCGAGCCCAGAAAGCCGGCCACGAACAGGTTGTCGGGGTGGTGATACAGTTCCAGCGGCGCGCCGACTTGCTCGATGCGGCCGGCGTTGAGCACGACGATGCGGTCGGCCAAGGTCATCGCCTCGACCTGGTCGTGGGTCACGTAAATCATCGTGGCCTTCAATTCGCGGTGCAGATTGGCCAGTTCGATGCGCATCTGCACGCGCAGCGACGCGTCCAGGTTCGACAGCGGCTCGTCGAACAGGAACACGTCCGGCTTGCGCACGATGGCGCGGCCGATGGCGACGCGCTGGCGCTGGCCGCCGGACAAGTCCTTCGGCTTGCGTTCGAGCAGGGGCTCGATGCGCAGGATGCGCGCCGCGCGCATCACGGCCTCCTGGATCTGCGCCTTGTTCATGCCGGCCAGCTTCAAGCCGAAGGCCATGTTCTCGGCCACGCTCATGTGCGGATACAGGGCGTAGCTCTGGAA